>JALFBL010000099.1 GCA_022773395.1 Prevotella sp.
ATATTTCAAGGGTTGCATACCTCCGAAGTCTGTATCACTGGTAAAGGCGAATGACATCCCGGCTGACGAGTGCCTCGTGTTCGAGGGCTTCATGGACTTTCTCTCTGCCGTGACGCTTGGTGTAACCGGTAACGCTGACTGCCTTGTGCTGAACTCCGTCGCCAACGTGGAGAAGGCGGCGGGATTGCTGGACGGCTACGGGAGCATCGTCTGTTTCCTCGACCGTGACGATGCCGGACGGCGGACGCTTGCCGCGCTTGTGGGGCGATACGGGGAGCGTGTCACTGACCGCTCTTTCCTCTATGACGGTTGCAAGGACTTGAACGAGTATTTGCAACGGACAACGAAAAAACAGAAAAACAACCATCTAAAAATCGAAGAACAATGAACATATTGAACAACAGAAACAAGAGAATATCCATCTTTAAGGCGGTGGCGTTATGCCTGATAGCCGCCGTGTCGTTCACCCTCGTGTCGTGTGACGACGACATGGACATCCAACAGTCCTATCCCTTCACGGTGGAGGTCATGCCCGTGCCGAACAAGATGGCGAAGGGGCAGACGGTGGAAATCCGCTGTGAACTGAAAAAGGAGGGCGACTTTTCGGGGACGCTCTATACCATCCGCTATTTCCAGTTCGAGGGGGAAGGCTCGCTCAAAATGGATAACGGCATTACTTTCCTGCCCAACGACCGCTACCTGCTGGAGAACGAAAAGTTCCGCCTGTACTATACGGCGGAGGGTGACGAGGCGCATAATTTCATCGTGGTGGTGGAGGATAATTTCAAAAATTCCTATGAGCTGGAATTTGACTTCAACAACCGGAACATCAAAGATGACGGCTTTGCCGCCATACCCATCGGAAGTTTCAAACGTGTATGAAGATGATGCGTGTATTCATGACAATGCTCTGTTCGCTTCTGGCGGTCTGTTCCGTGTCAGCACGGATCAGCCGCCAAGAGGGAACGGACGGGCAGGCGGCAATCTACCGGCTGCCACTTTTCGAGCGGGCGGTACGCTGCACGAAATATTTTGAAGGCTGGCATTCGGAAAAACACCACCCATACGTGGGCTGGGGTCATAGAATTTTGCCGGGAGAAAGGTATTCTGCACGCACCATGACGAAGCGGCAGGCGGACGTGCTTCTGCGGAAAGACTTGCGGAAGTTCTGCACGATGTTCCGGCAGTTCGGAAAAGACAGTCTAATCCTTGCCACGCTTGCCTACAACGTGGGTCCATACCGGCTTTTGGGTAGCAAGACAATCCCTAAAAGCACCTTGATAAAGAAGCTGGAGGCTGGCGACAGAAACATCTACCGTGAGTATATCTCCTTCTGTAACTACAAGGGAAAACGCCACGCCATGTTGCTCAAACGGAGAAAGGCGGAGTTTGCACTGCTGTATGTGCCATAAAAGGACTGACAAAACTGACAAGGGACGTGTCATATTTCATATTGGCACGTCTTTTGTATTTAATAAGTAAAAACTTACAATAATGCCCATTAGAAACAGACCTCAAAGACTTCAAAAAATTCAATTTCGTAAGTTGAAAAACTTGGAAAATTTGGAAATCTCGTTTGAAAATAAACATATTACGGGTATTTTCGGAACAAATGGTTCTGGAAAATCAACTATACTTCACGCTCTTGCGTGTTTGTATCAACCTGTTGCAAATAGTACTCGGAGGAATTTCAAATTTCCTAATTTTTTCATTCCAACAACCTTAGATTTATGGAATGGCAGTCAATTTACCATTGAATATGAAATGATAAATGGTGCTGCAATGGCTCCAGAAAGAAAAGAATATAAAAAAAACAGAGATCGATGGAGCCCCCGGTATCAAACAAGACCACATCGAGAAGTTTTTTATATTGGTATTGACAGTTGTGTTCCTGATATGGAGATAGAATCCAGAACATCACGTATTCCATTAATACGTGAAGCATATGATGATGCGGTTTTGGGTGAAAAAATAAAAGAAAAACTTTCTTTTATAATGCATCGTAACTATGGTGATTTTATTAACTATTGGAATGAACGAAAGTCGTACAAAGGATTAACATATGGGGCTGTTCAGTATCCGTCACTTTACATGGGTGCTGGAGAACAACGTATTATTAAATTTCTTGAAACGATTTACTCAATACCCGATTATTCATTAATCTTGATTGATGAATTAGATTTAACATTGCATACTGAAGCATTGTTGAGGTTAATGCAGGTTTTGAATGATGAATGCAACACAAGGAATATACAAATAGTATTTACTTCCCATCGTGAAGAATTACTTGATTGTAACTTTATAAATATACGACATCTCGTCAATGATACAAATGGCAAAACTTCTATATGCTTGGAACGAACAACCCCTGATTGTATAAAACGCCTTACTGGTATATGTCCTAAACCGCTTGAAATAATGGTTGAGGACAATCTTGCCGAAGCTTTAGTTCGTAAGATACTGCGAACACATAACTTAGAACAATCTTGTAAGGTATCTCAATTTGGTTCAAAAGAAAATTCATATCTTGTAGGTGCAGGATTGTTACTTAGAGGTGAAACATTGGATAATACGCTTATTGTATTGGATGGTGATGTTGATGTTGCAGAAGCTGAAAAAAGAACAAAAATAAATCGCGTAATAACAGGAACAGATAATGATAGTCAGCAAAGACGTGATAAACTATTATCAAAAATCAAACAATTCTGTTTGCCTGTAAATAGAAAGCCCGAAGAATTCATCACGGACGAATTAAAAACATTAGACGATGCAGTACACAGCTTAATACCTCATATCAAGGCAACTGGACCAGTACAAGACCATCACGACTTGTTAAACACCCCAATAACCAATAGTGGTATGCCTGAACAAACTGCATTTGCTGAAATAGTGACCTTAATGGAACATCGACCTTGTTGGGCAAATTACGTTGCTGAGATTGACGATTGGGTTGTGGATAAAAAGCAGAATTAGGCATTTAGTATAAACAAGAAAAAATCGTGTGTCTCAAAATTCAATAATAATAAGACACACGATTTCTGTTATCTATATTTCACTTTAATACTCTTTTTATCATATTAATACGACATTGTATCACAGATTGGACAAAGGTTTCTTTGCTACTTTCTTTGTCCGCCATCCTGCTCACTGAAAGAAAGTAGGGCGGCTTTCGCCGCCCCACCACTCAAAAGCGTGTGTAAAGTCCCGTCACCATCGTGAACATTTCTTCCAGCATATCAAAATAGATACCCTCGTGTACGGCAATGTCCTTTGTCTTGCACTCAAAGGTCTTTTTGCTGAACGTCCTGCGGTAGAAGCGCATATTGTAGAGGTCTGCCCCTGCGTCATAGATGATGTCAAGGCGGTTGGCACTTGTCTTGTTCCGTGTAAGGCTCATCCGTAAACCGTTGCCCATGTCGATGAAATCACGGCTGCCCGTCATGGCGGTAAATCTTCTTCCGCCTATCTGCTGTAATATCGTTTTTGCTATCATATCCTTTGTTTTTAGAGGTTTATGTGTTGGCGGTGCGGACACCGCCAACTTGTTCAAAATTCTCGAATCTCGGCAATGGGTGTCTGCCGTTGCAACCACTCCTTCACACATTCCATATTGTATTCGCTCGTGATGACCGCCGTATGGCTGTCGGTGGCGGTGAAACGTGTGCTTTCGTAATCATCTATCCACCCTTTGAGGGTGTCCGTTCCCCACGCTTGGGCATCGTCAAAGATACCGTCCAATGCCGTGATAGATTCGCTGAATTTGACTATCAGCGTTTGATAGGTCGTGTTCATCGGTTGCCCTCCTTTCCCTGCTTTGCGTTCAGCCACTTGTTCCTTGCGGTTCGGCACTCGTCCAATGTGGGTTTGACACAAGCGAACAGTTCTCCGTCCGTATGGCGGTAGTCGTACTGCACAAGTGTCCGCTTGCGTCTGCCGATACCCGATTGGAAACGCTCATATTTCTCCGTACCTGCGTCAGTGCAGGTGCTTACTCCGTTGATTGTCATCCGTGTTGCCATAATCGTTGTTTTTTTAGATGGTTAAAAATGTACAGACAGAACTCTGTTCTTCATCACCATTTCGGGATTGCTCGCGTGGCGTTGGTGCAGGTAGAAATGGTGTGAGCCGAAACCGTAAAAGAAAAACTTGTCAAGTCCGTGTTTCTCGGCACACGCCTTTACCCTCTTTCTCAATTCCCCCTCACTCGTTGTGAGAGTGAGGAGATTGACAAATTCAATGAACATCGTGGAGATTGCATCATCCCACACACAAATCATACTTTCAATTCTTACTTCCATATCAATGTTGTTTTAGGGTTTATGCTATGCCGCTTTCATCCGCTCACGGATAAGGTTGGCGTTCTTGTTCACAAGGTCTATGATACGCTCGTGGTATTCGGTGTCTTGGTTGTACTTGCCGTGGCACTGCACCACCTTGAGTGTCCGCAAATCCACCTCTACGGTTTCAATTATCTCACCGCCAATCCTTGCCGAGAGTATGAGGGTGTCGGCTTTCTTGTAGTATTCACTGCCAAACACGCAGATGTTCTGTGCCTTGCCCTCGCTGTAATACTCGTCTATGCTTTCAAGCACCTTGATGATTATTTCCTCGTCAGTGATTACCAATCCGAAGAATTTGGATTTGTTGGCAATGAAATCCTCCGCATCTTTTTCCCTTTGCAGTTGCCGCTGTTGTTCACGCTCACGCCTTTCAATCTCCCAGCGGCGGCGTTGTTCGGCTCGTTCCTTCTCGTGTATGGCTTCAATCTTTCGGGTTGCGTTGTCGTGTGCCGCCATGAAATCTTCGGGGCAGATGTTCTTCGGGTTGCGGAGGTCTTGATCGAGTTTGTTGAGCATACGCAGATAGTCGCACCACATGGAGAAATTGTCTATCCGATACTTGTGACGTTTGGCAATCAGATATGATGCCCAGCATTCATCGGCAGTACGGGCATTGAAAAGAAAGTGTTTCATGACCTCAATCTCACCGCCTTTCATAAGGGTTTCAATTCTTGGGTCTGAAAGCAAGGCTTTGAAAAGACGCACGGGGGAAATGCCGTGGAAATCGCCCTTGAAGCCGTTGCGTCTGAGTTGGCGTAATACCCTCATCTTGGGATATGCACAGCTTCTTGCCACAACATCATCGTATAGGCTGTTGTGCGGTCTTATCTCCATCGCGCTGCACAATGCCCATACATCGCAGTAATAGAATGTGAAGCCACGAAGCAACGCCATGTCCGTAACCTTACCGTCGGGTGAAATCCAACGCTGCACAACCTCGTGGCAATAGAAGTGCATCGGCTCGCCTTTCCTGCTCTCGCATCTGACCTGCGCCACACGGATTACCTGATAGCCTTTGCAGGTGGTTATCACGCTGAAATACTGCGTTTCCTTGTAGATACGTTTGCGTGTGTCCTGCACTTTGAGTTCGGCATGGCATTTGGGGCAGGTGCAACCTTCAAGGGTGTCGCATAGTCCACTGTCACTGTGCCACTCGTGACCGCAGTCGGAGCAGGTAATGTTCCCTTTCTTGGTGCGGTAGCCGATATGTTCAACGCAGTGGCGGTATGCCCATTCAATTTGTGTCGTTGATATGGGGCGGAGGTTGGCTGAAAGTCTTGCCACCTCTTTCTGTATCTTGGTCTTCGGTTTCATAAGCCTAAATCAAATAATGAGGGTTGGGGTTGGTTTTCTTTTCTCGCTGACGGTCTGTTGCGGTTCTGCAACTTGCGGAGTTCCTCCTCTTGGTATCTGCGGACTGCATTCTGACGTGCCTCCGCCTTTTCCTCTTCCGTGAGTTCCACAACATGGTTCACCACCACTTGGCAGTTTATAGGTTTGCCCACCTCTATCTCGTTTTCCTCATAGTAGTGGATGGCTTGCCCGAATATCTCTCCGTCCGTGAAGCCGTTGCAACCACTTTTCTGCACATGGTTCAGAATGTGGGTCACGCACTCGTCTATGTTCTTGGCAGGGTTGCGGTACTTCTTCGCAAAGAGCGTATCTTCCTCCGCCCGCTGTTCCAGATACATTTGTATCGTTCTTTTGAAATGGTCTGTTCCTTTCATATCGCTGTCGTTTTTAGATTGTCTGTTTAAGTATCTCTCTCCAATAGGTCGGCTCTACCTCGCTGAGAAGGAAGTCCATGAAGTCCCTCCGTGCGTCCTTGTT
>JALFBL010000003.1 GCA_022773395.1 Prevotella sp.
TCTCCTTAAAATAAATCATGGGGTAGAGTTGATCCATCAACCCACTCTTCAGCCACATTTGGGCATCTTGACAAACCGTATTCCGCGCATTCCAACCTTTTGAAGAATAGCGTGCCAAGTCATCATACTTGCCCAAGGGCGAGCAACTCATTTTCACATGAGGTTTGATAGACTTCACACGGTCGTGAACCTTTCTCACAATATAGGTGATGTTTTCTCGCCCCTGCTGGCGCGGCACTTTGATTTTCCAAGTTTCGGGGTATCTGATATAGTCAAGATGAATGCCATCGATGTCGTAGTTCTTGGTGATTTCTCCACAAACATCAGCAAGAACTTCAGCAGTTTTCGGCATTTCCGGATTCAGGAATCCGTCTTCACCTATCTTGCGAATGATTGAGGGAAATCGTTGGCGCAGTTGTCTGCAACCCAATGCGTTCCATTTTCCAACAGGAAGACTCACCACCCAAGCATGTAGTTCCATCCCCCGTCTGTGACATTCCTCAATGGCAAATTGCAAAGGGTCATAACCTGGACTCTTGCCGGGATTTCCGCTCACACAGCCGTCCCAAGGTTCGAATGATGAAGGATAAATAACCGTTCCCCTTATGCGTGTTTGCAGCAAAACAGTATTAATGTTTATTTTTTTGAGCTTGTCCAAGATGTTGACAAATTCCAGTTTTTGTTTGTTGATGGTGTATTCGTCATGCGCATAAGTATGGGGCCAATCTATCCCTCCGATGGTTGTAAGCCATACGGCGCGCACCTCTTTACCGGGAGAAGCGGAAGATTTTTCTTTGCCAATCATCGGCAATATAACAACGGTTGTCAACAGAATGGCAACCAACGGTCTTTTCATCATAAACTCAAATTTGAGCGCAAAGTTACTATTATTTTTCCTCATTCCAAATATTTTTTTTACCTTTGCCTTACATTTAAGACAAAGATGTTTAATTACTTAAAAAAAGGTCTGAGATAGCCTTAAATATAAAGTAAATATAATTTGAAATACAGCTAATTTTAACGTGAGCAGATGATTACTTTTACGTTGAGTCTTATGGCTTTGGTAGTAGGCTATATTGTCTATGGCAAGTTTATTGAGCGTGTATTCAGTCCGGATGACCGTTCCACGCCAGCTGTCGCAAAAGCCGATGGTGTTGACTTCATGGTTCTTCCCAACTGGAAGATTTTTATGATTCAGTTTCTCAATATTGCAGGGACAGGCCCCATCTTCGGCGCTATCATGGGAGCCAAGTTCGGTTCTTCTGCATACCTATGGATTGTTTTTGGCTGTATTTTCGCAGGAGCGGTTCATGATTATTTCTCCGGAATGCTTTCCATGAGAAACGAAGGGGCAGGGTTACCCGAACTTGTTGGAAAGTATTTAGGGTTGCCTGCCAAAAACGTCATGCTTGTTTTTGCCATTCTGTTGTTGATGATGGTGGGGGCGGTCTTTGTTTACAGTCCTGCACTCATCTTGGGAAGTTTCTGTGGTAAAGGCACTGTTTGGGTGTACATTTGGTGTGGAGTGATTTTCATTTACTACATCATTGCCACCATGTTGCCCATCGACAAAATTATCGGAAAGATATATCCCCTGTTTGCTTTCTCCATGTTGTTCATGGCTGTGGCGTTGATGGCCGTACTTTTCGTAAAATGGCCCTCGCTGCCTGAAATGTCGGACGGACTGGCCAATATGAATCCAGAAGGGGGAGCCATCTTTCCAGCCTTGTTCATCACAATTGCCTGTGGTGCCATCAGTGGTTTCCATGCCACTCAAAGTCCATTGATGGCCCGCTGCGTGCAAAACGAGAAAAAAGGACGCGCTTTGTTTTATGGTTCAATGATTACAGAAGGGTTGGTGGCACTTATCTGGGCAACAGTTTCATCTTATTTTTTTTATGGAGGTGCTGCTGCAGAATTGGGGATCAAGCTCAGTGAAAGAATACCTCAGGCTCCCGAAGTGGTTACCATTGTCAGTGAAGGATGGCTGGGCACTTTTGGCGGAATTTTGGCCATGCTGGGAGTTGTGGCTGCTCCAATAACCAGTGGTGATACGGCTTTGCGTTCAGCCCGTTTGATTATCGCAGAGTTCTTGCATCTTGAACAGCGTTCCATTTCCAAACG
>JALFBL010000011.1 GCA_022773395.1 Prevotella sp.
CTTCTGCCTTTGACATGGTGGAATCACGGTGATATTTCCTCTTGCCAGTAGGTTTTATTGTATATTTTGCCATCATTGCATCAAAAGACCTGCAGAATTGTAAATCGGCGTAGCCAAATCGTCTGCCATACAAAATATTTCCGGAGTTCCTTGATCTTGCGAAAAACTTTATCCTCGGTGACCATAGCGGTTTTTGTTTATAATTTTTGTATTTCAGCACTATAAAGTTACAACAGATTTCGCTAATTACCAAATTTACAGACACTTGGAATTCGTCGAACTCACGTTAAATATCTTTTTTGTGGTAGTCGTATAACATAAAAAAACATTGGCTACCGAGATGCATGTACACACGTAACAGAGGAGTATGGCGTATTTGCTGAATAGTTGCAGGGAAATGAACATTGGTAAAAAACGTTGTGCAATGAGGTGGAAAGCGCATGCAGCCCAACAAGGGTTTTTGCACATTCGTTCTTTTTTTACAAAGATTTGCCGTATCTTTGTACCCAAATGCATTTATATAAATAATGAGCGTTACTGGAATTGTCAGGAACTTTTTTCTGTCGCGGCAGAAAGAGTTGGAACGACATGTCAAATGGGGCGAAGACTTGCAGCGAGAGGTGCTGGAAGAACTCGTGGAGCATGCCAAGCATACGGAATATGGCCGCAAACATATTTTTTCTACCATCAAGTCGTATGAAACATTTGCGCAGAATGTGCCGTTGAACCATTACGATGATTTGAAAGACGACATTGACCGCATGCGCCACGGTGAGAGCGATGTGCTGTGGCCGGGTGTGGTGAAATGGTATGCTCAGTCATCGGGCACCACCAACGAGAAAAGCAAGTTCATTCCCATCAGCCACGAAGCCCTGAAGCGTACCCACTATGCGGGTGGCTTCGACTCGGTGGCCATTTATCTGAGAAACCATCCCGAAAGCCGGATGTTCGATGGGCGAGGACTGATTCTCGGCGGAAGCCATGTGCCCAACTACAACTCGCGCAACACACTGGTGGGCGACCTCAGTGCCATTTTGATAGAAAACATCAACCCTTTGGTGAATTTGATGCGTGTGCCCAAAAAATCTACGGCATTGCTGAGCGACTTTGAAGTGAAGCGCGAGCGGATAGCGCAGGAAACTCTTCACAAGAACGTGACCAATATCAGCGGCGTTCCGTCGTGGATGCTCTCGGTGCTTATGCGTGTGCTGGAACTCTCTGGCAAGCAATACATCAATGAGGTGTGGCCCAATCTGGAAGTGTTCTTCCATGGAGGCGTGGCGTTTACGCCCTACCGGAAACAGTACGAGAACCTGATTCCTTCGGACAAAATGCACTACATGGAAACCTATAATGCCAGTGAGGGATTCTTTGGACTGCAGGATGACCCTAGCGACCCCTCGCTTCTGCTCATGCTTGATTATGGCGTGTTCTACGAGTTCATTCCCATGGACGAGTTCGAGAAGGAAAACCCCATGACCGTGCCTTTGTGGGGCGTGGAGTTGGGAAAGAACTATGCCGTGGTAATCTCTACTTCGTGCGGGCTGTGGCGCTACGTGATAGGCGATACGGTGAAATTCACGGGCAAGAATCCCTACAAGTTCATTATTTCGGGGCGCACCAAGCATTTCATTAATGCTTTTGGCGAAGAACTGATTGTGGATAATGCCGAAAAGGGCCTGCACAATGCTTGTCGGAAGACCGGAGCGGAAGTTCTGGAATATACGGCGGCTCCTGTGTTTATGGACAACAATGCCAAATGTCGCCACCAGTGGCTGATAGAGTTTGCCAGGGAGCCTGCCCACATCGGCGAGTTCGCACGGTTGCTCGACACAGAATTGCAGCGCATCAACAGCGACTACGAAGCAAAACGCTTCAAGAATGTCACGCTGCAGGAATTGGAAATAGTGAAAGCCCGCAAGGACTTGTTCAACGACTGGTTGAAAATGAAAGGAAAGCTGGGCGGACAGCACAAGATTCCACGCCTGTGCAACAACAGGGAGCACATCGAACAGATGCTCAAGATGAATAATGGGGAATCCTTGGATTGATAAACCATAACGCTTCGCATTACAGATATATGAAAGTAAAACGACTCCTTTACAACGTCTTGTACATGGCAGCGGCAGTTGCCGCGATGTCTGGATGTGCCAAAATGGGGCAGCCCGATGGCGGATGGTACGATGAAACGCCTCCACGTATCATTGGAACCTCGCCCAAGGACAAGGCAACGCACGTGAACACCAACAAGATGTATATCCACTTCGACGAATTCATCAAATTGGACAATCCTACGGAAAAGGTGGTGGTGTCGCCCCCGCAAATGGAAATGGCGGAAATCAAGGGAGCCGGCAAGAACATTTCCATCGAACTGAAGGACTCTTTGAAAAAGGATGTGACGTACACCATTGATTTCAGTGATGCCATTTCCGACAACAACGAGGACAATCCACTGGGCAATTTCACCTATTCGTTTTCAACGGGCGCAGAGATAGATACCATGGAAGTGGCCGGCTATGTGGTGGAGTCGCAGAATCTGGAACCCATCAAGGGTATTCTGGTAGGACTTTACGACAATCTCACGGACACGGTGTTCAGGCACCAGCCGTTTCTGCGCGTGAGCCGGACTGACAGCCGAGGCCATTTTTCCATCAAAGGCGTGAAGCCCGGAAATTACAGGGTATATGCCTTGCAAGACATGGACGGCAACTATTTCTTTAGCCAAAAGAGCGAGAAAATTGCTTTCAATCACGACATTGTGGTGCCTTCGTCAAGGCCCGATGTGCGGCAGGATACCATTTGGCGCGATTCCTTGCGCATCGATTCCATCATACAGATTCCCTATACGCATTATCTGCCGGACGACATTGTGCTGAAGGCTTTCACCGAAAGTCAGACCGACCGCTTTTTTGTGAAAAGCGAACGGAAGAACGCCAATCGGTTCAGCGTTTATTTCAGTTATGGCGATGCGGTGCCGCCCACTATCAGAGGACTGGATTTCAACGCGGAAAATGCGTTCGTTGTTGAGGCGAACGAAAAGAACGACACAATCACGTATTGGCTCAAGGACAGCACGCTGATCGACAGGGACACGCTCCACATAGAGATGACCTATAACTATACCGACTCTTCGGGCGTGCTTGTGCCCAGAACCGACTCTCTGGAGTTGCTTTCGAAAGAACCTTACGAGAAACGGATGAAACAAAAGGAGAAACAGTATGGCGAGTGGAAAAAGAAGCAGGAGAAGGCGAAAAAAAAGGGTGACCCTTTTGAAAAGGAAATGCCGGCGGCAGCTCTGGAACCCAAATATGAAGTGGCGTCGGCACTCGACCCCGACAAAAACCAGTTTGTTTTGTTCGACACTCCGCTGGCCGGCATCGACTCTTCCAAGATACATCTTTACTCGAAGTACGACACGCTTTGGTATGAAGTGCCTTTTGTCTTCCGGAAAAAAGCGAAGTCGCACCGCACCTACGAGTTGCTGGGAGAGTGGAAACCGCAGATAGAATATAGTCTGGAAATCGATTCGGCCGCTTTTACAGACATCTATGGAAAGGTGTCGAAACCCCAGAAAATGGGCTTCAAGGTGAGATCTAACGACGAATATGCTTCTGTTTTTTTCACACTCACGGGCATGCAGAACGAGCCTGTGGTGGCACAGCTGCTCAATTCGAGCGATAAAGTGGTGAAGGAGGTGAAGGCCGAAAAGGGCTTCGCAGAGTTCTTTTACGTGTACCCCGGCACCTACTACCTGCGCATATTCATCGACAGGAACGGCAATGGCGTGTGGGACACGGGCAGCTATGACGAAGACCGGCAGGCGGAAAACGTTTATTATTATCCCGAAAAAATTGAATGCAAGGAAATGTGGGACGTGACACGCTCATGGAATCCCTTGGCGGTAAATGTTGCCCGGCAGAAACCGGGAAGCATCGTGCAACAGAAGGCCGACAAGGCAAAGACCATCCGCCGCCGCAACTGGGAACGTGCCAAGAAATTGGGCATAGACTATATCCAGAAAAGGATATCGGATATACAATGACCCGGATGCAGGAACAAGTGAACCGCATGGCGGAAACACCTGCGCTTACAAATATAAAACAGGAAGGAATGAAAAAGAAAATCATCATGAACTGGTTGATGCTGGCATTGCTGGCAGTTCAGGCATCGGCACAGTGCAAGTTTAGCAATACGGCCTTCAAGGGCGGAGAATTTCTCTCCTACAATCTTTATTACAATTGGAAATTTGTATGGGTAAGAGCCGGAACGGCTTCTATGTACACCGTGCAGAGCCGTTACAACGGCATGAACGCTTACAGGTCGAGCCTGACGACAAGGGGAAGCAGTAAGGTTGACAAGATGTTTATGCTCCGCGACACGTTGCTGTCCTATTGTTCCACCGACATGGTGCCACTCTATTTCCGGAAAGGAGCGCACGAAGGAAGCCGCTATACGGTGGATGAGGTGTGGTACAACTACAAGGGAGGAAACGTGCAGCTGACACAGCGCAAGCTGAACCATAAGGGCGAGGAGGCCATCATCAATGCCACCAGTCAGGAGTGTGTGTACGACATGCTCAACATTTTTCTTCGGGCACGTAGTTTCGACCCCTCCAATTGGAAGAAGGGCTATGCAGTGAAAATACCGATTGCCGATGGAAACAGCATTCAGAAATCGCAGTTGAAGTATCGTGGGAAAACCGTTGTGAAAGCCGACAATGGGAAAAAATACCGTTGTCTGGAATTATCTTACGTAGAATGGGACGATGGAAAGTACAAGGAAATTGTAAGGTTCTACGTGACAGACGATAGCAATCACATTCCCGTGAGGCTGGACATGTTCCTGAAATTCGGTTCGGCAAAGGCTTTTCTCACGAACGTGAAGGGAAATCTGAGTCCCTTTGCATCGGTGGTGAAATGATGGCTGTGGAAAAGGCAGCGGTTGTGGTGAGAAAAGGAAATGACCGTGTGCAGAGAAGGAGTTGATGCGAACGTGAAGAAGATTTGAATAGTTGTAAAACAAAAGATAAGGAGTTTTTTATGAAACAGAAAACAAAAAAGGAAGAGCAGATATTGATTCGCATGACGGGGCGCGACCGTCCCGGACTTACCGAATCGGTGATGAGCATCTTGGCAAAATACAATGCACAGATTCTCGACATTGGTCAGGCAGACATTCACAGTACGCTCTCTCTGGGCGTGCTCATCCGCATAGAGGAAACGTATTCGGGACAGGTGATGAAAGAATTGCTGTTCAAGGCCACCGAACTGAACGTGAACATCGGATTCTCGCCTATTCAGAACGATGAATATGAAGACTGGGTGGGCGGACAAGGAAAGAACCGCTACATTCTCACCGTGATTGGCAGGAGCCTGAGTGCACGGCAGATACAGGCGGCAACGAAGGTGATTGCCGACCAAGGTTTGAATATTGACTCCATTCGACGTCTCACCGGCCGTATGAGTCTGAAGAATCCTGAGAAGAATGTGCGCGCCTGCATTGAGTTCTCGCTTCGCGGAAATCCTGCTGACCAACCCGCCCTGCAGGCGGAGTTGATGCGGCTCACTTCGGAAATGGAAACCGATTTCTCTTTCCAGAAAGATGATATGTTCCGAAGAATGCGCCGCCTGATTTGTTTCGATATGGACTCTACGCTGATTCAAACGGAATGTATCGATGAACTGGCAATGTGTGCCGGAAAGGGCGATGAAGTGAAGGCGATTACCGAACGTGCCATGCGCGGTGAGATTGATTTCAAGGAGAGTTTCAAGGAACGGGTGGCCTTGTTGAAGGGGCTGGATGCCGGCGTGATGAAAGAGATTGCCGAGCGGCTGCCCATTACGGAGGGTGTGGACCGTTTGATGAAGGTATTGAAACGGTGTGGTTATAAAATAGCCATTTTGAGCGGTGGTTTCACCTATTTTGGCGAATACTTGCAACGCCGTTACGGCATTGACTATATGTATGCCAATGAATTGGAAATAGACGAAAACAACAAACTGACGGGACGATATGTTGGTGAAATTGTTGACGGACACCGCAAGGCGGAATTGTTGAAACTCATTGCACAGGTAGAAAAGGTGAATCTGGCACAGACCATTGCAGTTGGCGATGGAGCCAACGACTTGCCCATGATTGGTGTGGCCGGACTGGGAATTGCTTTCCATGCCAAGCCCCGTGTCGTTGCCAATGCCGAACAGTCCATCAACACGATGGGGCTTGACGGCGTGCTCTATTTCTTGGGATTCAAGGACAGTTATTTAGGAGACCAGGCCTGAGTCTCCTATTCCTGTTTCCTGTCGTTGTTGATCAACTCTAACAACCGGTTTACAGCTTCCGCTTCGGGAATGTTTTTCTGCACGCAAACCTTTTGTTTGTAGAGCGAAATCTTTCCTCTGCCTGCTCCTACATAACCGTAATCGGCATCGGCCATCTCGCCCGGTCCGTTGACAATGCACCCCATAATGCCAATTTTCAGGCCTTTCATTCCTTGGGTGGCTTCCTTGATTCGGGCGATGGTGGTGCGCAGGTCGTAGAGCGTGCGCCCGCAGCCGGGACAGGAAATGTATTCGGTTTTGGTGGTGCGCAGTCGTGCTGCCTGAAGAATGCCGAAAGCGGTTTGCTCGATGTCTTCGTGCGCAAGTGTTCCGTGGTTCATCAGCCAGATGCCGTCTGTGAGACCGTCTATCATCAGAGCACTCATGTCTGCCGCCGCTTCCAGTTGGAAGTGGCTTTTCTCTTCTTGTGCGTGGCGGTATGCTTGGCAGAAGACAACGGGATTGGCAATGCCCTCGTTCATCAGTTGGTGAACCAGTGCCCGCTGTTCGCCCGTTCTGTTTTGGTGTTGGCTCACGCACACCACAACCACCTCGGGATGGGCTTTCAGGCAGGGAATGTACTCTTCGCTGGGAGCACCGTAGGGCAGCACCAAAAACTTTTGGTTGGCCTTTGTGCTGGAAAGGAACGGAACGGCATTGTAGGGGAAAATGGGATAGACGTTTTCCTCATCGCGGTAAGCGTTGAAGTCAACGATGTATTTTTGTTTGGTGTCGCGTCTCTGGGGCAGTTGCGAACCGGTGTAGAGATAGTCGGGCATCATGTCCTGGGAGCTGCATACCGTTATTCCTTCGTCTGTGGCCATGCGGGTGGCAATTACTACGGGAACGTTTTCGCCTCCGATGTTACCCACCGCCCGGGTGTTTCGTCTTTCGGGACGTAGGTAATCGAAACCGCTGGCTTGCCGGGCAGGTATCATCGTATGGCCGGTGCGCTGACCGATGTAGTCAACCAAATGACGTGCCACGGGGATTTCCTCCTCCGGTTCTTCGCTCAGCGACACCCGGATGGTGTCACCGATGCCGTCGCCCAGCAGGGCACCTATGCCTACGGCACTCTTGATGCGGCCATCTTCGCCTTCTCCGGCTTCGGTTACGCCCAAATGAAGGGGATAGTGCATTTCTTCTTTTTCCATTTGATAAACCAAGAGACGAACGCTCCGTACCATCACCACCGTGTTGCTTGCCTTGATGGAAATCACTACGTTGGTGAAGTTTTCGCGCTTGCAAATGCGCAGAAACTCCATGCAACTCTCCACGATTCCTTCGGGTGTGTCGCCGTAGCGGCTCATGATGCGGTCGGACAGCGAACCGTGGTTCACGCCAATGCGCACGGCAGTGTGGTGCTCCTTGCAGATGTTGAGGAAAGGTACGAATTGGCGTTCTATCTTCTTGATTTCTTCTGCATATTCCTCGTCGGTGTATTCTAAATGTTTGAATGTGCGCCCGGGATCTACGTAATTACCGGGGTTCACCCTCACTTTTTCGCAATAGAGTGCTGCAACGTCCGCCACACTGGCATTGAAATGCACGTCGGCCACCAAGGGTGTGGTGTACCCTTTGGCACGCAGGCCAGCATGGATGTGCTTCATGTTTTCTGCCTCGCGCTTGCCTTGCGTGGTGAGCCGCACATATTCTCCACCTGCTTTGATGATGCGTTCGGCTTGCGCCACGCTTGCTTCGGTGTCCATCGTGTCGGTGGTGGTCATCGACTGTATGCGAATGGGGTGGTGCGCTCCCATCGGTGTGTTGCCTACATGGATTTCGGTTGACGTTCTCCGTCTATATTGAAATAAGTCTATCATACTCCTGATGCTTGTCATTTATCCATTTTCCGGACAAAGATTCTTTATTCTGTCCTTTTATCGGTTTGTATTGAACTGCCGCTCCATTCCGCTGAAATTTGTTGTCAGTTTGTTTTGAACCGATACTTCACTTCGGCGAGTTCTTTGTTCGCCTTTTCTATTTTCGATCCTAAACCGGCTTTGTAGCATTCCATTTTCTTTGCCAATACTTCATCGCCAAGTGCCATGATCTGCAATGCAAGGATGGCGGCATTCATAGCACCGTTGATGGCAACGGTGGCAACTGGGATGCCCGGGGGCATCTGCAGGATGCTGTAGAGTGCGTCAACGCCGTCGAGCACGCTGCCTTTGATGGGCACGCCAATGACGGGCAGCGGGGTGCTGGATGCAATGACGCCCGGCAAGGCTGCTGCCATTCCGGCACCGGCAATAATCACTTTGATACCGCGCGCTTTGGCGGTCTTTGCAAAGGTTTCCACCGCATCGGGCGTGCGGTGGGCCGAAAGGGCGTTCACTTCAAATGGAATTTCCATCTCGTCGAGAAATTTCATCGCCTTTTCCATGATGGGCAGGTCGCTTGTGCTGCCCATGATAATGCTTACTTGTGGATTCATGTTCTTCTATATTCTGATGATACAAAATGTATTCTTTTTCTTTCCATCCTCGTGCTTGTCTGTCTTTTATACCATCAGGATGGAGAATCCGGACAATACCATACCCAGCAGAAATCCCGTGACCACTTGAGACAGTGTGTGCTGACGCAGAATCATGCGCGCCGTTCCCACCATTCCGCCCAGTACAATCACGATGCACAGCCACCAGATGGGGTTGAACGAAAACATGGCCGAGAAGGAGAGCAGCGATCCGGCCACGCCTCCGATAGCGGCGGTGTGGGTGCTGATTTTCCAAAACAGGTTGATGATGGCGCAGACTACCTGTATGACCAATGCTGCCACCAGAATGCTGCTCATGAAAAAGGGAATGTGCAGCAAATTCATGACATAGTAACAGAGAAAATAGCAGACAATGGAAATGACGTAGGGCACCATGCGGCGTTCCTTATAGCTCAATTCTATCAACGACCATCCTTGGTGGTGGCGATAGAGACGTATGAGGAACATGGGCAAAAGAATGGTACAGATATACACGATGAGCAGCACCGACAGTTTGTATGTGGTGGGCAAAAGACTGAGATAACTGAACATAAACAGCAATATCAGTCCTACAATGGCAAGATAGAACGGGTTGAAGATGGCACTCAGCACCCGAGCCGTCCATATCAAGTTTCTTTCTTTCATTTTTTTCTGTATCTTGCTGATGGAATGCCCAACTGTTCGCGATATTTCGCTACTGTGCGCCGTGCGATGGCATAGCCTTTTTTCTTCATTATGTCCGATAGGGCATCGTCGCTCATGGGCTTGTTTTTGTCTTCTTTGCTGATGATTTCCTGTAGGGCGAGCCGCAGTTTTCTTGTTGAGAATTCCTCGCCATTTTCTGTTTTCACGCCCTCGCTGAAGAAATGTCTCAACAGAAATGTGCCCCAGCGTGTCTGGGCGTATTTGGCATTGCTTACGCGCGAGATGGTGCTGATGTCCAATTGCGTTTGCTCTGCCACATCTTTCAACACCATGGGGCGCAAGTCGTTCTCGTCGCCGCTTTGAAAATAATTCTTTTGCCAGTCAATGATGGCTTTCATGGTCACGTAGAGCGTGTGGCGTCGTTGCTTCACCGCCTCGATATATCCGCGCGCCCTGTCCACCTTTTCCTTGGCATAGAGCAGTGCCTCCTTCGTTTGGCGGTTCATGTTTCCTTTGTTGTTTTGGTATTCCTGGACCATGTCGGCGAAGGCAGGTGATACGTAAAGGTCGGGGATGCACCCTTTGTTGATGCTGAAAGTCACCGTACCGTCGTCAGCTGTGTCGATGATGAAGTCGGGCGTGATTTGCTGAATGTTCCGCCCTTCCGTTTCGCCCATCGATGAACCTGGCTTGGGGTTCAATTTCACGATTTCTTCCATCACGTTTTCCAGTGTGTCTTCCGTGATGCCAAGTCGCTGGGCAATCTTTTCGTGGTGCTTGTTCTTGAAGTCATCGTAGCAATCGGCAATCACCTTGTGCATCAGTGCCTGTGTGGAAGATGTCTTCTTTCTGTCGATTTGTATCAGCAAGCATTCCTGTAGCGAGCGTGCCCCAATGCCTGCGGGATCGAATCCTTGCAGCATTTTCAGCACCTCTTCCACTTCCGTTTCCGTAGTGTCCACATTGTGGTAGATGGCCAGTTCATCGCTGATGGCATCCAGTTCCTTGCGCAGGATTCCGTCACTGTCCAAAGAACCGATGATATATTCCATGACGTAAGTCTGTTGCTCGGTGAGGTTGATTTCGCCCATCTGCTCTTTGAGCTTGTCGTAGAACGACACTTGGTCGCCATAGGTCATCTCTTCGTATTCGGCACTGCTGCCTTTGTCGTAGAATCGTGCTTCGGGCATTTCATCGTCGCGGCCAATGTTTTGCAGTGCCTCGTCCAGTGCGCTCTGTCTTTCCTCCTGTTCAAAAGACTCTTCATGGGTACTTTCTTCTTCCCCGTATTCCTCGTTTGCGGATGGATCCGTCCATTCGTCGGCATCGCCCGTTTCCATGGCAGGATTGTCGTCGATTTCCGCTTGGATATTCTGTTCCAACTCAGCCAAAGGCATCTCCAACAACTTGATCTGGAGCATCTGCTGTTGTGTGAGTCGTTGCTGCTGCACCAACTTTTGTGTTTGCGTTTGAATGAGTTTCTGCGCCATAGTGCTGCAAAATTACTATATTTATTTGAAAAATTCTTTCAATTGGGCTGCCAAAGATGAAAGTTTTTCAGGATTGTCGTTTCCGAACCGCTGCCATATCTTGCGGTAAGGGTCGAGCGGATTGCTCACCATCATTTTTCCTTTGTTCAAATATGGGTCGTAAATTCTGTATGCGTCCATGATTTCAACGATTTTCTTCGCTTTCAGTTTCAAGGTTTTTGCCAGTTCCTGGATTTCGGGCGTTTCTTCTACCATCGTGTTTGGCGTGAGGCGGAAATAAAGGTCGAGAATCATGATCAGCGCAACGGGCATCAGTCCGTCGAAGTTCTCCATCGGCTTGAAATCTGTTTCCCATGATTCCACCGTTTCCACTCCCTCGTAAAAAGCGTCGGCATTGTTGAAGCCTTTCATTTCGCGGAGCAGTTGAACGCCTTTTGCCAATCGCCTGGGACTGTTTCCATACCGTTCCCACAGTTTTTCCATACGGGGTGTCTCCAACTGTCTCAACTTGAACATCTGCTCATACAGATATCTCGGAGGTATGTGCAGTTCGAGTGCCAGTTCCACCATTCCTCGCGAGTAAAGCGGTTTCACGCCTTCCGGTTTTCTCAGGTACAGTTGCATCAGCATCAGCCAATATTCGTCTTTCCATAAAGAATGTTTCGCCATGATATGTTTTATTTCGTTCCCTTTGAAGTCAATGCTATTGGAAGCCCTTTGAAGAAACGGCTCGGGCAGATGCAAGGAAAATACGTTTTCCGGCATTGCCGTCCATGTCTTGTCCCTACAAAGATATACATTATCTATAAGATATGGTGCAAAAAGCGAAAAATATTTGTCGGGATGCCGTCTTTTCCCCTCTTCAGTCATTGCATCTTTTATTCTATCGTTGCGTCTATATTGTGTGAGGCCACTGACCAACCTGTCAACGGGCATGGCGTTCTGCCATGATTTTTGTTGCGAATCTTCTCTGTAATGGTGCTGATTTTTCCTTTTTGGACAATTTTACACACAAAATGTAAAAAATGATTGTGGAAATTTGGAACTTATTGTATTTTTTTTCTAAATTCGCATCATATAAAAATATTGTGTTGCCCATCCATGAACAACACTCACATGACAGAGTAAGATAAACCGCACGTCAGAAGACGCATTTCAGTGCGTTCTGCAAGAACGTCTATACCTTAAATTATTAGTTAATATTTGTTTTACAAAAAAACAATTGGATCATGAGTAAGAAACTTACATCTTTCATGGTGATTGCGGCAGCGGGGCTGCTGTCATTACCCATTCAGGCTCAAGAGCGAGTGGCTGGAAAGGTTGCTCCCAATGGGAGGAACACGATCAAATCGGCAACGCTGCTGAATGTTGGCGACATGTTGAAAAAGAACATGCTCATTCAAGCCATTGAAAAAAGAGAGGCCGACAAGGCTGAATTTGAGAAAATGTGGAACCGCAACATCGCTGCTCCCATGGTGCACAACACTATCAGAAAAGCAAAAGTAGATGTTTTGCCCTATGTAAACGATATGACCACTGAAGAAAGTTTCAATCAGCTTACGGTCATCGATGCCAACAACGATGGAGCCACATGGGCATTCTTAGGGCTGAAGAAACTTGCAGCATATACATGGAGTGATGTAAATAGCGGAGACGACTGGCTGGTAACTCCCGGAATAAAACTTGAAGCGGGAAAGAGCTATGAATTCGGCGTTGAGCTTGCAGCAGGTTTAGCCGCATATCCCGAGAAGTTTGAAATAAAGATGGCAAAGGCGGAAGACACGCCCACTGCCGATGCAATGAGTGCAGGAACCGTAATCGTTCCGCCAACAGCCCTGAATACCGAAAAATTCCAGACTTACGGTCAAGAAGGAATGTTTGTCGAAGAAACGGGATATTATTATTTTGGAATCCATGCCATTACCGATGCCGGTATGTTCTACCTTTATGCGCAGAACATTCATGTCGCTGCCTCTACCATAACTGCAGAGTCTCCGTCAGCCCCGACAGTAGAGGTGACGGCAGCAGAAAAGGGTGAACTGAAGGCAAGCGTAAAGGTGACGGCTCCTGCCCTGAATGTGGGTGGTGGCGACCTTGGCAGCAACATCTCCAAGATTGACCTCTACCGTGACAGTATTTTGGTGAAGACTTTCACAGACGTAGCCAAGGGACAGGTGCTGCCATTTGATGATGTGGAAAAGATGACACACGGTATGCATGCTTATTGTGCACTTCCTTACGATGCTGAGGGCAATGCCGGAATGAAGAGTGAAAAAGTATCGTTGTATGTGGGTTTTGACATCCCGAGCCTTCCTGCCGAAATGACTGTTACCGACAAGTCGGGAGTCGTTGCAATGAAATGGAGTCTCGTAGATACTGGCGTGCAGAATGGATATGTAGATCCGGCCGAAATAGATTACAATTTATACACGTTGACCGTCGAATCATTATGGGGATTTACATATCTCGTATTGGATCAGCCTATAGGAAGCGTAAAGAACAAAGGTGAATACGAGTATTCGGGCATGAACCTTGATGAAGGCGAACAGAATTTCCAATATTTTGGTGTGCAGCCGCAAAGTATAGCTGGAGCCAATGGCAGTTTCACCAGTAGCTATGTCTTGGTCGGAAAACCTTACGATTTGCCTCTGATAGAAGGAATGGAAGGTGCCAAGTTCCACACTATGTGGTATAGCGATGGCATGATTTCCTCGCTTGGCCTTTCCTCGGATGCAACCGATGGTGACGGCGTAGCCCTTAATTTCAAGATGAATGCCGAGTCGGAGCCTGGCACAGGATTCCTTTCTACAGGCAAACTGAACCTCAACGCCTCTGCACATCCTACTCTGCTGTTCGATGCCAAGAAAGGCAGTGGGAACTCCAACCTCGCCATCTATGGCTCGAAGGACGGCGGAGAATCTGAGAAGATTGCCGATGTTGCGTTGAAGGACGACTATACGAAGTTCAATGTTGACCTGAGCAGTCTCAAGGGCAGCAGATATGCACAGGTGCGCTTCGTCAGCAACTTTACCGAAACCACGGATAACCTTTTCATCGACAACATCATGATCCGCGATTTCTATACCGACGACCTCGGCATCGCGATGAGTGCCCCCGAAAGCGTTGAAGCGGGTGAAAAGGCTGTGATAGAAGTCACCGTTGAAAACAACGGCTCGAACACCTGCAGCAACTATACGGTTGACCTGTATGCCGGCGAGAAGAAGATAAGGACCGAGACCGTGACGGAGCCTCTGAAGATGTTCGAGAAAAAGCAGTTG
>JALFBL010000016.1 GCA_022773395.1 Prevotella sp.
AAGGCCGTTGTGGCATCAGACGTTGACCTCAAGGCAGAGAACAACCGGGCTGAAAGCATGATTGCCATCAGGCAATCTACTGCATCCGCTCCGACAAATTTCAATGCGACAGAAGGCGAAGGTGGAGTTATCCTCACATGGAGTTCCCCGGCCAATGCCACCACAGAGGTGACGGATGACTTTGAGTCTTACGACATCTGGGCCTACGCGAACATCGGCCAATGGACACTCGTTGACGGTGACAAGGGCATGACGGGAGGTTTCTTCAAAGAAACGTATTATCCTTCACAGGAAAAACCGTTCGCATACACCGTATGGGCACCGAAAGACTATACGGGAGACGGAACCTTTAACATTACCACAGAAAATGCAGCCTTGACACCGCACAGCGGTGATAAGGCCCTGGCCTCTATTTATTCATTTACCATTCCGGAAGGTGGCTCAGCGGCCGATTTTATCGATAACGACGACTGGCTGATCAGTCCTGAACTCCCGGGCATGGTGCAGACTGTCAGCTTCCATGCCACGCACTATAAGGCAAATGACGGCTCAGCCCAATATCCGCAGACATATCAGGTGCTCTACTCGAAGACCGACAAGGAGACGGCATCCTTCACTGCCATTGACGGCGACC
The DNA here is from genome assembly GCA_022773395.1 of Prevotella sp. Lineage (GTDB taxonomy): Bacteria > Bacteroidota > Bacteroidia > Bacteroidales > Bacteroidaceae > Prevotella. Next base: position 635 of record JALFBL010000016.1, read on the forward strand.
GCAAAACGGCGGGCGACTGGGAGAAAGTTTCCGTAGAGTTGCCGGAAGGTTCCAAGTATTTTGCCATACGCCACATTTCCAATAAGGACGATGCGTTCATATTCCTGGTTGACGACGTAACCTATTCTGTGGGTGGAGGAGAGCCTGCAAGCTACAACGTCTATGTTGACGGTGGACTTTACACCAATGTCAAAGGCTCTGAACTGACAGCGGCCGTAAGTGGGCTGGCCGATGGCACTCACCAGTTTGCCGTTACTGCCGTATATCCTGACGGCAAGGAATCAAGGCCCGTAATAGTTGTTCTCACCACAACGGGCATCGATGGCATCTCTCCCGACGGCAAGCCGGTTGACATCTACACGGTCGATGGACAGCTCGTCCGCAAGCAGGCCACGAGTCTTGAGGGTCTGAAGGGTCTCTATGTCATCGACAACCGGAAGGTTCTCGTCAGATAGCCAACTTGATTGGATAACCGGAATGTCTGGAAGACATTCCGGTATCAATACAGAAGGAGGGTGTGCCTGTTACCAGGTGCACCCTCTTCGTATTGCTTCGCCCTGCGCATATCTGTTCCAACGGGCGCAAATCCTCAAACCACTCTTATAAAAAGGAAGATTACAACCGAAGAAAAAAGTGTAGCATGATTTCTTCAAGCATTCACCAATCTGTCAGCTATCATGACTTTCCGCCATAATTTTGTTGCGATTTTTTCAATAATGATACCGGTTTTCCTTTTTTTTGGCCAATTCTACGTGCAAAATACACAAATTGATTATAAAAATTTGGAACTAACCGTTTTTTTTTCTAAATTCGCATCATACAAAATATTGTATTGGCCATCCATGAACAGCACACACGTGGAAAACCAAGACCAAATCGTACGTCTGAATACGTGTTTGTTAATGTTTAGAAATAACGTCTATACCTTAATTATTAATAATATTAATTTCACAAAAAAACAGTTAGATTATGAGTAAGAAACTTGCATCTTTCATGGCGATTGCAGCAGCGGGACTGTTGTCGTTGCCAACTTTGGCTCAAGAACGGGTTATCGAAAAAGTTGCCCAAAGTGGGAGAACCACCATCAAATCTACACCGGTACTGAACGCAGGCAGTATGTTGAAAGCGAATATGCTCATTCAGGCCATTGAAAAAGGAGAGGCCGACAAGGCAGAATTTGAGAAGATCTGGAACAAGAACATCCCTGTGGCAAATCATGCAATGAGGAAATCCGCGAAAGTGGATGTGCTGCCATATATAAATGACATTGCTTCCGAAAGAAATTTTTACCAACTTTCGGTAATCGATGCCAATAATGACTCAAAAACATGGATATACAATTCTTATAAAACCTGTGCATCTTACACCTACCATGAAAAAAATAACGGAGACGACTGGTTGATAACTCCCGGAATAAAACTGGAGGCAGGAAGGGGCTACGACTTCAGCGTTGATATGGCTGCCGGATTGGGCTCATATTCTGAGAGGTTTGAAGTAAAGATGGTGAGGGCAGAGGATGTCCCCACTGCTGCTGACTTGAGTGCTGGAACAGAGGTCATTTCGACCAAAGTCGTATCGCTCGAGGAGTTTGAAACGTACGAGAAGGAAGGAATTTGGATAAACGAGACTGGTTATTATTATTTTGGCATTCACGCCACAACAGAGGCAAACCGGTACAATCTTTATGCGAAGAATATAAATGTCAAGGTAAGTTCTGTAACAGGCGATATTCTTGCCGCTCCCCAAATAGAGGTGACACCTGCAGCCAAAGGAGAACTTAAAGCAAATATAAAGGTCATAGCCCCCCAAAAAAGATTGGATGGAAGTGATTTCAACACCACGATGTCAAAGATTGAAATATATCGTGACGATATTTTGATAAAAACATTCGAGAATGTAACCAAGGGACAAGTGCTCCAGTTTACCGACGAAAAAAACATTATTGCAAGAATACATGACTATTATGCCATTCCTTATGATAGTGACAACAAGGCTGGCATGAAGACCGATGTCATATCGGTATATGTTGGTTTCGACATTCCGAATCTTCCTACCGAAATGACTGCTACTGATATGGCGGACAAAATCGGTTTTAGGTGGAATTTGGTAAATACGGATATTGGTATTAAGGGAGGATATGTTGATCCTGCCGAAATAGAATACGATTTATATACATTGGCAATCAAGGAATTGTGGGGATATAGGTACCTTGAGTTGGACGAAAACATCGGAAGCGTAAAGAATAAAGACTATTACGAGTATGCTGGACTCCAAATTGATGAAGGGGAACAGGCTTTCAAAAATTTCGGCGTGCGGACAAGGAATGTGGCAGGAGCGAATACAGATTTCATCAGTTGTAACATGTTGGTTGGAAAACCTTACGAACTCCCTTTGATAGAAGGAATGAAGGACAAGACGTTCCACACGGTATGGTACAACGACGGTACTGTTTCCGAACTTAGCGTTTCCAAAGATGCGACCGACGGCGATGGCGTGGCTCTTGATTTCAGGATGGGAAGTGGGGCACAGCCCGGCATGGCATTCCTTTCTTCCGGCAAACTGAACCTCAACGCTTCTGCTCATCCGGCTCTGCTGTTCGATGCCAAGAGAGGCAGCGAGAACTCCAACCTTTCCATCTACGGCTCGAAAGACGGTGGGAAATCTGAGAAGATTGCCGATGTTGCGTTGAAGGACGAATATACGAAGTTCAATGTTGACCTGAGCAGTCTCAAGGGCAGCAGATATGCACAGATACGCTTCGTCAGCAACTTTGCTTCTGTCAACGATAACGTCATCATCGACAACATCATGATCCGCGATTTCTATACCGATGACCTCGGCATCGCGATGAGTGCCCCTGAAAGCGTGATGGCCGGCAGGAAGGCTGTGATAGAAGTCACCGTTGAAAACAACGGCTCGAACACCTGCAGCAACTATACGGTTGACCTGTATGCCGGCGAGAAGAAGATAAGGACCGAGACCGTGACGGAGCCTCTGAAGATGTTCGAGAAAAAGCAGTTG
>JALFBL010000103.1 GCA_022773395.1 Prevotella sp.
GCTTGAACACCAGACGACCGCGGTGGCGCTTCGCAACATGAAGCGTTGTCTTGCGGTTCTCCGGATATTGCTCGGTAGATTTCGGTGTGAGATATTCCTTAAAGGTTACCTTCATGCCTGTAGTCAACGACTTCACAGCATTACAGATACCTCCGAAATATGATTGTTTATTTTCCATTTCCTTATAGTTCTATTTTACCAATGTAAGCCAAATGCCACGACAATAGTCATCAATACGAGATTCAACAACGAAAGCGGCATAAGGTATTTCCACTCTAAAGCAAGAATCTGGTCGATGCGGAGACGAGGGAATGTCCAACGTACCCACATGAGCAACCATACTACGCCGAATGCCTTTCCGAGAAACCAGACGATTCCAGGGATATAATTCATCACATTGTCAAATCCAGCCACACCTATATTAATAGGTGCCCATCCTCCAAGGAAGACGGTCGTAGCAATACCGGAAATAACAAAAAGATTGAGATATTCGGCCAAATAATAGAAACCAAAACCCATACCGCTATACTCGGTATGATAACCGGCGGTCAGCTCGCTCTCGGCCTCTGCCAAGTCGAACGGGCCTCGGTTGGCTTCCGCATTACCGGCAATAAGGAACACGATGAAAGCAATAATGGCAGGAATATGCCCTTTGAATATCATCCAGTTCCAAGGACCGGTCTGAGCGTCAACGATTCCGCTCACCTGCATTGTGCCCGTCAATGCCACCACTGTAATGAGACAAAGGCAAAGAGACATTTCGTAAGAAATCATCTGGACGGCACCGCGCATGGCGGAAATCACCGAATACTTGTTGTTACTTCCCCATCCCGCCAAGAAAATACCTACAACACCGATACTTGAAATGGCGGTAATCAGGAAAACACCTACATTGAAATCGAGAATCACCGCCCCCTTGTTCCAAGGGAGGAAAGAAAATGTTCCCACCGAAGCGACAATCACCAAAACAGGAGCAATGAGATAGAGCATCTTGTCCGCTTTGTCGATAAAGAAAATCTCCTTGATAAGCATTTTCAGAACATCGGCCAATACCTGCAACAATCCCCAAGGGCCTACACGCATCGGGCCAAGGCGGCACTGGAAATATGCGCACACCTTGCGCTCCATGAATATCAAGATGATGGCCAATGTGGCATAAGCCAAAAGAATCAGCACGCCGACAAGCACACACTCGATAAATATCGACCAGAAATCTCCCAAGCCAAGTGTCTGGCGCAGAAGGCCGTCGAACCATGTTGTTACTATACTAAAATCAAACATAATTATCTATCAATATCAGGAATAACAAAGTCTAATGCCGCACCTACAGTGATCAGGTCGGCGATTTTCTCACCACGCAACATCTCATCCATAGATCCCACCAAGTTCAATCCCATGGAACGGAACTTCAACCGGTATGGGCTCTTGTCACCCCTTGAGTCGAGATATGCACCGATTTCTCCACGACTTCCCTCGCATGAGAAATACCACTGTCCTTCAGGAACCTTGATGATGGGTTTCTGCTTGATGTAGTATTCGCCTTCGGGAATATTGTCAATCAGCTGTTCTATGATACGGATGCTCTGCTTCATCTCTTCGATACGGTTCATGTAGCGTCCGAAACTATCGCAGGAATCACAAGTAACCTCATCCCATTCCACCTTATCGTACATGCCATACGGATGGTTCTTGCGCACATCGCTATGCCAGTTGGAAGCACGGCCCGAGGGACCCGTCACTCCATAGCTGATGACATTTTCCAAATCCATCGTGCCAATATTCTTGAATCGGTTATGAGTAATGACATTATTGCCAAACACATCCATGTATTCCTTGAACATTGGCTTCATATAAACGCAAAGGTCTTTTACGTTCTTCACGAAATTGGGGTCTATATCATCCTGCAATCCTCCAATGCGGTAATAATTCTGAATCAAGCGCCCACCCGTGGTTTCTTCCATAGCATTGAGCACGTGCTCGCGGTCTCTCATAGAATAGAGGAAAGCCGTAAGTGCTCCAAGGTCTTGCGCACAGCACCCTATATACAGTAGGTGTGAATCCAAGCGTTGCAACTCGTCCATAATAGTACGGATATATTGGATGCGCTCGCTCAGTTCTATGCCCATAGCCTCTTCAATGACTCCCACCAAGGCATGGCGGTTTATCATCGCACTCAGATAGTCCATTCGGTCGGTCAATGCCAACGTTTGTGGATAAGTGTAGCTCTCGCACATTTTCTCGATTCCACGATGTATGTAGCCCAGATGCGGATATATCTTGCAAATCTTCTCGCCATCGAGCACGGTCTGCAAACGGAGCACACCGTGGGTGGAGGGGTGCTGGGGGCCGATGTTCACCACAAAATCGTTGTCGCCGAAAAGAGGGATGTGCCTTTCCACAAGGTTTCCTTTCTTGTCCAGTTCAAACTGGCAGGTGTATGTGGGTTCCTCATCGTCTTCGAGCGTATAGCCCTCTGCCGGCTGGTAATTCTTGCGAAGAGGATATCCTTTGAAGTCGCTTCTCAAATAAAGACGGCGCATATCGGGATGCCCGAGGAACTTGATGCCGAAGAAATCGAATATTTCTCTCTCTTCCAAATTGGCAGACTTCCACAAATTTGATACGGTTGAAACCACATAATCCTCACCGATTTGCTTGGCGATGGTCTTTACGCTTATGCGTTCGTGAGTCTTTGTATTCTCTAGAATATAGATACATCCGAGACCTTCCTCGCCAAAATCTTCCCCAACAATCGTTACAAGGTGGTCAAAATGTTTTTTATGCCTCAGATCCGCCATCTTTGCGGCAAAAGCATCAAAATCGAATATGATATTATTCAGTTTCATTCCTTAAACCTCCTTGTTCAAATGGTCTGTTGACGACTGAGCATTAAGGGCTTTTTCCCTGTTTGCTTCCATTTCTTTTACAAACTCTTCGGGCACATCGGTCACTACGACGGGTCTGCGCTTTTGCAGAACCAACTCTTCGTTGCTTATACCGAGTATTCTCTCCTCGCTATTCTGCTTGTGGTTGGCACCTCCGAAGAACTTCTCCACCTTCACCTTACGCTGCAACTGCATCATTCCATACATGATGGCCTCGGGACGCGGAGGGCAGCCTGGGATGAACACATCTACCGGCACGATTTCATCGATGCCTTTCACTACGTGGTAACTCGACTTGAACGGGCCGCCGGAAATGGCGCATCCGCCCACTGCAATCACATACTTGGGCTCAGCCATCTCATCGTAAAGACGCTTGAAGGCAGGAGCCATCTTGTGCGTGATGGTTCCGGCACACATAATCAGGTCGGCCTGGCGTGGAGAGTTGCGGGTAACCTCAAAGCCGAAACGGGAAAAATCGTAGCGGGCACAGCCCACCGACATAAACTCGATACCGCAACAACTTGTTGCAAAAGTCAGAGACCAGAGCGAGTTGGAACGCCCCCAGTTAATCAACTGGTCGAGCGACCCTGTAATCACGTTCACTCCCCCTTCGTGCAGTTCTTCAACGATTTTTTCCAATCCTTCATTGTCCTTGAACTCGTTGTAAGGAATACTTTTGATGTGCGGTTTTCTCACTTCCATTCCAATGCTCCTTTCCGCCATGCATAAGCCAGCCCAAACACCAAAACCAAAAGGAAGAAACCGATGCTGACAATTGCCAACACACCAAATTCCTTAACAACCACCGCCCATGGATAGAGGAAAACTGTTTCCACATCGAACATAAGGAAGAGGATTGCAAAAAGATAATAGCCCACACTAACCGGTATCCACGACGAACCGCGAGTGGGAATACCACATTCAAAAGGCTCGCCTTTCACCTTGTTGTAAGAGCGTGGACCAATCAACTTGGCAATGGCATAGGCTGCAACTACCAAGACGACCGCCGTCAAGAAGACGGTAATTAACAAAGTAAAATACATATATGTGTAATTGTTAGATTATATGCTTTCCAAGCATGTCGTTTTAAAACGGCGCAAAGGTACTAATAAATTCGCATATTTTTGTATTTTAATGGAAAATTTATTGGTTAATGAATAAAAAGAATCAAATGAACATCATGGCAAATTTAATGAAATCAAGACATGGACACCATGGCAAGGCTTTCGGAAAGAGGAATGCTCCATATGCCAACGCGAATCTTTACAAGAATAACCCGAAAAGATATGGAACGGGGGCGAGAACGTTGAAAAAAGGAAGAACTGAAAGAAAAAGAAGACGAAACGGCCTGCCTTTTAACATTTGGCACAGGAAAATTTAACACGAAAAACGGCAACATTCTGAAAAAAAAATTCCGTCTGAACAAATACGCCATTCTGCAATAGTTTTATAAACAACTGATTTCCAGTATATTAATAAGTCCACAAGGATTTGCACCCTCAAAGGATGTTCGTTTGGAGAACAAGGGATGATGCATGAACCGGTATGGGATGAAGCATCGCCTTTCAAAACCTGACCACATGCATGGCAACGGATTATTCGATGTGGCATCAGTCACCGTTGAATGCTCTTTTCCCGACAAAAGGAAACGGGCCATCCATCTGTCAGCTTCTCAACGGGCCATCCGCTACTTTTCTATTTTGAACGAAAATCCTGTGGAAAATCCCAGCCGAAAATTAACATGTTTAACCTTTGTTGGGTTCAAGCAGCCCCAACTCTCACAAATTAATATTGAATAAAGTGAACGGGGTTATGAAGCCCGTATGTTAGCCTATTTTCATTCATACACTTCTTCGATACCGTTGAGTCCGCTTGTATCGTCCTTGGAAGCACAAGGATTATACCCATCCAGAATGTCAAACTTCTCTTCTGGGTCGTAGCCTAACGACCGATCGGCAAACACTTTTTTCATGTAATAGGCCCAAATGGGGAGTGCCATGTTTGCTCCCTGCCCCATTCGCGTGGAGTCGAAATGGATGTCACGGTCTTCACCTCCCACCCAGCACCCGCTGACCAACGAGGGGGTGAATCCCATGAACCATGCGTCCGAATTGCGGTTGGTGGTTCCTGTTTTACCTCCCATAGCGCACTTCACATCATACTTATAGCGCATACGGCTTCCCGTTCCGCCATCCATCACGCCCTGGAGCATGACCAGCATCTTGTTGGCACTATCATCGCTGATTACTTCATTCACACGGGGTTGAAACTCTGCAAGCACGTTGCCTTCATTGTCTTCGATTTTGGTGACAAACATCGGCGCACAATGAATGCCATGGTTGGCAAAGGTGGTATAGGCACTCACCATTTCACCCACGCTCACCTCGTTCGGCCCCAAACAAAGCACGATGGATGGATAGATGCCCGGAGTGTTGATGCCGAAACTGTTCAGAATGCTCACAAAGTCCTGTGGGTTTATCTTGCTCATCAGATAAGCGGAGATCCAGTTGTTCGATTGAGCAAGTCCCCATTTCAGCGGAACCATTGAACCATAACGCGCACGGCTGCCATTACGAGGTGTCCAATTGCCATAGCTGCGCTGCACGTTAAGAACCATGTCACAGGGAGACAGGCCGTTTTCCATGGAAAGCGCATACAGGTAGGGCTTGGTGGTGGATCCCACTTGCCTGCGCCCCATGAAAGCCATGTCGTAGGTGAAATGCTCATAATCCAACCCTCCCACATACGCTTTAACTGCTCCGGTATGGGCGTCCATGCTCACAAAACCGGCACGAAGGAACTTTTTGATGTAACGGATAGAGTCCATGGGCGTCATCACCGTGTCCACATCACCGTGATAAGTGAAAATCGACATGTCGGTAGGAGTGCGGAAAGCCTTGCGTATTTCCTCATCGGAGGCGCCTTCTGCCTTCATGGCACGATAGCGCTCACTCTGCAGCATGCTCCTGTTCAGTATGCTTCTCACCTCTTTGGCCGTAAGTGCGCTGGAAAAGGGTGCATTGGATTTTGTGCGGTTTTCTTTGTTGAATTCGGGTTGCAGATACCGTGCCACATGCTTGTACACCGCTTCTTCCGCATATTTTTGCATACGCGAATCTATCGTGGTGTAGATTTTGAGCCCATCGGTATATATATTGTATGGTTCACCGTTCTTCTTGAAATTCTTGTTGCACCAGCCATACAAAGGGTCATTGACCCATGCGGCTGAGTCTATCAAAAATTGGTTCTTGTTCCACGATGCATAATTCTTCAATTCAGGTTTCGATGCCATCATATACTGCCGCATAAACTCACGGAAATAGGTTGCAATACCATCTTTATGGTCTATGCGACGAAAATTCAAAGCAATGGGCTTGGACATGGCCGAATCGTACGCCTCGTGCGTGAGGAAACCTGCCTTGTACATTTGTCCTAAAACAACATTCCTACGTTCCTGACATCTATCGGGATGGCGTACCGGATTGAAATAGGAAGGATTCTTGCACATGCCTATCAACATGGCCGACTCGTCCAAATCCAAATCTTTCGGCTCTTTATTAAAATAGGTATTGGCCGCAGTCTTGATGCCTACGGCATTGTGAAGAAAATCAAAATAGTTGAGATACATCGCCAGGATTTCCTCTTTGGTAAAGTTGCGCTCCAGTTTGATGGCAATCACCCACTCTATCGGTTTCTGCAACAAGCGTTCCATGGTACTTCCTGCTTTGGCAGAATACAGTTGTTTGGCCAACTGCTGGGTGATGGTACTTCCTCCGCCTGCACTTTCTTGCCCCATCAGCCCTCTCTTGACAATGGCCCTGCCAAGGGCTATGAAATCAATGCCCGAATGCTCGTAATACCGCTCGTCTTCGGTCGCCACCAAAGCCCTGACCAAATCGGGAGACAATTTGTTGTAATCCACCAAAATCCTGTTTTCCTTTGAAGCATTCCACGTACCCATCACTTTGCCGTCGGCAGAATAAATCTGAGAGGCATAGCGGCTGATAGGATTTTGCAAGTCTTCCATATCGGGCATGTATCCTATCCATCCATTCCAAATGGCAATGAAAGCCATGAAAACCAGTCCGATAACGGACAGGAGCATTATCCACAGAATCTTTATAAATGTCTTTCTCATCTGTCATCAAATTTGAACAGTCTCTATTTCTTTTCTGCAAAAATACGACATTTTTTCAACAATATCGGGCACAAACAAAAAATAATATGTATCTTAGCAGTCGAAATCTTAAAACAAACAATATTCAGATTGATGGAAAAGCGTATTTTTGTAACGATTGCCGACCTTTCACGCGAGGACATTCTTTATTTGATCCAAATGGGTCAAGAATTTGAAAAACACCCCAACCGGGAAATTCTCAAAGGGAAAGTCATTGCCACCTTGTTTTTCGAACCATCCACACGTACACGTCTCAGTTTTGAAACCGCAGCCAACCGCCTGGGGGCAAAAGTCATCGGATTTGCCGACCCCAAGGTGACAAGCGGAACTAAAGGAGAAACCCTGAAAGACACCATTATGATGGTAAGCAGCTATGCAGACGCCATCGTCATGCGGCATTACATAGAAGGGGCAGCCCAATATGCCAGCGAAGTGGCACCTGTACCTATAATCAACGCAGGCGACGGGGCACATCAGCACCCCTCGCAATGTATGCTCGACCTTTACACTATCTACCAAACACAAGGCACGTTGGAAAATCTGAACATCTGCTTAGTAGGCGATTTGAAATACGGACGCACCGTCCACTCGCTCATCATGGCAATGCGCCACTTTAACCCGACATTTCACTTTGTTGCTCCAAAAGAACTTTCCATGCCCAACGAATACAAGTTGTATTGCAAAAAACACGGAATAAAGTATGTGGAGCATACGGCATTCGGACAGGACGTAATAGCCAATGCGGACATCATATACATGACCCGGGTGCAAAAAGAACGCTTCTCGGATTTGATGGAATACGAAAGGGTGAAAAACGTGTATATCCTAAGGGCTGACATGCTGGACTGCGTCAAGGAGAAAATGAAAATCTTACACCCGCTGCCACGAGTAAACGAAATTGACTATGACGTGGACGAGAATCCGCATGCTTACTATTTTCAGCAAGCACGCAACGGATTGTATGCACGACAGGCAATCATCAGCCATGTATTGGGCATCACCCTTGAGGATGTGAAGAGCGACCAAACCGTTATTTCATAAATAAATCATTATGAATCAAAATACGATGAACAAGAAAGAGAGATTGGTTGCCGCAATAGAAAACGGCACAGTAATAGACCATATACCATCGGAGAAAACATATCAAGTAGCGGCTTTGCTGGAACTGTTCCACCTGGAAAAAGTTGTGACCATCGGTTTCAACTATTCCTCAAAACGGATCGTGAAAAAGGGAATCATCAAGGTGGAAGACAAGTTCTTCACTGATGAAGAAATTTCCCGCTTATCGGTTCTTGCCCCCAAAGTGGTCCTCAACATTATCAGAGACTATGAGGTAGTGGAAAAGAAAACAGTGGAAACACCCGATGAACTTCGTGGCATAGTGAAATGCAACAATCCGAAATGTGTCACCAACAACGAACCGGTGGGCACCATTTTCCACGTCATTGACAAAAAGCAAGGAATACTGAAATGCCATTATTGTGACATGGAGCAAGACATTGACAAAGTGGAGCTGCTCTGACATTTCCAAACAGGAAAATAAAAATTAAACACCTTTGAGAACAGAGATTCAAAATATATCGGGTTTTATTTTGTACTGTATATTAATTGCACTATATTTGCAGTCAAATAATAATCTGATTAAACATTAAAGCAATAACCAAAATGAAAAGAGACCAAGAGATTTTCAATCTCATTGAAAAAGAACACCAACGTCAGTTGAAAGGAATGGAACTGATTGCGTCTGAAAACTTTGTAAGCGACCAAGTAATGGAAGCAATGGGGTCGTACCTTACAAACAAATATGCAGAAGGATATCCAGGTAAACGCTATTACGGAGGATGTGAGGTAGTAGACCAGACAGAAAACATCGCTATCGAACGTGTAAAGAAATTGTTTGGAGCAGAATTTGCAAACGTACAGCCTCACTCTGGCGCACAGGCAAATGCAGCTGTACTGTTGGCTGTACTGAATGCGGGTGACACTTTCATGGGACTGAACCTGGCTCATGGCGGACACCTTTCTCATGGTTCGGCCGTCAACACTTCTGGTATCCTTTACAAAGCCGTGGGCTACGATTTGAATCCAGAGACAGGACTTGTCGATTACGATGAAATGGAAAAGAAGGCACTGGAACACAAACCCAAACTGATTATCGGTGGTGGTTCTGCCTATAGCCGTGAATGGGATTACAAGAGAATGCGTGAAATCGCAGACAAAGTTGGTGCCATTCTGATGGTTGACATGGCTCATCCAGCAGGTCTGATCGCTGCAGGTCTTTTGGACAACCCTGTGAAATATGCTCACATTGTGACATCTACCACTCACAAAACTCTGCGTGGCCCTCGTGGAGGTATCATCTTGATGGGTAAAGATTTCGAGAATCCCTGGGGATTGAAGACACCCAAAGGCGTAACAAAGATGATGAGCCAGCTCATCAACAGTGCAGTATTCCCGGGACAACAAGGCGGACCGCTGGAGCACGTAATTGCAGCTAAAGCTGTTGCTTTTGGAGAAGCACTGCAACCAGAATTCAAGGAATGGGCCATGCAGGTAAAGAAAAATGCCAGCGTACTTGCATCTGAATTGGTAAAACGTGGTTTCAACATTGTAAGCGGTGGCACCGACAACCACTCAATGCTGGTTGACCTTCGTTCGAAATATCCAGACCTGACTGGTAAGGTCGCAGAAAATGCGCTGGTTGCTGCCGACATCACCGTCAACAAGAACATGGTGCCCTACGATAGCCGCAGCGCATTCCAGACAAGCGGCTTGCGTCTTGGCACACCTGCCATCACCACACGTGGTGCCAAGGAAGACTTGATGATTCTCATTGCAGAATTGATTGAGGAAGTCCTCAACAATCCAGAAAGCGAAGAAGTAATCGCCAAGGTACGCGCTAAAGTCAATGAGACAATGAAGAATTATCCCTTGTTTGCTTATTAAGCAAGGGATAATTTCCTTTGAAAACACGATACGAGAGAGATTTCGGACTCACGTCACAATCTAAAATCGAGGTTAAGGAAAGACATTTAACAAAACGCCTTGCAGGTTATGATAAAGTCCATTAGTTTATAACTTAAAACACAATCAAAATGAAAAAAGTTTTTATGATGGGTTTAGCAGCTTTGGCAATCACATTTGCCAGCTGTGACAACAAGGCAAACAAAGAGGCAATGGAAACGGCAACAGATTCTGTTGCCACTGTAGACAATACAGTTGATGCACAGAGTGCTGCTGATGAAGTGATTAGTGCATTGACCAGCAATATGGAGAAGAAAGACGCAAGCGCTTTCCAAACCACTCTCGAATCTGTGAAGACAAAGGTAACTGAATTCTTGGCCAAGAATCCTGAGGCGGCAAAAGATTATTTGTCAAAAGTTCAAACATTCTTAAAAGACAACGCAAGCAAAATCAAGGATGCCGTGGGTGACAATGCAACAATTACAACCGCCATCAACGCTATTGCCAATATTCCGGCAGACAAGTATGTTGACGGTCTGAAAGGAGCTGTTGATGCAGCTAAGAATGCAGGCATTGATACTAAAGGTGCTGTTGAAAGTACAGTAAAAAACGCTAAAGACAAAATAACAGACAAGGCTGCAGAAGTAGCAAACGACACTAAGGATAAAGCAAACGAGACAATAGACAAGGCGGCTTCCGATGCAAAAGGAAAGTTAGGTCTATAATACCGAAGATATTGAAATTGGATGGGAGATAAACAGCATATCAGTGTTTATCTCCTATTTTCATTCCATGCGAAAGTTTTAGCAGACGACAATAATATGAAATATCTAATGACATTTCATATTTTAACAGACAGTCATCATCATTAATGCCATCTGGACTATCAGAATCAATGGAATACCATATTTGAATTTCTTGTGCATTGTCTTGTGATGCCAGACTTTCATGCCAAACCAGGCTCCAATGCTTCCGCCAATAACCGCCACCCCAAGCAATTCAATTTCAGGAATTCGCCATTTGAAATGTATCGCTTTCCTTTTGTCTATGCCATACAAGAAGAAAGCAATCACGTTAATAACGAGGAGATAGATAAGCACTATACGCTGAAAAGTTGTGTCCATCATCAAAAAATTATTCCGTTCATCCTCATTTCATCTCTTCACCCTGCTTGTCATATAGCTTACGTTTGCCAACGGGAGGCTCCGTAAGAGTGATGCGAACCACAGCCGTCCGTTCAAGACTGCGGTTGATTGAATCATCAAAAGTATCCCATATTGTGAGGAAGAAACCGCTGACAGATAATCCTTAGAGCCTCTATCTTCTCTTTGCGGCCTGTCACCATCTCTGCCTTTCCCACTGCTGTTGCAGATTTATACTGTAATGTAAAGTTACCGTCTTTCGAACCAATGGTAGGAACGCATTTGGTCACGGCTGATAGAAATACTATCGGATGATGCTATGCAGTCAAGTTTACTACCCTCCATGGCACAGTGAAAATAGAAAGTGGTATCGTCCATCCGTACCAATGGCAAGGGCAACCCGTAGGGAGTCCCATCCTTTCGCATCATGCTGACCGTTACGTATGGAACCTTTTCCAGCACCTCCAATGCAAAGGCTGCATCCATTTCCCTATTTGCTTTTCCCATAATTGCCATTTCTTTTGTTTTTACTTTGTCATCATATGGCCCAACCAAACACAAAGGATGCCAACGGCTACACTACCAACAGTATAAAGTATGAACGACACATGGTTGCCAGACTGTAACATTATCAGACTCTCTTTAGAGAATGTGGAGAACGTGGTGAAACCTCCACACATACCCGTGGCAAACAATAGATTCCATGTGAAGTATGCATTCGGACATCTTCCAGCCCATCCCCATATCATCCCAATCAGCAGACAACCCATCACATTGACCATAAACGTTCCCCAAGGGAATCCGTTTCCTATAGAACGCATCTGTACAGAAATAAAGTATCTTAATGTACCTCCAATAAAACTGCCAGCACCAACTAAAAGGATATTTCTTATCATACCATAAACTTCAACTTTGATCAATTTATACCGTTTCTACGTTTGCTAATTATACTTGTCATCCATCTTGTCAACTATGCTTGCTAATTGTTCTTTGTAACTACACTTGCGATATCGTCATTCCTTCCCTCGTTCAGTCCTCCTCATCTTCCACATCATAATGCAGAAAACCCATATTCTGTGCCTTCTCCTGTGGCATCAAGAAGTAGATGGTCTCACCTTCACAACAAACTTCACCATTGCTATTGACAATCTCTGCATTGATATAAGCCAGATTCCGAACCTGCCTTATTATTTTCGCCTTTATCGTCAACTCCTGTTCCGTGGTTGGGACTTTCTTGCGAAACTGCACATTCAACTGCACAGTATAACCCATAGTTTTCAATTTGCGTGTGACTACCCAACCACACACTTCATCAATCAGCGTACTTAGAATGCCACCGTGCATCGTGTTCATCCAGCCCTGATAACAGTCACTGGGATGCCATTTACTCACAATACAGTCACTATCCTCATAGAATTCCAAGTGTAGTCCAATAGGATTCTCAGCACAACAGCCAAAGCAATTGTACTCAGGACGATGCTGCCAAGGATTGATAATTTTCTTCATTTACATTACATTGATTTCATTTAATGGTATATCCTACCAAAGGAACGAGAAAAAAGGGGAAACCTTTATGACAGAAGACAACGTTGCATAATCACAAAAGACCATATCTTGCTCAAATCCAAGAGACGATATGGCCTTTCATATATAGATGATATCATTGCAACATCTCAGATGGAAAACTTCCTTTTTGGCGCACTCCCACAAGAGAAAAAAATCCCTAAGAAACTGACAATCAACGGAATTGTTCAGTTATCAGTTTCTATTCTTTCGGTTTCATATTGGTGTAAACCGTTTGTACATCATCGAAATCTTCCAAACGTTCCACCATCTTGTCGATAGTCTCTCTTTCCTCGTCCGAAACATCCTTCAGATCATTCGGAATACGTGTAAACTCCGCCCCAGTTACCTCAAAACCATTTTCTTCAAGATGTTTTTGAATGTCACCGAAACTTTTAGGGTCTCCATAGATAGTCACCTCTCCTGCTTCGTCATCCGCATCAAATTCATCTTCCACCCCATAATCAATCAAGTCGAGAATCATCTCATCCATATCTATGCCGTCCTTTTTTTTGAACGTAAAGACACTCTTATGGTCAAACAAGAAAGAAAGCGAACCCTGCGTGCCGAGATTTCCATTAAATTTATTGAAAACAGAACGCACATCCCCCACAGTACGAGTCGTGTTGTCAGTCAGTGTTTCTACAAAAACGGCAATACCATGAGGTCCGTATCCTTCATAAGTAACCTCCTTGTACTCGCTTTGATCCTTACCCATTGCATTTTTGATGGCACGTTCCACATTATCCTTCGGCATGTTCTCACGCTTCGCGTTAGCTATAATCGCACGAAGTGTCGGATTATTCTCCGGCTCCGGACCACCGGCCTTCACAGCAATAGCAATCTGTTTACCGATTTTTGTAAACGTGCGGGCCATGTGCCCCCATCTTTTCATCTTTGCCGCTTTTCTATATTCAAATGCTCTTCCCATTGGTTTATTATTTTATGATTGTTTCTTTTATCCTTTATATGATTTATTTTCAGCCTTATCCTTTGTTCTGCCTACGTCATTCGCCTACCCAAACTGCATTCCTTTTCTATTTGCCAAGGACAAACAACGAGCCTACGTTCCCTCTATCTCAATTCGGCATTAAGCTGTTTCTTCAAGTTTGATATTATTTTCTGCATGACAGCATCAATCAGCTTGTCGTTCAACGTTTTCTGTCCATCCTGCAAAATAAAGTTAACAGCGTAACTCTTCTTTCCTTCAGGCAAACGTTCCCCTTCATATACATCAAAAAGTTCCACCTTTTTCAACAATTTTTTCTCACTCTGATATGCAATCTGCTCAATTTTGGCAAACTCTACATCTTTGTCGATGAGCAATGCCAAATCGCGGCTCACTTCAGGGTATTTGCAGATTTCCTTGTACTCTATTTTGTTCTTGTGCACCGCCTTCATCAATGCCGACCAATTCAAATCCGCATAATACACCTCGTTGTCAATACCAGCCTGTTTCTGGATGTTCTTGCTCACAATACCCATTTCTGCAAGCAACTTTCCGCCTCTGTTTTCAATGCTTACGGCTTTGGAGAAGATGTCATTGTCACTCTCCTTAAAGACGATGGATCCGAACGACAAACCAATACGACCCAAAACATTCAAGACATATGCCTTCAATTCATAGAAACTGCTCTGTTCGTCAGGATGTGCCCATGAACCTTCCACGCGCTTTCCCGTCAACCACAGTCCCAGATGATATTCTTCATCATATGCAGCCATTGGGTTTTCTTCGTTTTGTTTCTCTGGCGAGAACAGATAAGTATTGCCAAACTCAAAGAATTTGAGATTCGCATTTCTGCGATTTGCATTGTACGCAATGCTTTCCAAGCCGCCAAACAGCAACGTCTCACGCATCACATTCAAATCAGAACTGAGCGGATTCATAATCTTTACCAATCTTTCCGAATGATAATGATTCAATCCCCTGTAATAAGCGCTTTTTGTCAACGAGTTGTTCAGTATTTCGTTGAATCCACATCCCACCAATTGCTCTGCCACCAGATTTTCCATTTGATGCTTTTGGTCGTCCTCTCCTTTGACAACCAATGAAGATTTCAACTGCGAAGGAATTTCCACATTATTATAGCCATACACGCGCAATATGTCTTCCGCCACATCACAAGGACGTTGAACATCTACCCTATAAGCCGGAACCTGCAATTTCAAGCCCTCCTCATCTTCGTTTTCTATTCTCATTTCGAGCGAAGTAACGATGCTTTTGACCGTTTCCTTAGGAATGTTTTTTCCGATGAGCCGGTTTACATAATCATATTTCAAGTCAACAGGAAAATCAGGAAGAGGATTCGGATACACATCCTTCACCTGCATGCTGACTTTTCCCCCGGCCAACTGTTTGCAAAGAATTGCAGCCTGTTTCAGCGCATAAACCACACCGTTGGGATCTATTCCGCGCTCAAAGCGAAATGATGCATCCGTACTCAATCCATGCCGGCGCGCACTTTTCCTTATCCACGTAGGATGAAAGTAAGCCGACTCGAGAACCACATTCTTTGTCGTTTCATAAGTGCCACTTCCCCTTCCTCCAAACACACCGGCAATGCACATCGGCTCTTTGGCGTTGCAAATGACAAGATCCCTTTCCGACAACTTGTGCTCTACACCATCCAACGTAACGAAAGGCGTACCTTCCTGCATCGTTTTTACCACAATCTTATGGTCTGTCACCATATCCGCATCGAAACAATGCAACGGCTGTCCGTATGCCATCATGATATAATTGGTAATATCCACCACATTGTTTACAGGATGCAGTCCGATGGTTGTCAATCTGTTCTTCAACCAGTCAGGACTCTCTTTCACGTCACAATCCGTGATACTTACGCACGCGTAGCGCAAGCAGGCCTCTTTGTTTTCAACAGCAACATCTATTGGGCATTCCTCATTGTCCACCGCAAACTCATCGCACGAAGGACGATGCAAGGACGTTTCATATCCATTTTGTTTGAGCCACGCATACAAGTCACGCGCCACTCCCCAATGCGAGAGAGCATCCGCACGATTGGCCGTAATGTCCACCTCTATGAGCCAATCGCTTTCCAAATGGTAATACTCAGCGGCCGGCTGCCCCACCTGTGCGTCTTCGGGCAACACAATAATACCATCATGGCTTTCTCCCATTCCGATTTCATCTTCGGCGCAAATCATTCCGCAACTTTCCACACCGCGGAGTTTGCTTTTCTTGATGAGACATTCTTTATCACCGTCATAGAGCACACAGCCAATATCAGCAACAATCACCTTTTGTCCTGCTGCCACATTAGGTGCTCCACAAACGATTTGAGATGGCTCAGCCTTGCCCAAGTCCACTGTAGTCACATGGAGATGATCAGAATTGGGGTGCATCTCGCAAGTCAGCACCTTGCCTACATAAAGACCTTTCAATCCTCCACGCACACTCTGAACTTCTTCCAGTGCACCTACTTCCAATCCTTCGGAAGTCAGCGCATCACACACCTCTTGCGGCGTAAGGTCGAAGTCAACGTATTCTTTCAGCCATTTATAAGAAATATTCATTGCAATGTATGTTTAAACGCCTGCAAAATTACAAAAAAAAAGAGAGGTAAACAAACATACATGAAAATTTTTACCGCCCCGAATCTACCCCTAACCCTTTCATTTTCCAATACAACCACAGGGCGCATGCTGCCTTCTGCATGCGCCCTGTGGTATATCCGAAAAACTGCTTTTTTAGAAGAACAGATATCGGTTGTCCATAACTCCTGCCTTCAGCATCAGTTCCTGCATAAAGTTGCTTGCAAACTGCAAATACTTCTGTCTGAGCTGTGCTTCATACTTCTTGGCATCATATTTAGTACCTCTTGCCGCCTTGTCCTTTACCTGGAACAGATATACGCCAGCGTTTCCCTTCACGGGTTTGGCACAGAACTTTCCTTTCTGCAAACCAGCCACCGCTCCACTCAATGCAGGTTCGCTGGCACCTGTCACCTGAACAAACACAGGAGCAGCGAAAGTAATCTGGTTGATGTCCAATATTTTTCCACCCTTCCTGTTTGCATCGGCAATCGTTTTCACACCTTTGATGTTTGCCTCGATCTGCTCAGCCTTTTTGTCTTTGAGGACCTCGGCCTTCAAGTATTCCTTGAGTTGCTCGTTTTCCATTGAAATATATCCTTTGGCATTGATTCTGTCCAACGCGAGCACCAGCAAATGGTCGTTGTCACCACACTCATACAGAGGCGAAATCTCCCCTTCTTTTGCTGCAAACAACCATTTCATCGCCTCGCGTGTGCTGCGAACACCCGCAATATAGTGCTCAGCAGTGCGCACTCCCTGCCGTTCCTGCACCTGATAGCCGAACTTGGAGGCGTTTTTCTTCAAGTCGTCCATCGTCTTGCACATACTCACATATTGTGAGAACTTGTTGTATGCAGCACTGTAAGTATCCTTCGTAAATTCAATTGGCTTTTTGATGACAGCTGCGGTATATTTCTCGACCATCGCCTTGCGGTCTGTCACCTGCAGAATCAGGTGACCACTTGTCATGGCAAGATTGACCATAGTGTTGACAGAGGATGTGTTCAACGTCTCGATATACTTACGTGTATCACTGTCCATTGACGGCGCATTCTGATACTGGCTGCTTGTTATCCAGTTCTTCTGGCCTGTCTGTCCATATTTCTTGGCAATTGCCTCGAAGTCTGCACCTGCCTGAAGAGCCGTGTAGATGCTGTCTGCCGTCTTGCGTGCGGCGGCGGCATCGGCTCCAAGCACCTGAATAGCCCTGAACTGTATAGAATCGGGCAACTGTTGCTTGGCCACCAGTTTCACCACATTCATCGTATTGTCCGCCTTGTTTTCAACAGCGGCCGATGTAGCGCCCACTGCCATAGAATCCAACTTGGCAGCAATATCCGACGGGAACGCAGCTTTTGTCTGCGGAATTCCCAAATACGCTATGAGCGAAGCACTCTTGCGAACAACTTCCGTTGGATCGGCGGCAGCACTCAATTGTGCCGTGAAATCGTTGATGCTTTTGTGAAGGGCAGCGAGGTCGGTCTTGGATGCAGTCACCTGCACATCCACAAACTTGATGTCGCGCGTTTCTTCAGGCTGCTTGAATCTCGGCTTCAGTTCCTCGTACTTCGCCTTCAGGTCAGCGTCAGAAACCGTCACCTTATTGTCGTTAATGGCACTGTACGGGAAGGCCGCCAATGTGATAGAACTTTCCGTATTCTCGTCAGTATAGGCCATTTTGGCAGAAACTGGATTAGACAGCATGCAAGCCCCGAGCAATCCCTGATATTTCTGTACAAGCGTCTGCTGGCGCAAGTTCTTTTCTACGAATGTCCAGAAATTATACACGCTTTTATACTGCTCTGCGATTTGCGGGTTCGACTGCTGCGCCGTCTTGTATTCGGCCAGGAACTTCTTCAGCAAATTCACATCGAAACGTCCGGTCTGCTGATTCACGAACGGAGTCTGCATGAGAACCGGATTCGTTCCCTGCTGCAGAATGTTCTGCAACTCCTGGTCTGTAACCGTAAGACCCAATTTCTCGGCCTCATCCTCAATCACCGCGTTCTGAACATACTGGTTCCAGACCATGTCCTTCACCTGATTCAGTTCTTCATCCGTCAGATTTTCACGTCCTTGGGTCATTTTGATGACATCAGCATACTCATCAACGAGTGCCTGAAATTCCTGTACATCAATTTTCTGACCTAATACTTTGCCTACCTGCTGCCGTTCCTGGTTGCGCAAAGAATCGCAAGAGCGGAACAGTTCTTCGGCAATGAATGCAAACAAAGCCAAACCGATGATTGTGACAAGTATCGGTCCCCAGCTTCTAATTTTTCCAATTGCTGCCATTGTTTAATTATTATTTTTTATATTATTGTTTTTACTGATTATCAGCTTGATAACGCCGCTCTCACACAAGAAAGAGACGAGGTTCTTTCAAAACGGGACAAAGTTACTAAAAAAGCGACAATTATCCGCAATTTTCTTGCAAAAAGTTAATTTATTGGTTCACTTTGAGTTTCACCAGTTCAATCTTCGTCATGGTAGTCTTGATAATGGCAAACTCGAATTTTCCCACTTTCACCGTTTCGTTGACTTTCGGAAAACTCTTGTATTCTTGCAGAATCAAGCCTCCCACCGTCATATAGTCTTCACTTTCAGGCAAGTCCAGACCAAACATCTCGTTCACCTTGTCTATTTCCAGTCGTGCCGACAACAAGAACTCATTATCTCCCATTTTCTTTGCCGTGTATTTCTCATTGTCGTGTTCGTCCTCAATGTCACCAAATATTTCCTCCACGATATCTTCCAGAGAAACGATTCCACTCGTACCTCCAAATTCATCGACCACCACCCCTAACGATTTCTTCTGCTGCAGGAGCGTCTGCATCAATTTGCTGGCCGGCATTGTCTCCGGCACGAAAGGCATCGTCCTTACGTTCGAGAGCCACTCCTGGGGTGCCCTGAACATTTCCGAAGAGTGTATATAACCAATGATGTGGTCTATGTCGTCTTGATAAACGAGGATTTTGGACTTTCCGCTTTCAACAAACACAGCCAGCAAGTCCTCCACCGAGCAAGTGTTCTCCACAGCACAAATCTCTGTACGGGGCACCATGCAGTCGCGCACCTTCGTGTCGGCAAAATCCAAAGCATTCTGAAAAATCTTCACCTCGTCCTCTATCTCGTCTTCGTCAGAGGCGTTGTCTATACTCGACTGCACCAGATAATCGAGGTCAACCTTGGAAAATTCCCCCTCTTTCCCGTCCTGTTCAATCTTCACGCCCGCCATTTTCAGCAGCACATGCGATATGAACGTGCACAAGCGCGACACGGGCCACAAAACAACATAGCAGACAAAAGCGGGAAATGCAAAGATGGCCAACAATTTGTTGGGATTGCTCTTGAAAAGCGTCTTGGGCAAGAACTCACCCGTAAACAGCACAATCAACGTACTCAACACCGTGTCGGCAGCCACGGTGAAGGCGGGGTCACAGCCTTTGAACAAAGTGTTGTCGAAAAGAGTGGCAAACAAGATACCGTATATCACCAAGGAGATGTTGTTTCCCACCAGCATGGCACTCACGAAATTATTGGGGTGCTGATAAAACACTTTCAGCGGCCGGCGCGCCAGTCCCAGCCTGTCCTTGTCCACCTCGGCCAGCATTCGGTTGCTCGACACGAAAGCTATTTCCATTCCCGAGAAAAAAGCGGAAAAAACCATCGTGATGAAAATTCCCATTATCAAAGGTACACCTACTTCATTCATGGCTGCATCTTGGCTTTGGGCATGGTCTGAGTGCGTTTTGCCGCCTTTACACTGTCTGGTGCATTGAGGATGCTGTCGCCCTCATTCACACCTATTCCGTCGGCTCCTTTCACGGCAGAGCCTTTGGAATTGGTCACGGTATAATGTGTAAAATGCTCGTCGCTCAAGAAATAAGAGCCTTGCATTTCTCTTGTGGGAGTAATGATTCTCGAGAACCGGTTGCTGTAAAATTCATGGGCCACCTGGTTCCAGTAAAGTTCCTCACTCATGAAACGCAGCCCCGCTTTGGTTCTCACCCTCACTCTTCCTTTCAGTTCCCACAGCCGCTTTACATCGTAATAGTAGGCGGTGTCGGCCTGCACGTATGCTTCTATGTGAAATTTCTCGTCGAATTGTGCAAGGAAAAGGCCTTTTTCAAAACTCCATTTGGTAGGATTCCTGACCTGGTTCACTTCCCACTTTTCGGTGACAATCTTGTATTTTATCACACCAGAATCGCTGATAAGCGTATTCACTCCATAGGAAGTCATGACAGAAACACTGTCGCGAGGGTAAATGGCAGGCGCGATGTGCTCCTTCCTGTCCTCGCATGAAACAAGGACAATCAGCAAGAATACGATGTTCAGAGCAATGATTTCCCTCATTCTCCAAGAATGGTCAGAATCTGTCATAATACACGCGTCAACCCCATCACTTCATCTTCCACTTCATAAACCAAAGTTCGTTGAACGTGATGCCGATATTGATGCGGAAAGAATTTTCCGTCAGAAGATGATTGCCCGACTGGCGTATCCATTGCCCCGAAATGTTCAACAGCGAACGGTTGTTGTAAACATTGATGATGGGTATGCCCAAACCGGCACTCACAGAAAGTTCCTTGGGGCCGTCCTGTCCCTTGACATTGAGATAGGACGTTGCATAAGAAACTCCGGCACGATAGCGCAGACGGTTGAAAAATCCGCGCATCATGGAGCCTTTGCAATATTCCCCTCCAAAGGTCACTTTATGGCGATCCTTGAAATAATTCATGTTCTGCACATATTGCGTCTGTCCGTTCTGGGATTTCAATTCGGGGAATCCCACTCCAGCCCATTTCTGCAGACTGTAGTCTATGCCCAGTTTCAAGCGGTTGTCGTGGTGATACATCAGTCCAGCTCCCATCATTTCCGGGATTTCCAAGCCATAGCCCGAAACGAAAGTAGCGGTATCGTTCCTATTGGTTGTCGTGTTCGTACTGACAACCAGGCATTCGGGTTCTGCCCCCAGTTTATGTTTGGGACTGTAGGTGACGCCCAAGGTCACTTTGTCTTTTTTTCCCAAAGGCAAAGTATATTGCAGTCCCGCATCAAGTTTATAGTTGCTGACCGATGCGTTATAATATTTATATAAGGTGTTTACCCAAACATCATTATATACATTGGCGATAGATTTTTCGTAACTGCCCCAGAGATAGGAAAAGTTGACACCGACCGACACATTGCGCAAAGGCTCCCACCCCACTCCGAAAAACGCTTGTCTAAAACCTCCTTTTCCTTCGTATGTGTTCTTGTACGATGCGGTTCTGCCTTCGTTCAAATATCCCTCGGAAACATAGTTGTACCCCACGTTGGTAAACGGAACGATTCCCACGCCCACACCAACGTGCTTTTGCAGGCGGAAACCTGCCACCACATATTCGAAATTGGCGTTCTTGGCATTCTTCTTCACGCCATTCTCACTGAAATTGGTAATTTGCCCTGCCACGCCTCCGTCAAAGATAAACGTGAGAGAGTCTATTCCCGAATAACTGGAAGGATTGAGAAAATTCACCTGTTTGCCATCACGGTACCCGATCCCCAATCCGTCCATACCACGGCTGAAACCGGCGGACTGGTTGCTCAAGATTCCCAATCCATATTGAGAATAGGGCGAATTAGTACCGCTCTGCGCATTTGCTGTAAATGCCCCTGCCATCAGTACAATGGCACAAAATATCTTTTTCATCATCTATTTCTATAAATAGGGTTTGGATATAAACCGTTTGCAAAAGTATTCAAATTTTTCGAAAAACCGCCACTGATACAGGAAATATATTGATTATTTGGAATTTTTTAGTCTCTTGGAACGGGCTTCCACCCGAACGGAAATCACCCCAACCGCCCAAAAGCCGATTTGACGTTGCCATTCCGCTTGCCGCTGACCAGGGCAACCATGCCGTTCGAGAACCGTTCACATAAAACAACAGTGGGACTCTCTGTAAAAAACTTTCAACAAACGGCATCCTTAATACCGGCGGAAAAAGAGCCGGCAGCACGCATAAGGGCAGAAATGGCACCGGGAACATTTTTTACAACATCCTGAACATCAACATATTGCAAAAATCCACAAAAAAAAGGCACAGCCTTTCAACTCAGAAAGCCGCTCAACGGATGATGCTTTGCCCCCACAACAGGCCATTGGTGCAAGTGTTTTCAGAAGAAAAACAGGAAAAGGGAAAGTCGGCACCGCCTGTCACAGACCATCTGTTACCTTTCAACGGAGCATCCGTTCAACCACAAGGAACCATCCGTTGATTTTCAACCGTTTGCCTATTATTGTCCCATCCATCATCCAATGCACATCAAAGGATTGTCCATTGGGCAAAAACAGATGCTTTTATTTCAAGTCCGTGCTCCTATGAATCCATGCTCATGCCTGAACATTGAGCATTGGCTGCAGCCTGCAACAGAAATCAAGCCGTCACTCCCCGAAAATAGACAAACCATCCACTGTTTCCGGAAAAACCCAACATTGGTTTTGTAAAAATTTTTCACACAAAAAGCAAGCAGGTTCTCTCATTTTTTTTCAAAAGATTGTGTGTGTGAAATAAAATCGTTACCTTTGTCACATGAAAACGACAAAGGGCATACTTCAGCTTGTCTTTTGGGCGTGCGCCCTACTTTGCTCCGCTCCCGCAGGGGCAGACGAGATGGATTCTGTGGACATCAGCCTGCTCACCTGTTCACCGCACGAAGAGGTGTACAGCCTGTATGGGCACACCGCCATTCGCGTGAACGACAGGAGAACGGGCGATGACATTGCCGTGAACTACGGGATGTTTTCGTTTCAGGAACCTTATTTCACGCTCAGGTTTCTATTCGGCATTCCGGACTACGAGATGGGCATCGAGCCTTTTGAAGCCTTTTGCATGCAATACCGCAGCTATGGCAGTTCGGTCACACAGCAGACGCTGAACCTGACGGCAGACGAAAAACGCTCGCTCATTGCCGCACTGCAAAAAAACTACCAGCCGGAGCACAGGAAATACCGCTACAACATTTTTTACGACAATTGTACCACGCGAGCACGCGACATGATTGTGAGCAACATTGTCGGCGATGTGCAGTTCGACGGCCACCAGCGGGGAGAAATTTCTTTCAGAGAGATGATTCACGCCTGCAACGGGCATCACCCATGGGCACGCTTCGGAAAGGATATGCTGCTGGGGATGAAAGCCGACTGGAAAACGGACATCAACCAGCAACAATTCCTGCCGGCCAACACAATGGACGATTTCGACCGTGCTGTCATTAGGAATACGGACGGAAGCACACGGCCACTGGTTTCGGCCAAAAGCATCGTAGTGGAAGAGGGCACACAAATCGTGGAAAACGACTTTCCGCTCCGTCCAAGAGAATGCGCACTGATACTGCTCGCTGTCACCATCGCCGTGACCATTGCCGAGTTCATCAAGAAAAAACGCTTTTGGGGATACGATGCCCTGCTGATGTCGCTGACAGGAGTGGCGGGCATCGTACTCACGCTGATGATTTTCTCGCAACATCCCACCGTCAGCCTGAACCTGCAAATCCTGCTGTTCAACCCATTGTACCTCCTCTTTGTATGGAGAATGGTGAAACGGACGAAAAACAGGTTGCCTGACCGCCAGCACAGGGTATGGCTCGTCCTGATATGTCTTTTTTTCATAGGCGGCATCTTCCAGGCGTATGCAGAAGGAGCATACCTTTTGGCATCATCTTTGCTGATGAGAAATGTAACAAGATTGAGATGAACAAGAGATACCTCACCGCAACGCTCATTGCACTGATTTCAACCACGCTGCAGGCACAGATGGCACAACAAGGGCCACGGCTTGTGGTGAACATTGTCATCGACCAGTTGAGCAGCGACTACATCGAAACATTCTCGCCCTATTTCGGAACGGAAGGGTTCAAGAAACTGCTGGAGAAAGGAACTGTATTTGAACACGCTTCATACCCGTTCAGTCCGATAGACAGAGCTTCGGCCGTGGCGGCCTACATGACAGGGGCTTCCCCCTTCTACAACGGCATAACAGGGGCGAAATGGCTCGACCGCAACACACTGCGCCCCATAGGATGCTGCGACGACAACGCATTTGAAGGCGTTTACACAACGGACAAGTCGTCGCCCAAAAACCTCCTCACATCAACTGTCTGCGATGAATTGAAGGTGGCTTCCAAAGGCAAAGCCATCGTTTATGCCATTGCCAAAGACCGCGACGCTGCCATTCTGTCAGCAGGGCACGCTGCCGACGGAGCCTTGTGGAAAGACGACTACTCGGGAGGATGGTGCAGCTCTACCTATTATCTGAAAAAGATTCCTACATGGCTGACCGAATACAACACGACACTGCAAGGAAAGAAGAACAAGACGGAATTTCAGCAAATAACGGAACTCACCGATCTGGCCATACGCTGCATTGAGCAAACGGGAATGGGCACCGACGACATCGCCGACATGCTTAATATTACGCTCGATGCCTCGGTAAACACTTCCAAGAAAACCAACCGACAGGACGCGCTCACACAAACATACATCAACCTCGACCGGCAGATGGCCGACCTCGTGGCTACCATCGAAAACAGAGTGGGAAGCCGCAACGTTGTGTTCTTCATCACCGGCACGGGCTATCTGGACGAGCCTACAGAGGAAGACGAAAAATACGGCATTCCCTCGGGAACATTCTATATAAACCGCACTGCCAATCTGCTGAACATGTATCTCGGCGCCATTTACGGCAGCGACAGATATGTGGAGGGATGTCATAGAAACCAGATTTACCTGAACTTAAAACTGATTGAGCAAAAACGACTGAAGATCAACGAGATTCTGTCCTTGTCACAGTCGTTCCTCCTGCAATGCGAGGGTGTTCAGAATGTCCATACCCACGAGAGCCTTTTGCGTTCGGAATTGAGCGACACGCAAAAAATACGGAATGGCTTTCATGCGGGTGTAGGTGGCAACGTACTTGTAGAAGTGATGCCCGGCTGGAAACTCTATCACGAAGAAACCAAAGAAACGTTCCACATCAATGCGCGCACAGTCAATTTCCCGATTGTCATCTATGGCGCATCCATACGGGCACAGCGCATCCCCGTCCCGACGACCATCGATCGCATTGCGCCCACCATTTCCAAAGCCATCCATATCAGGGCGCCCAACGCCTGCGCTTCCACGCCACTTTTTTGAAAGCAGCTGCACAAATCGGGCAAAACACGCAAGGTTTACGATGAAAATGCGTAATTTTGCAAAACTTTTACACATACATCTTCAGAAAATAAATAAAAACAAAATAAAATGGGTTTAAACAGTTTCTTAAAGTCGTTGTTCGGCGATAAATCATCTCGCGATATGAAGCTCATCCAGCCAATCGTAGAGAAAGTAAAAAGCGCATATCCCGAAATCAACGCATTGGACAATGACGGATTACGCACAAGAACAAAGGAGATCCAAAAATATGTGCAGGACTCCGCCAATGAACAGAAAAAACAAATTGAAGAATTAAAAGCGAAAATCGAAGACACACCCATCGACGAGCGTGAACAGATATTCAACCAAATTGACAAATTGGACAAAGAGGTGCTGGAAATCTACGAGAAGGCACTCGATGAGGTAATGCCTGTGGCTTTCAGCATCGTGAAAGAAACGGCACGCAGGTTTACGGAGAACGAGGAAGTGGTGGTGACTGCCACCGAATTTGACCGTGAATTGGCAGCCACCAAGGATTTCGTGCGCATTGACGGTGACAAGGCCATCTACAGCAATCACTGGATGGCAGGCGGCAACGACCTGAAATGGGAAATGGTGCACTATGATGTTCAACTTTTCGGTGGTGCCGTACTGCATCAGGGCAAGATTGCCGAAATGGCCACCGGTGAGGGAAAAACCCTCGTGGCAACGCTTCCAGTATTTCTGAATGCCCTGACGGGCAACGGTGTACACGTGGTGACGGTTAACGACTATCTGGCCAAGCGCGACTCAGAATGGATGGGACCGCTCTATCAGTTCAACGGTTTGAGCGTTGACTGCATCGACAAGCACCGCCCCAACTCGCCCGAACGCCGCAAGGCCTATCAGGCGGACATCACTTTTGGAACAAACAACGAGTTCGGCTTCGACTATCTGCGCGACAACATGGCCATTTCGCCAGCCGATCTGGTACAACGCCACCATAACTACGCTATCGTTGATGAGGTCGATTCCGTATTGATAGACGACGCACGTACACCTTTGATTATATCAGGACCCGTTCCCAATGGCGACGACCAGATGTTTGAGGAATACCAGCCCTTGGTGGAACGCCTGGTAGGCGTGCAAAGACAGCTGGCCACCCAATTCCTGGCAGAAGCCAAGCAGAAAATATCGGAAGGCAAGAAACTGGTGGAAGAGGGCAAGAAAAAAGAGGGACAGCAACTGCTGGACGACGGTTTCCTCAGCCTTTACCGCTCTCACAAGTCTCTTCCCAAGAACAAACCGCTCATCAAATTCCTGTCGGAAGAGGGTATCAAAGCGGGAATGTTGCAGACGGAGTCAATCTATATGGAGAACAACAACCGCCGTATGCCCGAGGCCGTAGAACCCCTTTATTTTGTGGTTGACGAAAAACTCAACTCGTGCGACTTGACCGACAAGGGTACAGAATGGCTGGCCAATCAGGTGAACGACAGGGAACTGTTCGTGCTCCCAGACATCACCACACAACTGTCGGCATTGGAAAACGAGCCTCTGGACGAGGAAAAGCGCATTGAGAAGAAAGACGAACTGCTGAACCACTATGCCGTGCAGAGCGAACGCGTACACACCTTGCAGCAGTTGCTCAAGGCTTACACCATGTTCAACAAAGACGACGAATATGTGGTGATGGACGGTGAAGTGAAGATTGTCGATGAACAAACGGGCCGTATCATGGAGGGCCGCCAGTGGAGTGACGGTCTGCACCAGGCCATCGAGGCGAAAGAGCACGTGAAAGTGAAAGAAGCCACACAGACTTTTGCCACCATTACGCTGCAGAACTATTTCCGCATGTATCACAAACTGTCGGGCATGACCGGTACAGCCTCTACCGAAGCAGGCGAGTTCTGGGATATCTACAAACTTGACGTGGTGGAAATCCCGACCAACAAGCCCGTGGTGCGCAAGGATATGGAAGACCGCGTGTACAAGACGGCACGCGAGAAATACAATGCAGTAATCGAGGAAATCGAAGAAATGCGCAATGCGGGACGCCCCACCCTGGTAGGTACGACATCGGTGGAAATATCGGAATTGCTGTCAAAGATGCTGAACATGCGCCATATCCCGCACAATGTGCTGAACGCAAAACTGCACCAGCACGAGGCGGACATCGTGGCAGAAGCCGGCAAAAGCACGATGGGCACCGTGACCATCTCCGACGAAAACGGTGAGAAGCGCCAGGAGGAAAGAATGTTGGGAGCGGTGACCATTGCCACCAACATGGCAGGTCGTGGTACCGACATAAAACTGTCGCCCGAAGTGAAAGCGGCAGGCGGTTTGGCCATCATCGGTACGGAGCGTCATGAGAGCCGCCGTGTGGACCGCCAGTTGCGTGGACGTGCCGGCCGTCAGGGGGACCCGGGCAGTTCGGTGTTCTACGTCTCCATCGAGGACAAACTGATGCGTCTGTTTGCCAGCGAGCGCATTGCCAGTGTGATGGATCGCCTCGGATTCAAGGAGGGCGAACGCATTGAAAGTCCGATGATCAGCAAGAGCATTGAGCGCGCTCAAAAGAAAGTGGAAGAAAACAACTTCGGTATTCGTAAACGCTTGCTTGAATACGATGACGTGATGAACAAGCAGCGTACCGTAGTATATGAGAAACGGCGCCATGCTCTGATGGGTGAGCGCATCGGAATGGATATTGCCAACATCATCTGGGACCGCGTGGTCAACATCATAGAAAAGAACGACTATGAAGGATGCCAGGAGGAGTTCCTCAAGGTATTGGCGATGGAATGTCCGTTCACACGCGAAAAATTCATCGAGGGCAATTTCGAGGAATTGGAGGAAAATGCATTCCAATTGGCCATGGAGGCCTTCAAGCGCAAGACCGAACGTATCCAGAACGTGGCCGCGCCCGTCATCAAGCAAGTTTACGAGAACCAGGGTGCCATGTACGAACGCATCATGGTACCCGTAACCGACGGAAAACGTGTGTATAACATTGCCTGCAACTTGAAAGAGGCCTACGACACGGAATCGAAAAGTGTCATCAAGCAATTCGAGAAAAACATCCTGCTGCTCGTCATCGACGATTGCTGGAAAGAAAACCTGCGTGCGCTCGACGAACTGCGCCACAGTGTGCAGAACGCTTCCTACGAGCAGAAAGACCCGTTGGTAATCTTCAAATTGGAGAGTGCGAAACTCTTTGACGAGATGATCAACGAGATGAACAACCGCATTGCAAGTGTGCTGATGCGCGGACAAATACCCGAGATGCAGCAGGAAGAAGTGCGCGAGGCCGCTCCCGAACAACATTCGCAGCGGTACAACGAGCAGAAGGCCGACATGCAGGAACAACAGATGGTTGACCCGAACCAGCAGGCTGCAGCGCAACACGACACCCGTGAAACAGCGCAGCAAATCAACCACACGCCCATTGTGAAAGAGAAACTGCCGGGACGCAACGATCCATGTCCTTGCGGAAGCGGCAAGAAGTTCAAGAACTGCCATGGAAAGGGATTGGTATAGGCCGCCCACACGCAGAATGACGACAACAGGCAGTGGGGAAAGTACAAGACAGACTCCACTGCTTCAAACAAAAAACAAAGAGATGCATGAGAATTAAGATATCCGATTTGAAGAAGTGTTTCGGTGAGAAAGTGGCCGTCAACATTTCTGACTTTACAATCAACAAAGGCGAAATCCTCGGACTCGTCGGCAACAACGGTGCCGGAAAGACCACCCTTTTCCGACTGATTCTTGATTTGCACAAAGCCGACGATGGAGAAGTGACCGTGACACTGCCCGGCAGCCATCAGGAAGACGGCAGCAAAGAAACCGACGGTCAGGGCATAGATGTGTGCACTTCCACCTCGGAAGATTGGAAAACCCATACGGGTGCATACATCGACGAGGGATTTCTCATTGATTTCCTCACACCAGAAGAATATTTCGAGTTTATCGGGAAAGTGAACGGAATGCCTAAAAAAGACGTAGAAGAACGCTTGAAAGACTTTGAGCACTTTATGGGAGGCGAGGTGCTTGGACAAAAGAAACTCATCCGAAATCTGTCGTCTGGAAACAAGCAAAAGGTGGGTATCATATCCACATTGCTCAGCAAGCCGCAACTGGTTATCCTGGACGAGCCTTTCAATTTTCTGGATCCCACAAGCCAGAACCTGCTGAAAAGACATCTGGAAGAATACAACAAGGAAACGGATGCCACGGTATTGATCAGCAGCCACAACCTTTCGCACACGATAGACATCTGTCAGCGCATAGTGCTTCTTGAACACGGAGAAATTGTCCGCGATTTGGCAAACGAGAACAAGAGCGCGGAAAAGGAACTGGAAGAATATTTCAATTCATGACAGAAAACAGCACATATACCTACAAATAAGGGGTGGACGGAATCCACCCTTTATTGTATCGTCATTTGTGAGTAATTCATGACTTATTCTGCTCATTGCGAAAAAAAAGATGTATTTTTGCATGACATTCATGCTATATGACCAAATTATCTGATTTAAAGACTGGCGAAAAGGGAGTTGTCGTCAAAGTATTGGGGCACGGAGGGTTCCGGAAAAGAATCGTTGAAATGGGTTTCATCAAAGGGAAATTGGTAGAAGTCCTGCTGAACGCTCCGTTGCAAGATCCCGTGAAATATAAAATTATGGGATATGAGATTTCTCTGCGCCACGATGAGGCAGAAAGAATTGAAGTCATATCCATGGAAGAAGCTAAGACATTGAGCCTTACCCCATCATCTATTGACATTCGGGTGAAAGACTTGAGAGAAGCCGGAAAAGAAGAACAGCCTACAGATTCAAACGAAAACCATCATTCTACTTTAACCGACAAACAATTGCACGATGCCGCCATGCGCAAACGCAGAACCATCAATGTGGCATTGGTGGGAAACCCGAACTGCGGAAAGACTTCTCTCTTTAATTTTGCCTCGGGCGCGCACGAACGGGTGGGCAACTATTCCGGAGTAACGGTGGATGCGAAAGAAGGCCATTTTTCATACGAAGGCTATAATTTCAATATCATCGACCTACCGGGAACCTACTCTCTCTCTGCATACAGTCCGGAAGAACTTTACGTACGCAGCCAGATTCTTGACAAGACACCGGACATCGTCATCAACGTGATTGATGCCAGCAACATTGAACGAAATCTTTACTTGACAACGCAACTGGTAGACATGAACCTGCGTATGATTTGCGCCCTGAACATGTTCGACGAACTGGAGACAAGGGGCGACAAACTGGACTACCAATATCTGGGATTGCTGTTTGGCGTTCCAATGGTGCCTACCGTTTTCAAAAATGGGAAAGGGGTGGACTTGCTGTTCCACATGATTATAAATATGTATGAAGGGGTTGACTTCATCGACAAACAGGGGAACATCAACCCGGAAGTGGCTGCCGACTTGCAGAATTGGCACAAGGACTACGAAAAGAAATATGGAGGCGACCATGGAGAGGACTTTGCCCACGGCATACGCCCCAATAAGAGCGTGTACCGGCATATACACCTGAACCACGGACAATACATAGAAAACGCCATCTCGATGGTCAAAGAGGAATTGAGAAACAATGAGGAAATCCGCCATAAATACTCTATCAGGTATCTTGCCATCAAACTGCTGGAAATGGACTCCCATACGGACGAACTGGTGAAAAAACTGCACAATGGGAAAAAAATTCTGGAAACAAGAGAAAAGGCTGCGACTTATATCAAACAAGAGACCAAAGAAGACAGCGAAACTGCCATCATGGACGCCAAATACGCATTCATACGCGGTGCGCTGAAAGAAGCGGGATTCGAGGAAGGAACCAAACAGGACACTTACAAAACGACCCACGCTATCGATGCTTTCATCACACACAAATACTGGGGGATTCCTTTGTTCATTTTCTTTCTCTACGTAATGTTCCAAGCAACATTCAGTTTGGGACAATACCCGATGGATTGGATTGAAGCTGGAGTGAACTATCTTTCTGACGCATTGAGGAGCCGGATGCCCGATGGGCCATTGAAAGCGATGGTAATAGACGGTGCCATTGCCGGTGTGGGAGCCGTCATTGTGTTCTTGCCCCAGATACTCATCTTGTATGCGTTCATCTCGTTCATGGAAGACAGCGGATACATGGCAAGGGCGGCTTTCATCATGGACAAACTGATGCACAAAATGGGAGTGCATGGCAAATCGTTCATTCCCCTCATCATGGGATTCGGCTGCAACGTCCCGGCAGTAATGGCTACGCGCACAATAGAGAGCCACAGAAGCCGGCTGATAACGATACTTATCCTTCCGCTGATGAGCTGCTCCGCCCGACTGCCTATATACATCATGATTGTGGGGACATTCTTTGCCGTAGAATATCAAAGCTTCATCATGATTTCGCTCTATGTCATCGGTATTGCACTGGCAGTTATGATGAGCCGCATTTTCAGCAAATGGGTATTGAAAGGCGAAGACATTCCATTCGTGATGGAACTGCCCCCCTACCGTTTTCCTACAGCAAAAGCCACTGTTCGCCACACATGGGAAAAGGGTAAACAATATCTGAGAAAAATGGGTGGCATCATTCTTGTGGCAAGCATCATCGTCTGGGCATTGGGATATTTCCCACATAACGATTCCATGACACGTCAACAGCAACAGGAACAAAGTTATATCGGAAGTATCGGGAAAATGATAGAACCGATATTTCGTCTTCAGGGATTCGACTGGAAACTGGACGTGAGTTTGATTTCCGGCATCGGAGCCAAAGAAATCGTCGCATCTACAATGGGTGTGCTGTATGCGGACGAAGAAAATTGGGCAGACCACAACATGAGGGTAGTAAACGGAAAGACATCCGTGGACAGCCAACCTGGAAAGCAACAGGCGAAATATTCAAATCTTAGACAGAAAATGGAGGCGGACGGCATTACACCACTCATCGCTTTTTCCTATCTGCTCTTTGTACTCATCTATTTCCCCTGCCTTGCAACCATCGCTGCAGTAAAAAACGAAACGGGCTCATGGAAATGGGCGATATTCTCTGCTTGCTACACGACAGGTTTGGCATGGGTGGTTTCTGCCTTGTGTTACCAGACAGGACGACTGTTCTTTGGATAACACCGTTTTGTACCGGCCAAACAAAAAGCAGCAACAGAAAACCAGGAAACCTTGCTTTATCCTTGGTCGACAACCGTCATCATGCGTTTCCGACCAGCAATAATTTGAAAGAATGTTAAAGAAAAAGGAATAGTTTGTGCCGACAACATCTTTTTCAACTATTATCATTACCTTTGCAAACGCTTTTAAGCCGATATGGCTCAGTTGGTAGAGCAATTCATTCGTAATGAATAGGTCCCGGGTTCGAGTCCCGGTATCGGCTCCTTAAAAAATCCTTTTATTTTATTGCGGTAATAGCTCAGTTGGTAGAGCATCGGCTTCCCAAGCCGAGGGTCGCGGGTTCGAGTCCCGTTTACCGCTCTTGTGTACGGTTGCTATCCAGCCAATCACGCAAGAGGAACGTTGGCAGGCGTATAGACTAATACAACAATTACCTGACGGTGATATGAAAACACCCCTGCTTTACTTCATATTTCACATAGCAACGCTCCTGCTTTCTCATATCGTTCAACACTTCGGAAAGAATCCATTTCAAAGTGTCATTTCTTACAGCACGCCTCTTTTCTCCCGGAGCCTCCACTGTTCTGTAACGGTTGTAACAGATATCGAAAGTGGTTCCATACAAATGACAAGAATTTTCGGTGGCATTACGGTTGTAATTCCGCAACTTGGCAACATCTTCTTGTGTGCGCAAAACACTGGTGACAATCAATTGATGGGCAGGTACTCCTTTTAACTGCAAACTGTCGAGCAAGGCTCTTCCGATATCGTTCAACAGAACAGCTGCCCTTGGCACAAGATAAGGTATGCTCCGATACATTTTCTCCACATAGTAATAAGGATTTGCAGCGACATAAACCAATTCGGTTTTTCGCGACTCAGCATCCCTCCGGTCTTTGACAGGCGAAACGCCCCATCTTTGAGCGGCAACCACTTGCACCTGCTGGCTATCGGGGAAAGCTCTCGAAAAATTGGGCACACTGAAAATCCGATGTTTGACGGGATTTCCCTCTTTGTCAAAGAATTTCGACAGGCCTGTGGGTGCATTCTGCTCGGAATGCATGCCGCTCATATCATTTTTTTTATCAGATCCCAGCGTCTGAACGGCATGTCGGGCACAATCCTGCAACGGGACACCCATAGAAACGGCACCGCCATAAAAACGATTTTCCGCTACTTGCGGACAAAACAGCCTGACGGCGGCAAGAATCACAACAATGGCGGAAAAAAACAGCAAGTATCTATTCTTTGTTATTTTCATTAAATTCTTTTTTTAATGAGTACAAAGGTATTGTTTTTTGTGGTAATATCGAAATCATTTTGTATTTTTGCAGAAAAATTGTCATACACGTGTTAGAAAAACATATATTGCTAGAAGATATTGACCCCGTAGTATTTTATGGAGTGGGCAATTCGCATCTTCAAATGATCAAGGCACTGTATCCCAAATTGCGCATCATGGCTCGCGACAATGTGCTGAAAGTGATTGGAGACGAAGAGCAAACGGCTATTTTCGAAGAACACGTGGAAAACATGAGAAAACATGTCCTGAGGTACAACCGCATTACAGAAGAGGACATTCTGGACATTAACCATGGACAAAAAACAAAAGAGGATGCCGTAAAGGGAGCAGTGGTGTACAGCCTGTCTGGAAGACCGATAAAAAGCAGAAGCGAGAACCAACAGAAACTGATTGACGCGTTTGACAAGAGCGACATGATATTTGCCGTGGGGCCGGCCGGTACGGGCAAAACTTATCTCAGCATAGCCCTCGCCGTGAAATCCCTAAAAGAAAAAAGCGCAAAAAAAATCATTTTGAGTCGCCCTGCAGTAGAGGCCGGCGAAAAACTGGGATTCTTGCCAGGCGACATGAAGGACAAAATAGACCCTTACCTGCAACCTCTTTACGATGCACTGGAAGACATGATTCCATCGGTAAAACTGCAAGACATGATTGACAAGAGGGTCATTCAGATTGCACCGCTCGCTTTCATGCGAGGAAGAACGCTGAGCGATGCCATCGTTATCTTGGATGAAGCGCAAAACACTACATACGCACAAATCAAGATGTTCCTGACCCGTATGGGATGGAATACGAAGATTATCGTAACGGGAGACATGACGCAGGTGGATCTTCCCAAAGAAACAAAAAGCGGACTGAGCATCGCTTTAAACGCTCTGAAAGGTGTGGAGGGAATTTCTTTTGTTGAAATGAACAAGAAAGACATTGTAAGACACAAATTAGTGACAAGAATTGTAAAGGCCTTTGAAGACCACGATAAAAAATTAAAAGAAAACGACAATGAAAGCATTAACAAACACTGATTTCCATTTTGATGGACAAAGAAGCGTATATCATGGTAAAGTACGCGACGTGTACAACATCAACGATGACCTGATCGTGATGATTGCCACAGACAGAATATCCGCATTCGATGTGGTATTGCCCAAGGGCATTCCGTTCAAAGGCCAGGTACTGAACCAAATCGCAGCACAGTTTTTGGACAAGACAACAGACATTTGCCCGAACTGGAAACTTTCCACACCCGACCCTATGGTGACGGTTGGACTGAAATGCGAAGGCTTTCGTGTCGAGATGATTATCCGGTCAATTCTCACAGGTTCGGCCTGGAGAGAATACCAGAAAGGAAGCAGGGTGCTTTGCGGTGTACAACTTCCTGACGGAATGCGGGAAAACGAACGTTTCCCAGAACCCATCATTACACCGACCACAAAGGCAGACGAGGGGCACGACATGAATATATCGAAAGAAGAAATCATTGCCCAAGGATTGGTTGGCAAAGAAGACTACGAGATCATGGAAGACTACACCCGCAAAATCTTTGCACGCGGACAGGAAATCGCTGCAAGCCGTGGCCTGATTCTCGTAGATACAAAATACGAATTCGGCAAACGCGACGGCAAGGTTTATCTCATTGACGAAATCCATACGCCGGACTCCAGCAGGTATTTCTACGCTGACGGCTACGAGGAAAAATTTGCAAAAGGGGAACCGCAAAAACAACTTTCCAAAGAATTTGTGCGCCAATGGCTGATTGAGCATAATTTCATGAACGAACCCGGTCAAACACTCCCAGAGATAACCGACGAATATGCAAACAGTGTATCTGACAGATACATTGAACTATACGAACACATAACCGGTCAACACTTTGACAAAGCGGCAGATGCAAGTGACATTGCAGCCCGCATAGAGAAGAATGTGACCGAGTATCTAAAAGCAAGATGACCTACAAACAGGAGAAGATAACCCCCTACAAGGACGGACAAGAAAAGAGGGAACAGGTGGAGCAAATGTTCGACAACATTGCTTCCACCTATGACACCCTCAACCATCGCCTGTCATTAAACATAGACAAGATGTGGAGAGCAAAGGCTATAAAAGCACTTGCCCCATACCATCCACAAACAATTCTCGACGTTGCCACAGGCACTGGAGACTTTGCCATTCAGGCAGCCCAAAGGCTCAGACCCCAAACCCTCATTGGATCGGACATTTCAGAAGGCATGATGCAGGAGGGAAGAAAAAAGGTATGCAGGGCGGGATTACAGAACATCATATCCTTTGCAAAAGAGGATTGCCAAAATCTCAGTTTTGCAGAAGAAACCTTTGATGCGGTAATGGCAGCATTCGGCATCAGAAATTTCCAAAGTCTTGACAAAGGACTCAGCGAAATGTGCAGGGTGCTCAAAAAAGGAGGGCATTTGAGCATTGTGGAACTGACACGGCCGGTGAATTTCCCAATGAAGCAACTTTTCTGGTTTTACAGCCATACGCTATTGCCAATCATGGGAAAAATCATCTCGAAAGATGGCGATGCATACAGCTATTTGACTGCAACCATTGAGGCTTTCCCACAGGGAGAAGAAATGGTTGGCATTCTCAAAAAAGCAGGTTTTGACAATGTGAAGTTCAAAAGACTCACATTCGGTATATGCACAATGTATTTAGCAACAAAATAACATCTCAAATGGATAAATACGGACTGATAGGATGCCCCTTGGGACACTCGTTTTCAATAAGTTATTTCAACGAAAAATTTCAGAACGAAAATATTGATGCAGAGTATGTCAATTTCGAAATACCGAAAATTGAAGACCTGCCGGAAATCCTTGCTACCAATCCTGAACTGAAAGGCTTGAACGTAACAATCCCTTACAAGCAACAGGTCATCGGTTATCTGGACGCAATCAGTCCAGAAGCAAGAACCATTGGAGCAGTGAATGTAATCCGTATAGAACATAAAGGGAGAAACACAAGATTAAAGGGATTCAACAGCGATGTCATCGGATTCACAAAAAGCATTGAACCTTTGCTGGAAAGACATCACCGCAAAGCCCTGATACTGGGAATGGGCGGAGCAGCAAAGGCGGTAGATTATGGATTAAAGTCGCTGGGACTAGAAACCTTATACGTAGGTAGGGAAAAAGGAAACGGAAACGGACACATACTATACAGGGACATCACCCCCGACATGGTAAGAGAGTACAATGTCATTGTGAACTGCACTCCATGTGGAATGTATCCCAAATGCGAAGAATGCCCCACATTGCCTTACGAGGCATTGGACGAACACAACCTTCTGTATGATTTGCTCTACAATCCTGACGAAACCCTGTTTATGACACGAGGAAAAGAACGGGGAGCCACTGTCAAGAACGGTTTGGAAATGCTTTTGCTGCAAGCATTTGCGAATTGGGACATTTGGAACGGAAAAGACCTTTAAGATGATGAACAAATAACATTTTACCATGCGTGCATATAAAGGATTTATAATCGGAATCATTGTGGTAGGAGTATTGACCTATGCTCCTTTTCTCCTGTATGGTGTGGCTGGAGAAGATTTAACGTACGGTAAACTTGTTGGAAGTTTATTAGGCATGTCTGCCGTGTTTTTTGGAACTTGGTATCTCATAGAAGTACCCTCTCTCAAAAAGAAAGACGAAATCTACTCTTTACAACAAAAGACGAATGCTACCTCCAAAACACTTCTCAACACAAAGAAAGAAGAAGGAAAACCTTCTTTTAAATTCAAAAAACTTTTCTATGGAACTCTTTTCTGGGTTGTCGTCCTGTCAACCATTTTCTCATGTAGTTATTCTTTGACAGAAGAAGACAACAACTTGACTGAAAATAGGGTTTGGAATGCCAGCAACATCCCCCTCCCCCATCTCACCGACAGAAACCAATACGTATCAAATCCAGACACGGTGATTTCACAGCAGTCGGTGGATTCAATGAATGTGGTATTGAAGATACTGGATAAAGAACTGGGCGTTCAATCGGCCATCGTTATTGTGAATAGAGTAGAAAATCAAGATGCCTTCAGAATGGCACAAGATATAGGAAACAAATATGGTGTCGGAGACAAAGAAACGCGAAGAGGCCTGGTGATTGTCGTTGCCTACGAAGACCACAAATATTTCATAGCCCCGGGACAAGGATTGGAAGAAGACTTGACAGATGCCAATTGCAATCAGTTGGCACGCTCATACCTGACTCCATTTTTAAAGCAGGACAACCCCGATGAAGGGATGAAAATGCTTATCAAAGCTACATATACATTATTGAAAGAAAAACGCCTGCTTGAAAAACCGGATGAGAAGCAGTCTCATGAAGGAAACAATTCAAAAACATCCGATGACCATGATATTGGCGGAACAAGCCTCATATTCCTGATATTATGGTTCATCCTGTATGCAAAACTAAACGAAACATACCATTGGATACAGCCGTCTGGCAACGGCGTTGGATACCGTGGGTACGGACGTTCCCGCATGGGAGGAGGAAAATCCTCATGGGGGGGCATGGGAGGTTTCGGTGGAGGAGGCTTCGGTGGAGGAGGCTACGGTGGCGGTAGTTTTGGAGGAGGAGGAGCCGGCGGAGGCTGGTAACATACACTCTTTGAATGGGATAATTTTATTTGCTGGATTAATATAAAAACAATACTTATTATTATGAAAAAAAATCATTTAATCATCATTGCTGTAGTGGCCATCATCGCCCTATACGCAGTCAGTGCATACAATGGAATGGTCGGCGCTCAAGAATCCGCAACAACGGCTTTGGCCAATGTTCAGTCTTCCTATCAGCGCCGCGCGGATTTGATACCCAATCTTGTAGAAACCGTGAAAGGCTATGCCAAGCACGAAGAGCAAACCTTGACAAATGTAGTTGAAGCCCGCTCAAAGGCGACACAAGTGACACTCGATGCCTCCACGCTCACGCCCGAAAAATTAAAAGAATTTCAGGCGGCACAGGGAAGCCTCTCCTCTGCTTTAGGAAAATTGATAGCCATTCAGG
Source organism: Prevotella sp. (assembly GCA_022773395.1). Taxonomy (GTDB): domain Bacteria; phylum Bacteroidota; class Bacteroidia; order Bacteroidales; family Bacteroidaceae; genus Prevotella. The sequence goes on from JALFBL010000103.1 coordinate 38,922, forward strand.
AAAATTATCCAGATTTGAAAGCAAACGAGAATTTCAAAGATTTGCAAGTTCAACTGGAAGGAACAGAGAATCGCATCAATGAGGCACGCAACAAGTACAACGCTGCCGTACAAAGCTATAATATCAATATAAGAACATTCCCAAAGACACTGTTTGCTGGCATATTTGGATTTAAGCAAATGGCGAAATTCGAGTCAGAAGCAGGTGCAGAGAAATCTCCTCAAGTGAAATTTTAACAAAATGAATTCATCTAACCGTTATATGATGCGTGGTGTAAGTGCAGCCAAAGAAGACGTGCACAACGCTATCAAAAACATTGACAAAGGAATCTTTCCGCAGGCCTTTTGCAAAATCATTCCAGACATATTAGGAGGAGACCCTGACTATTGCAACATCATGCATGCCGATGGAGCTGGCACAAAGTCCAGTTTGGCATACATGTACTGGAAAGAGACAGGCGACTTGAGTGTGTGGAAAGGAATTGCACAAGATGCCATCGTCATGAACACGGACGATTTATTGTGCGTGGGAGCCGTAGACAACATCCTTGTATCAAGCACTATCGGACGCAACAAAATGCTGATTCCCGCAGAGGTTATTTCAGCCATTATCAACGGGACAGACGAAATGCTGTCTGAAATGCGTGAAATGGGAATAGGAATTTACCCTACGGGGGGAGAAACGGCCGATGTGGGCGATTTGGTTCGTACCATCATTGTAGATTCTACGGTAACTTGCCGTATGAAACGCTCGAACGTCATCAACAATGCGAACATCCGCCCGGGAGACGTGATTGTGGGACTCTCGTCAACAGGACAGGCCACTTATGAAAAAAAATACAATGGGGGCATGGGCAGCAATGGACTGACATCTGCCCGCCATGACGTATTTTCAAAGGAATTGGCAGAAAAATATCCCGAAAGTTATGACCATGACGTACCCTCCGATTTGATTTACAGTGGCAGATACAAACTGACAGACAATGTGGAAAACACCCCCATCAACGCCGGTCTTCTTGTATTGTCTCCCACAAGGACGTATGCCCCCGTAATTAAAAAGATACTTGACGAATTACGCCCCTGCATACACGGGATGGTTCATTGCACAGGGGGTGCCCAAACAAAAATACTTCATTTTGTGAATGACGAATGCAAGGTTGTCAAAGACAGCATGTTCCCCACTCCACCTTTATTCAAGGCCATACAAGAATGCAGTGGAACCGATTGGAAAGAAATGTATCAAGTTTTCAACATGGGACATCGTATGGAAATCTACGTCCAGCCAGAAATCGCAGAACAAGTAATTTCCATCAGCAAAGGCTTTGGCATTGACGCAAAAGTGGTAGGGCACATTGAACAAGGAGAACGCTCTTTGACAATCGCATCAGAATTTGGAACGTTTGAATACAAATAAAGAAGAAAGAAAAAAAGATTCCATCTGTTCAGCATTCAAGAACAGATGGACATAAAACAGATAATCCCGACCTCTATACAGACAGCGGGATTATCATCACCACATTATAGACAGGTATATGCCAGAAACAAATAGCATATTGGAAAAATTGGACGGCCTTGAGGCTCGCTACCAGGAAGTTGCCACGCTCATTACAGACCCTGAGGTAATATCCCACCAAGACCGTTATGTTAAATTGACAAGAGAATACAAAGACTTGGGAGACATCATGAATGCCCGGGCAAGATACATAGCCTGCCTCAATGGAATCAAAGAGGCAAAAGATATTCTTGCAAACGAGACAGATCCGGAAATGAAGGACATGGCACGTGAAGAATTGGCAAACAATGAAAACAATCTGCCCAAAATCGAGGAAGAAATAAAATTAGCGCTCGTTCCCAAAGATCCGGAAGACGCGAAAAACGTACAAATGGAGATTCGTGCAGGAACAGGAGGCGATGAGGCGGCCCTTTTTGCCGGCGATTTGTTCACCATGTACAAGAAGTTCTGCGACTCAATGGGATGGTCTCTCAGCGTTACAAGCGAAAGCGAAGGATCTGTGGGAGGATATAAGGAAATCGACTTTGCCGTCAGCGGCGACAACGTCTATGGCGTTCTTAAATACGAATCGGGGGTGCACCGTGTCCAGCGCGTACCTGCCACAGAAACACAGGGGCGCATGCACACGAGCGCAGCAACAGTTGCCGTGCTGCCCGAGGCCGACAAGTTTGAAGTAAACATCAACGAGGGTGATATAAAATGGGACACTTTCCGCAGTTCTGGAGCAGGCGGACAGAATGTAAACAAAGTGGAATCGGGAGTGCGCCTAAGATATCCTTGGAAGAATCCCAACACCGGAGTGGTAGAGGAAATACTCATCGAATGTACAGAGACCCGCGACCAACCCAAGAACAAGGAACGCGCGCTTTCGCGATTACGCACTTTCATATACGACAAGGAACATCAGAAATACATTGACGATATTGCCAGTCGCCGCAAGACACTTGTCTCAACAGGAGACAGAAGTGCCAAAATCAGGACATACAACTTTCCGCAGGGACGGGTGACAGATCATCGTATAGGTTATACGACCCACGATTTGTCCGGATTTCTTGGAGGAGACATCAAAGATATGATCGATGCACTAACGGTTGCGGAAAATGCAGAAAGAATGAAAGAATCAGAATTATAAATTATGGACAGAAAAGAAATCATTGAACAAATATTCGCAAAGAAGACTTTTCTTTGCGTAGGATTAGATACAGACATCAACAAAATTCCGCCACATTTGCTGGAACGGGAAAATCCCGTTTTTGATTTCAACAAAGCGATTGTTGACGCCACTGCACCCTATTGCATGGCATACAAACCCAACTTGGCTTTTTATGAAAGCATGGGAACGAAAGGCTTGGTCGCTTTTGAAAAAACAATCAAATACATTCAGGAACACCATCCCTCCCATTTCATCATAGCTGATGCCAAGCGCGGAGACATCGGAAACACCTCCACCATGTATGCCCGCACCTTCTTTGAGGAATATGACGTGGACTCACTGACGGTTGCTCCTTATATGGGAGAAGACAGCGTAAAGCCATTCCTTGAATACAAAGACAAATGGGTCGTTCTTTTGGCATTGACAAGCAACAGGGGCAGCCTTGATTTTCAATTGACAGAGAACGCAAAGGGAGAACGGCTCTTCGAACAAGTTCTCAAGACATCTCTCCAATGGGGAAATAAGAACAACATGATGTACGTTGTAGGTGCCACTCAGGGAGAGATGTTCAAAGATGTAAGAAAAATCGTACCGGAAAGTTTCCTTTTGGTTCCAGGGGTCGGCGCTCAAGGTGGAAGCCTGCAAGATGTCTGCAAACATGGAATGACAAAAGATTGCGGACTGATTGTCAACTCTTCACGTGGAATTATCTATGCAAGCAAAGACAAGGATTTTGCAGAAGTAGCGGCACAAAAAGCCAAAGAACTGCAAATCGAGATGGAAGCAGAACTGAACAAAATGGGATGTACACCTGTAAAATAATCAACGATCCCGTATTTGGGTTTATCAAAATACCCCAAGGGTTGCTTCTCGACATCATAAAGCATCCTTTCATGCAACGCCTCAACCGCATCAAGCAGTTGGGGCTGGCTTCTGTTGTATATCCAGGTGCCCAGCACACCCGGTTCCTGCATTCCATAGGTTCATTTTTTTTGATGAGCGAGGCCATCAATTCACTCAGCCAGAAAGGCGTATATATATTTGACAGTGAAGCAGAAGCTGTAGAAGCCGCCATTCTCATGCACGACATTGGGCACGGTCCTTTCTCCCATGTCCTGGAAAACACGCTGATTCCAGGAATTTCACACGAGGAAATATCTCTGATGGTCATGGAACAGATGAACGAAGAGATGAATGGCAAATTGAATTTAGCCTTGAAAATATTTAAAGACGAATATCCCAAAAGATTTCTTCATCAACTCATCAGCAGCCAAGTGGATGTCGATCGGCTCGACTACCTGTGCCGTGACAGTTTCTTTACAGGAGTATCAGAAGGAAACATAGGCAGTGCCCGAATTATCAAGATGCTGAATGTGGTTGACGACAACCTTGCCGTCGATTTAAAAGGCATCTATTCAATGGAACATTACCTCACGGCAAGAAGACACATGTACTGGCAGGTATATCTTCATAAAACTGCCGTTTCGTGCGAAAAGGTTTTGGTAAACACTTTGATGCGTGCCAAAGAACTCATCCGGAAGGGAAAGAAAATCTTTGCACCTCCGGCACTGCTCTATTTCTTGCAAGACAATGTCACCAAAGACCATTTCCGCCAACAGAGCATCACGCTTCGCCATTATCTCATGCTCGACGACAACGACATCTGGAGCACCATAAAAGAATGGACGGGCAACGATGATCTTATTTTGTCCATTTTATCCAAAAACCTCATCAACCGAAACATCTTCAAGGTGGAAGTCGGTACAGAGCCTTTCGATAGAGAATATGTATCGAACATCTGTGACAATATCTGCCAGTCCTTAGGCATTCACAGAGAAGATGCCCATTATCTCGTCAATGAAGAAGTCATACAGCAAGACATGTACAACATTGACGAAGACCGTATATCCATCCTCTACAAAGACGGCTCCATAAAAGACATTTCAGAAAGTTCAGATATCTTTAATATCGGTTTGCTTTCCCAAAAAAATCGCAAATATTATCTGTGTTATCAACGAATATGAAAAGAAATCACTATATTTGCACGAATTTTCGAAAATATCATAATGAATTTTAGTGCGAAGCAAATTGCTGATTTCATTCAAGGGCGAATTGAAGGGGATGAAAACATCACCGTTCATTCCTTTGCAAAAATAGAAGAAGGCAAACAAGGGACATTGTCGTTCTTGTCAAATCCCAAGTACACCCATTATATTTACGATACCCAATCAAGTATCGTTCTTGTCAACGAAGACCTTATTCTTGAGAAGCCGGTGGGCGCGACACTCATACGAGTAAGAAACGCTTACGAAAGCCTTGCAAAACTGCTTCAGTTATACAACAGTATGCAGCCACGCAAGACCGGCATCGACCCTTTGGCCTTTATTTCTCCCAAAGCCAAACTTGGAAACAACTGCTATGTGGGGGCATTTGCCTATATTGGAGACGATGTGGAAATCGGCGACAACGCACAGATCCATCCACAGGTCGTTATTTACGACGGAACAACAATAGGAAAGGACTGCCTGATTTACCCCAATGTTTCCATCTACCACAATTGCCAGATTGGAAATTTCGTAACCATTCATTCAGGTGCTGTCATAGGTGCCGATGGCTTTGGTTTCGCGCCCAATGCAGAGGGCTACGACAAAATTCCGCAAGTAGGAACCGTAACAATTGGAGACAATGTGGAAATTGGCGCAAATTCCTGCATAGACCGCTCTACAATGGGAAGCACCATTGTACACAAAGGGGTAAAAGTTGACAATTTGGTTCAAATTGCCCATAACGTGGAAATTGGCGAAAACACGGTCATGTCGGCTCAAGTCGGCATCGCCGGCAGCACCAAAGTAGGCGCTTGGTGCATGTTTGGCGGACAGGCTGGCATCGCCGGACACGCACATATCGGAGACAAGACATTCCTCGGTGCTCAAGCAGGTGTTCCTGGAAATGTAAAAGGAAATCAAAGTCTGATAGGAACACCAGCCATCGAACCCAAGAGCTTTTTTAAATCTACAGCCATATTTAAAAAATTGCCGGAAATGTACAAGCAATTGAGCGATATGCAGAAAGAGTTAGATGAACTGAAAAAGAAAATTAAAGAATAATACAGAACATGTTAAAACAGAAGACACTGAAAGGCAGTTTTTCACTTTTCGGAAAAGGATTGCACACAGGACTCAGTCTGACGGTTACATTCAACCCAGCACCTGAAAACACAGGCTACAAAATTCAACGCATCGACCTTGAAGGAGAGCCTGTCATTGAAGCGATTGCAGAAAATGTAATAGACACGCGTCGTGGTACCGTCTTGGCCAAAAACGACGTTCGCATATCAACTGTTGAACATGGGCTTGCAGCCCTTTACGCATTGGGCATTGACAATTGTCTGATTCAAGTAAACGGACCAGAACTGCCCATTCTTGATGGCTCGGCAGACTTATATGTGAAAAAAATTCTTGAAATAGGCATTGAAGAGCTCAATGCCCCAAAAGATTTCTATGTCATCCGTAGAAAACTCGAAATAAAGGACGAAGAAACCGGCTCGTGCATCACCATCTTGCCTGATGAAGAATTTTCCATTACGGCCATGTGTTCTTTTGAATCCAAATTCATCAACAGCCAATTTGCCACATTGGACCAGATAGAAAATTTTGCCATGGAAATCGCTCCCGCAAGAACATTTGTTTTTGTAAGAGACATTGTGCCATTGCTTGAAGCAGATCTCATCAAAGGGGGCGACTTGGACAACGCCATTGTCATCTACGAGCGAGAAGTTCCACAAGAAAAACTGGATCAATTGGCAGATTTCCTGAAGATTCCCCACATGGATGCGAAAAAAATTGGTTACATCCAGCACAAACCTTTGATGTGGGAGAATGAGTGCACGCGCCACAAACTATTGGATATTATCGGTGACATGGCCCTTATCGGAAAACCCATTAAAGGTAGAATCATTGCCACACGGCCAGGACATACCGTTAACAACAAATTTGCAAGGCTCATGCGTAAGGAAATCCGTAAGCACGAAATACAAGCTCCTTTTTATGATCCTAACGAAGAACCCATCATGGATGTAAACCGCATTCGTGAATTGCTTCCCCATCGCTACCCCATGCAATTGGTTGACAAAGTAATATCCATCGGTGCCACAAGTATTGTGGGCGTGAAAAACATTACCAGCAACGAACCGTTCTTTGTGGGTCATTTTCCACAAGAGCCCGTAATGCCTGGCGTACTCCAAATCGAGGCCATGGCACAATGTGGAGGTCTATTGGTACTCAACACAGTGGAAGAGCCAGAGAAATGGAGCACTTATTTCATGAAAATCACCGACGTTAAATTCCGCAAGAAAGTGGTTCCAGGCGACACATTGCTTTTCAAAGTTGACATGCTCTCCCCTCTCCGTCATGGCATTTCTTCCATGAAAGGATATATGTTTGTCGGAGAGTCTGTTGTTTCCGAAGCAACGTTCACTGCACAAATTGTAAAAAACAAATAACCCATGAATCAAATCAGTCCATTAGCATACGTACATCCTGAAGCCAGATTAGGTGACAACAACATCATCGGCCCATTCTGCTATATTGACAAGAATACCGAAATAGGCGACAACAACGTCTTGCAAAACAGCGTAACGCTGAATTATGGAACAAGACTGGGCAGCGGAAACGAAATCTTCCCTGGGGCAAGCATCAGCACAAAGCCCCAAGATTTAAAGTTTAAAGGTGAAGATACCATTTGCCAAATAGGCAACAACAACAGCATCAGGGAGAATACAACCATATCAAGGGGTACTGCCTCAAAAGGAGCGACGATAGTGGGATCCAACAACCTGCTAATGGAAAACATGCACATTGCCCACGACTGCGTGGTTGGCTCGGGGTGCATCATTGGCAATTCAACCAAGTTTGCCGGCGAAGTTGTCATAGACGACAATGCCATCATCAGCGCCGTCTTTCTCTGCCACCAGTTTTGCAGAATCGGCAGTTATGTAATGGTACAGGGCGGAAGCCGCTCCAGCCTGGACATTCCTCCTTATATCATAGCCGGAAAAGAACCTATCCGCTATGCAGGCATCAACCTGGTCGGACTTCGCCGCAGAGGGTTCAGCAATGAAACCATCAACAACATCCACGAAGCATACCGGCTGCTCTACAGCAAAGGAGTACTGGCTGAAGGCATTGAAGAAATCCGCAAGAAGTTGGAAATCACTCCAGAAATACAGTACATCATCGACTTCGTTCAGACAAGCAAAAGAGGCATCATCCGTTAAGGACTTGCCATTTATTCAATGAATGCACTTATTGTAATACTCGGTCCCACAGGTGTCGGCAAAACAGAACTTTGTCTCAGTGTGGCCGAGTATTTCAGCATCCCCATCATCAATGCCGACTCCCGCCAGATTTACAAAGAAATCCCCATTGGGACGGCAGCACCAACTCCCGTCCAGCAATCCCATGTCAAACACTATTTGGTAGGCACCCATTCCCTGGAAGACTACTACAGTGCCTCCATGTTTGAGCAAGACGTGCTCCAAATCCTCGAAAAACGCTTTTCTTCAACCGTCCATCCACTCTACAACGGCAACCGCCTGGCATTGATGACAGGAGGTTCCATGATGTATATCGACGCCGTGTGCAACGGCATTGACGACATTCCAACGGTTGACAACAAGACCAGAGAATGGATGAAACAGAGATACGAAGAAGAAGGACTGGAAAAACTTTGTGAAGAATTGGAGCAGCTCGACCCCGAATACCACAAGACAGTAGATCGAAAAAACTACAGGCGCGTTGTCCATGCGCTCGAAATCATTCATTGCAGCGGACAGACATACAGTTCTCTGCGAACCAATCACAAAAAGCAAAGACCTTTCCGCATCATCAAAATCGGTTTAGAACGCCCCAGGGAGGAACTGTATAAAAGAATCAATCTCCGGGTGGACCACATGATGAAAGAAGGCATGCTTGAAGAGGCCCAAAACGTATATGACAAACGGCATCTCAACGCACTGAACACAGTGGGCTACAAAGAACTATTCGCCTATCTCGACAACACCTGGACACTCGACGAAGCCGTTGAACGAATCAAAGGAAACTCTCGCAGATACTGTCGCAAGCAACTGACATGGTTCAAAAGAGACAAAGACGTCAAATGGTTCAACCTTTCCACACCCCAGCCCCACCAAGAGAACAATATTACTAAAGAAATCATAAAATATATCACTTACATGATATAATCCACAGGCTTTTTATTATATTTGTCAAATATAAACATTCATATATGCACAAGAGAATCTGCAATTCACGCCTTGGCAAACTTTTATCCTGGTGTGGGAGAAAGACAAAGAGTTTATGGACATGGTACAAATCCCTGTACAAAGGGCGTGCATGGTATATAAAAGCCATCACAACCATCGTGTCGCTCATCGTTTTGTTCATCATCTATCTCGGAATGGTAGATCTCAACTTTCTTTGGCTGTTTGGAAAGTCGCCCGGCTATTTCTCCGGTATCAGAGACCCGCAAACCAACCAAGCATCAGAAATCTATAGCGCAGACGGACAACTTATCGGAAAATTCTTCAACGAGAACCGAACGCCTGTCAAATACGAAGAAGTGAATCCACAATTCTGGAATGCACTCATCGACACGGAAGACGAACGATTCTACAAACATTGGGGAATTGACCCTATCGGATTGTTTGGCGCAGTCAAAGATGCCCTCATCAATCACGATGCCCGTGGTGCGTCAACCATCACACAGCAGCTGGCCAAAAACATGTTCCGGGTGAGGACACAGTATTCCACAGGACTTCTTGGCAACATTCCCGGATTGCGAATGCTGATTGTAAAAACCAAAGAATGGATTATCGCCACAAAATTGGAAACCGTATACAGCAAGAAAGAAATCTTGACAATGTATTCCAACACGGTCGATTTTGGCGCCAACAGTTATGGCATCAAAACAGCAAGCAAAACCTATTTCAACACAACGCCTGCCCGGCTTACAGCCGAACAAGCTGCAGTTCTCGTAGGAATGCTTAAAGCCACCACCTTCTACAACCCCATTTCCAATCCGGAAAATTCTTTGAAACGCCGCAATCTTGTGCTGGACAAAATGCACAAACACGGCCATCTTACAAATGCAGAATGCGACTCGCTGAAAAACATTGCCATCAAACTCGACCTTAATGTCGAAACAAATTATGATGGAAAGGCAAAATATTTCAGAGAGGCCATTGCCAACCAACTCAGTTCATGGTGCGAAGAAAACGGATACGACCTTTACAATAGCGGACTGAAGATCTACACCACCATCGACACCCGGATGCAGAAATACGCTGAAGAAGCAGCCATCAAACAGATGAAACAGGTGCAACGCAACTTCAACAACCATTGGGGAAACCAAGACCCGTGGCAAGACGAAAACCACCAGGTGATTCCCCATTTCATCGAAGGAATCGCCAAGAAACTTCCTCTCTACAAAGCCCTTTTGGCCAAATATCCCAATCAGCCCGATTCCATTGTGGCTGAACTCAATCGCCCGCACAAGGTGAAACTGTTCGACTACGAGCACGGAACCATAGAAAAAGAAATGTCCACCATGGATTCCATCCGCTATATGGTGCACTTCATGCACTGCGGCTTTGTTGCCATGGAACCCAATACGGGGCACATAAAAGCATGGGTAGGCGACATCGATTTCGATTCATGGAAATACGACAAAGTAACAGCCATGCGCCAGCCTGGTTCTACATTCAAACTATTTGTGTACACCGAAGCCATGAACCAGGGGCTGACCCCCTGCGACAAACGGCGCGACGAATACATCTCCATGGAAGTGTTCGACAAAAAGAAGAACAAGACTGAAATGTGGACACCCCACAATGCAAACGGCCGCTTCTCTGGCGACAGCCTGCCGCTGAAAAGCGCATTTGCCAAAAGCATCAACTCCGTCGCCGTTCGGTTAGGACAAGAGGTGGGCATCAAGAACATCATCGCAACGGCACATGAAATGGGTATCAAGAGCGAACTCGAAGACGCCCCGTCACTGGCTTTGGGCTCAAGCGATGTCAATCTGCTTGAAATGGTCAACGCATACGCCTGCATATCCCACAATGGCAAACATGTGGAGCCCGTTCTCGTAACAAAAATCATAGATAAAGACGGAAAAGACGTTTACTTGGCACCCACCACAGAGAAACAGGTCATTCCCTATAAAAGCGCATTCCTCATGCAACAAATGATGATGGGCGGACTGCGTGAGCCAGGAGGAACCTCTCAAAGCCTCTGGGCTTATGTTGGAATAGGGCCTGCACTCGATACGGATTTCGGCGGAAAAACCGGCACATCCAACAATCATTCCGACGCATGGTTCATGTGCGTAAGTCCTAAACTCGTATGTGGAGCCTGGGTTGGGGGCGAATACCGAAGCATACATTTCCGAACAGGAGCATTGGGACAAGGCAGCCGGACGGCACTGCCCATCTGCGGCTATTTCCTTGAATCTTTGATGAAAGATCCTGATTTCAAGCGCTACCACGGAAAATTTGGAAAACCCAACGACACTTCCATCACGCAGAGCATGTACAACTGTGCAAGTTATGTACCCGCACGTCGCGACACTACCGAACGCGATAGTTCCAAAGTGGAAGAATTGTTTGATGAAGACGGAAATCCCATTCCCATACAAGGCGAAGTCATAGAGCCTTTGGAAAAGGATAAGGCAAAAAAGGAAAAAAAGGAAGAACCCGTCAAAGAAAAACCTGTAACATTCGATGATTTGTAAATAAAAATTAACAAAATCCCAAATTCCTTTAACACGAAAAACGCCCGTTTTCTGAAAAAAGTTTCTCGCGCGCCCAAATACGCGATTCTACAGACGTTTGGCAAACAACTGGCATACAGTGAGTTGAAAAATATTGACAAATCTTGTCCGGTAATTTATGCCAAACTACCTTGTAATATATGCCTACTTACCGGGTAAGTAAGCCTTACTTACCCGGTAAAATATGCCAAATTGCGATGTAAGTAGGCATAAATTACCGGAAAGGCTCCGAAAAATCGCTCCACATTTTTTGCCCCGTTTTCAACGGATGATCCGTCACTTTTCTATTTTGCGAGTAAATCCGGCGGAAAATCCGGCGGAAAATTTAACGCAATTAACCTTTGTTGGGTAACCGCGAACATATCACAGTTCCCTTGGTTCCCCTTTTAAGATTAGCAGAATATCCCTATTTTTCGTTTCCAACCTCAGCAGATTCCCTGCACGGGTATTTATTGAAACAATATAGAATAGAGACCTTTGCATTGGGGGAGACATTGCGAGAAACTGAAAAAAAAATGAAGAAAATGTATAAATCAAACATTTTTTTGTACATTTGCATTCTTAAACCATATTAAAGGCTCTGTCTTTTAAGGTGTAAATTCCGAAACGTTCATGATGCATAAAATATCTAACCCGATAAAAACAATTGTATGAAAAAGATCTATCTTATGATTGTGGGCACCTTGTTTGCCACAACCTCTTTGGCACAGGTGACTTTCCCAACAAAAGCGAATGCCGAGAAAGCCACGAGCACGGTTGCCAAGGAAAAATTGAGAACCCGCCTGAAATTCAATCTGGCGAATGCTGTTTCAAAACGTCATGCAAAAACCGGAACACCCATCACCAAGCAGCCTGAGGGTACGGTCATGGACACATTCTACCGCAGCAGTTCCGAAAGTTATTTTATCGGTTGGGGCAGTGTGTTCCGCATGCCTGTTGATGGTTTTGTGGGGACGCTGGTGAAAGGAACTGACGGAAGCCTCTATATGGCAGACCCCTTTGCGATGCTGGCCAGCAACACCTGGCTGAAATTGGACAAGGCAGATGGCGATACCCTGGTGGCAAAAGCCAACCAGATGGTTTTTCAGGTGGAATACGAAGACGGCGCACGATATGATTTCTATGCAAGTCATATGGTTGCCCGACAAACCGAAGAAGGCGAACTGACGTATGTCATCGACCCAGACGATGCAGACATCAAGTTCGTGTTCAGAAACGATTCGCTCATTCAGTTGGGCGACGGAATCATTGGAATGCATTCTGAAGAGGGCGAATGGGCAGGATACGGAGACATGCACACCGTTTTCTCTACAGTCAGGGATCAGGTGGTAGAGGCAAGCCCTTCGCTGGCATTCACCGATTATGTGATGAAGTTCATGTCGGCAAGCGGTGGCAAAGACGGGCAAATCGTGAAAGTAGCATTCGACGGAGACAACGTTTACCTGAAAGGAACTTCTCCCAACATGCCTGAGGCCATGATTCTTGGCCGTATAGACGGAAACAAGTTGGTGTTCGACTCGGAACAATACATGGGTATTGACAAGGTGACACAAAGTCATGCGTACTTCTTTGGAGGTACGGCACATGTGGTGCATAATGATGAATATGACATCGATGAAGAACTGTTCTTCCTGACCAAGAGTCTGACATTCAAATACGATGCCGCCAACCGGCAAATGACCGCAGACTCGGCAGTGTGCGTCAACACCGGAAAGAAACTTATGGCGTACATCTATTTCTTCAAACAACCCGACATGGGGGTCTTCACGGAAATGCCCCTGACTCCGCAGCAACCCACAATCATTTCTTTCAGCAAGTTTGACCCCGAAATGGGATATGCCACCCTTCTGTTTGAATATCCCAAGTTCGATGCAGAGGGTCGTTTCATGAATCCGGAGAAACTGACTTATAAGATATTCAGGGACAACGAAGAGCTGACATTTTATCCCGACGAATACATCAAATTGGAAACAGAGACCAATGAGATGCCCTACAACTATGACGACAGAAGTCGTGTGTTTGTAAATGAAAGTGCCCACTCCGTTTGCATATTCGAGGACGGATACGACAAAATAGGAGTCTTGTGCATTTACAGAGGTGGAAACGAAACCCACGAATCGCCGATGGCCTGGCATGCTGTCAACGGGGAGACAGGGGTGGACACCGTAAACACCGGCGAGATAGAAACTTCGCATTATATCGACATGCAGGGAAGAGCCGTGCAGCATCCTGCACAGGGAATCTATGTCAGGATGGACCGCTTGAAGAACGGTTCCAAGAAATATACAAAGGTATTGGTAAGATAATTGTTCGCCTGTAACGCATTTGCGGGAAGAATCCCGTAACGGGTTCTTCCCGCAAAGCGTTTCTTTCTGTATCACAATCTTTTACGAAATTATTCATGTATCTAATAAAATCTTATTTACTCTTGGTTTCCCTTTGCTGTTTCCAATGGGTCAGCGCCCAAGGCACCGAAACCGGTACACCACTTGAGGAAGGAGAAATCATTTACAGTCTTGACAACGGGAATGGAGTGGCCGACAAATATGGAACCGGCAAGAAAGAAAACTACGACATAGCCATTCATCTCGCCGACAGAAACCTTGTAGGCCTGTCCATTATGGGCATGAGGATTCCGATGCAAGGTACGGAAAACATCAGCAATATGAGCGCTTGGCTGTCGTCAGAATTGACATTGGAGAAAAAGGACAACAAGGATGTCAACGCTCCCGACATCACCAGCAAAGCCGCAACGCCACACGAAGGTTATGTGGAAGTGAGATTCGACAATCCCTACACCATCACGGCACAGGGAGTGTATGCAGGCTATTCGTTTGAAGTGGCCGCCATCGACGGGAACATCGCAAAGCCAGTCTTGCTGTCGTCGGGAGCCAAAGACGGAGGACTTTACCTGCACACCTCAAGAACCTACCGCAAATGGGAAGACAAGTCTTCAAGCATCAAGGGAAACTCGGCCATACAAATCATTGTGGGAAAAGTAAATGCCAATGCCGTTGAAATCTGCCCCATCAAACCGATAGACACACAGGCCAATGTTGAGAACACCGTAACCTGTACATTGATTAATAAAGGCTACAAGGGCGCAACATCAATTGACTGCCTGTATGAAGTGGACGGGAAAGCGAACGAGCAGCATATCGTTGTTCCGGAAACAGCCATTCGCTACGGCAATGAAATCTCTTTCAATCTGGTTGTTCCCGGCATTGCCAGGCAAGGCGTGTACCCGATGCGTGTAACCGTCACGAAAGTGAACGGAGAAGCGAACGATGTGCCGACCGCTTCTGCCACCTGCAAGGTAAATGTATATGAAGACATTGTGAAACACCGCGCTGTGCTCGAAGAATATACGGGAACGTGGTGTGGCTATTGTCCGCGCGGAATGGTAGGATTGGAAAAAATGAACAAGTTGTTTCCGGAAGACTTTATCGGCATTTCCTATCATTGCAACGATGCCATGAGCATCATGAACCCGGACGACTACCCCTCCATTGTCACAATGTACCCTTATGCGTGGATCGACCGTGTGAAACCTACCGACGCATACACCGGCGACTGTACGGACACATCGTTTGGCGTGGATAAAGTCTGGGAAAAACAGTGCAAGACCATTGCACCGGCCGACATCACCGCATCGGCTTTCATCGATGAAAACGATGGAGAGAAGATAAACGTAAAAGCCAACGTCTCTTTTGTCCTTCCGCAGGACCAGAACCACTACAAAGTTGAGTTTGTGCTGCTGGCCGACAGTCTGCACGGCGAGGGAAGCGGATGGGTGCAGACCAACGACTACAGCGGGGCCAATGAATGGGCAGGCGATGAAGACATGAAAAAGTTTGTCGAGGCAGGCGACAAGGTTGCCGGATTGCGCTTCAACGATGTTATCATTGCCAGGGCAGATGCCGACAACAGTTTTCCCTCATCGTTCGAAGGCGGCGTTCCACAGGAAATGACTTGCCGGTTCGATCTTCAGAAGGCAATGAACATGAAAGGAGTGTCGCTGGTGCAGGACAAGAAGAATCTGCGCGTGGCGGCATTGCTGATCGACACGGACAACGGAGCCATCAAGAATGCCAACAAGACAAAGGTGCTGACACCTTCGGGAATCGACGCCATGACAACCGCCGACAGACAATCTTCCGTTTACTACGACTTGTCGGGCAGACAAATGGCCCGGCCTGCAAAAGGCATCTGCATCAAGGCAGATACAGACAGCCGTGGCAGGACTGTCTATTCAAAAGTGTTGGTCAACTGATCAAGAATATCCACAAGAATAGTCTGCCCCACCATTGGCAACAGTATGCGGGAGAACCGTAGCAGACCATAAATCTTCTTGACATCTCATCAATAAACCTATTTATCAATATCAATAAATCTATTTATCAATAAAATGATTCTGATGAAAACAAAAAAATTTTTTTTGACAATTTTGTGTCTGTTCGCAGCAATTACCTGTATGCCGCTGCTGGCACAGACAGACGGTATGCGCCGGATACCGTCTGCGCAAAAACGCGGAAAAGCCGGTTCCATGCTGAATTGGCGAGGTATCAATGAAAACAGGAAACAAATTCCTGCAAGAATGAAGACGGGAAAACAGCCACGACAGAACAATGCTCCGGCAGTGCGCCTGAGAGGCAACGTCATCAGCAGTGCATCATGGGGTCCGGACGGGAAAAAGTACGGTCTGTATGATTTCGATGCAACGGAAAATCCCACTCTCACTCCATTCAAGGTCAATGAATATCTCAATGCCAATGGCGGCGGTGCGTATTACGACGGGAAACTGCACTACATCAGCTTTGAAGATTCGTGGGGTGCCCTTTTCACCTATTATTATGAAGTGGATATGACAACGGGGGAAATGTCGCAAGGTGAATCGAACTACAATTTGGGACTGCTTGCCACCGATGCAGACTACGATCCCGTGGAGCAGCGCGTGGTGGGCTGTTTCATGAACGGCGACCTGGAAACTTACGCCCTGGCAGAAGTAAACTATGAAACCAAGGCCAAGCGCATCATCAAGAAGCTGGATGAACCGTATATGGCAGTGGCATTCAACGGTCAAGGCGAACTGTATGCCATCAACCTTTCAGGACAACTGCTGAAAGTTGACAAGAGCAACGGCAGGGAAACCCTTGTCGGCTTTACGGGCATCAAACTCTATGACACCTACCAGTCGGCAGCCTTCGACCGCCAAACAGGAAAACTCTATTGGGCCGCTGTACCAGAAAATGGGGAAACAGGCCTTTATACCGTAGATCTGACCACAGGAAAGGCCACTCAGATTGACTATTTCTCTGACAATGAGCAGGTGGTTTGTCTCACCGTGCTGGCACCGGAACCGGCAAAAGACGCACCTGCCGCAATCACCGACCTTAAAGCCGATTTCGGCACTAAGGGAGGCACCGATGGCATTGTCAGCTTCACGCTGCCAGTTCAAACGGTTGACGGGAAAAACCTTGCGGAAACCCTTTCGTGGCAAGTCAAAGTGAATGGCGAGCCACTGCTGGCGGGCACCGGACAGCCGGGGCAGCCGGTAAGCAGCCCCGTCAGTATGTCCACCGGCAACAAACTTTTCACTGTGAGCGCAAGCAATGCGGCCGGGACAAGCGCCGAGACCTCCATGAACACTTATGTGGGTTACGATACGCCTCATACTCCTGCCAATGTGCACCTGACATACATGGCTACCGATAAAAAAGTGAAACTTACGTGGAACGCATCGACAATAGGGTCGCACAATGGCTATGTAGACAAAGGCAAACTCACCTATTCCATCGTACGCTATCCTGACGGAGACACGGTGGCCGTAAAACTGACGGAAAACTCAGCCATCATCGATGCACCCACCGGTGCCCAGCAAATCACCCAGTATGGAATAATCGCCGTGAACGGGCCTGCCCAAAGTTATCCAGGAATGTCAAACAGCATGATGCTGGGCGACGGATTGCCTGTACCCTATCAAGAAACCTTCGACGATGCCTCTTCTTTCAGCGGATTTACTGTTGTCAACGCCAACAACGACGATAAGGCCTGGCAGTATTTTGAGGAAGAAAACAGTGCCATCTGCCCATCAAGCATCTGGGAAGACAACAACGACTGGCTGATCACACCGTACATCCATCTGGACAGCCGCTACGCCTATACGCTCTCTTTCGATGTGAAGGCAGGCATGTACTCTTATCCGCCTGTATTTGATGTGGCCATGGGCATGTCGGAAGACAAACTGACCACCCCGCTCATTCCTACAACCTCTGTAACGTGGTCGGACTACAAGAACGTTTCTTCCGTCATAAAAACTGCCGTTACCGGCGACTATCTCTTTGGCATACACTGCACCACGGAAGTCAACCAGTTCCATTTGCTGGTGGACAACATCAAGGTGGACGTCCTGGCGGACATGGAAGCGCCCGACAGCATCACAAACCTCACGGTGAAAAACTTCAACGAGGGGAAAGCAAAGTCTGAAATAACCTTCAACGCCCCCCAACTGCGCATAAATGGATCGGCACTTTCCGGACTGGCTAAAATTGAGGTCTGGCGCAACGATGTACTGGTGAAAACCTTTGAGACTCCCGTTCCAGGCGAGACACTCTCGTGGATTGATGAACCGGAAACCAGCGGCACCTATACCTATACTGTCAAGCCCTTCAACGAGGCCGGTGAAGGAATGAGCCGCCAAATCATGACCATGGTGGGCGAAGACGTGCCCCTCACTCCTCCCAATGTCGTCCTGAAACGACAGGGGAACGACCTGGTGCTCAGTTGGGAAAATCCCGGCAATAAAGGAAAAAACGGCGGGTTTGTCAATGCCGACCAACTCAAATACAATGTGTATGACGTGAATGAAATGGGGTATCTCGTAACACCGGCAATGGGTACTGTTTCTGAAACAAGCTATACCATATCAAATGTTGACCAGACGGGTGCAATGCGCACAAAAGTCTATGTGGTCACTGCCGTGAGCCAGGCTGGCGAAAGCGGCTTCGGCATCTCGTCGGAGGTTGTATTGGGCGATCCCGTCGAAGCCCCCTTCAGTGAATCGTTTGCCAACGGAAACCTGAACAGTTTCTGGTACTCTACGGGAACAAACAATACGATGTTTTCAACAACCACCATTCGTTCGCAAGACGATGACGGAGGCTGCATGTCTTTCAGTGCCAATGAAGAGGGTGATGAAGCTGTGCTCAAGTCGGGTCGCATTTCGCTGGCCAACGTGGACGAACCTTACTTTGCCATGGCATACTATGCTTATCCGGGAAAGCAAATGCTGCTGTATGTTGGAATTTACGGCGAAGACGACAACCTGCTTACTTCCGAATCTATCGACTATGCGACGATGACCGGGGCGAATGATTGGGTGACCGCCACCATAGACCTGAAGGCATTCAAGGCACAGAAGTTCATCCGAATTTTCATTCGTGCCAAGAATCAGGATACGGAGAGTACCACATTCATTGACAATCTGCGGATAGACGATGCCAAGACACAGGGCATTGGCATTCTCTCCGGAAACGGCCGTCCGGTGAACATCTATTCGGCCGACGGTGTGTTGGTGCGCAGCAATGCCACTTCGTTGCAAGGCCTGCAGAAAGGGGTCTATATTGTCGGTAACAAGAAAGTGGTTGTCGGGTAAACCGTCTCCACAAAAACTGACAACAATCAATACACGTTAGAAAATACATGGAGGAGCATCAAGAACAAGTGATGCTCCTCCATGTTCAAGTTACCGTGAAAAACGTGTCAATCTTTCCAGTAAGCCTCAAAACTGTGTGTAACTCTTTGTTCTACAGGTGGTAGTTGCATATAGTTGCCGTAGGTGTGCGAGAGATATTCCTTGTAGCCCACCATCGTTTTGTATGTTTTCCCCTCGAAGATGATATCTACCGCCGAGGCAATGTTTTGGGCAGGAAAGCAACCTTTGATGGAGGGACCCGCTTCCGACATGTTGCAAACGGTGGTGGTAGATGTGGCGTTGACCACCAAACGTTCAATCTTTCGATTGACGGCGGCCAGCGACAGGGGCAAGTATTTGTAGCAGAGATAGGCCAAGCGCGATTTCAGCGGATTCTCTTTGGATATTTTGCAGCGGCGGATTTTGTACAGCAGCCGCTTGCGCTTGAATATTCGCTGGCGTTCCTCCAAGTTGTCGGTGACATAATCTACCGGAAACACATCGACATACACGCCGATTTCAAATCCTGCCGTTTCCGTTTCCACCATCCTTGTGCGCGTATCCACCACTTTTCCGAACGTATAATAATAATTCTTTTCTGTTTTGGGATTGAGAACCCTGTAAATTCCCTTTTCATCCTGATAGGAAGCCATGAACCGCTCATAGTCCTTACGGGGCATATACAAGTCAAGGTCGTCGTCCCAAGGTATGTACCCCCCATGGCGAACGGCTCCAATGAGTGTCCCACTCGACAGAAAATATTGTATGTCCTGTTCTGTGCAGAACCGGTGGATGTCGTCCAAAATGCCTACTTGGATTTGTCGCAATTCGTGGATGTCTGTAATTCTTTTCATGCTTTTTGTGGCTTTGAGTCAAAATAAAGCGATTCGTAGTTGCGCTGCATGTAACGCATGGAAAAATGCATGCGGGCGTAGGCCGAGGCCTTGCCGGCCAGTTCCTCCCTGTTGGCAGCAGGCAGCACGTTCTTGAACAGGTGCATATACTCCTTGATGCTGTTGCCGTGAACTTTCAGAGGCCAGTCTTCCGGCAGCGTGTCTTTCAGTCCCAAGCAGTCGTTGGCAATGACAGGCAGCCGATTCATGCTCGCTTCCATTGAAAGGATGCTGAGTCCTTCAAACTCGGAAGGCATGAGCAGATAGTCGAATGCTTCAAGATAGGAGGCAAGCGAAAATAGCGGTGGGCGCACCTTCACGTTGGGCATGCCGTCTAATGCGTGCACATTGTCGCGCAGCGTTCCGTCGCCAAAGATGTGAAAAAGAAATCTCTTGTCGTCTTTCAACCGACTGATGATTTCCACGAGTTTCCCAATTCCCTTTTGTGGTTCAAATCTTCCGGCAAACAGTATGTTGAACTTTCCTTCCTCCACTCCATCGTACAGCTGTTGTTCCACCGCTTCCACTCCATTGTAGATGATGGGCGGGCGTTCACCATAGTTTTTCTCATAGTTGGTGAGCACCGACATGGAAATGGCCACGTTGGCATGCTGTCGCTGGAAAAATGCTTCCACGTTCCTCCCCGTAGCCTCCAATCCCGTCCATAGATGAGTGTTGTGAATCGTCCGCACAATCTTGCATCCTTTCAGATATCGGGGAAAGAGACGGAAGAAAGAACAAATGCCCATGTCCGGGATTTCTGTATGCGTGTGAACCACATCCGGGCGGAATTTCCTGAAAATGAAAAAGAACCATAGCGGAAACAGTCGGGCCGCCATGCACTCGAAAAGATAATGAAACGAAAAAGGTATGGCAAAGGGCGAGCGATGATAGTGAATGCCCTCGTCTTTCAGTTCCTGAACCATCACTCTGGTAAATTCGGAATGCCCCCGTATCACCTCAACGATGTGGTACTCTATGCCGGGTGTCTCGCTCTTGGCAATGCTTACAGCCACACGTTCGGCACCTCCCATTTCGAAATGGGATACAATGTGGAATACACGCTTCATAGGTGCAAAAATAAGGAAATAATTTTGAACATCAAACGATAAGTGTTACTTTTGCACACATAAACAATCATTCATGCCAGAAACACTGAAAGAAAAAACAGCAAAAGGATTGTTTTGGGGAATCATGAACAGTGGTTCTACCCAAGTGATCAACGCTGTTTTCGGAATCTTCGTAGGGCGCATTCTGTGTCCTGCCGACTACGGTGTGGTGGCGGTGCTCACCATCTTCACGCTCATTGCCGGCAATCTGCAAAGCAGTGGCTTTTCGCAGGGCTTGGTCAATTTGAAAAATCCCACGGCCAACGATTACAATTCGGTGTTCTGGTTCAACATCATCGTGAGCCTTGCCATCTATTCTCTCCTTTTTGTTTCTGCCCCGTTGATCGCCGACTATTTCCGGCAGCCTTGCTTGGTGGAAGTGTCCCGTTTCGTATTCTTGGGATTTGTCATATCGGCTTTCGGCATTGCCCACAGTGCCTATATGACCAAAAACATGATGAACAAGGAAATCGCCATCAGTGGTTTCTGGGCCGTTGTGTCCTCGAACGTCACCGGGCTGGTGATGGCACTCTGCGGCATGGCCTATTGGAGTTTGGCATGGCAGCAAATCGTTTATATCTTCGTGTTGAACATGGGCAGGTACTATTACACAAAATGGCACCCCACCTTTCATATTGACTTCAAGCCGGTAAAGGGCATGTTCAGTTTCAGTGTGAAAATACTCGTCACCAACATCATCAACACCATCAGCAACAACCTTCTCACCTTTATCTTCGGCCGATTGTTTCCCATCAGGGAAGTGGGCAATTACTCGCAAGCCTACAACTGGGACACCAAAGCCAATTCCTTTGTGTCGAGCGCCGTCGGGCAGATTGCCCAGCCTGTGCTGGCGGCAGTGAGAGAGGAACGCAGCCAGCAAGTGGTGGTTTTCAGAAAAATGCTGCGCTTCACGGCATTCGTTTCTTTCCCCATCATGTTCGGCCTGACGTTGGTGTCGCACGAGTTTATCTTGCTCACCATCCATGAGCAATGGACAGACAGCATTCCCCTGTTGCGCATCCTGTGCATCGGAGGTGCCTTTATCCCTCTTTACACCTTATACCAGAATCTGGCCATCAGCAACGGGCGTTCAGACATTTACATGCGGTGCAACATCGTGCAGTTGGCCGTTTTTATGGCCATTGTCTATATATGCCATCATTTCAGTATGCTTGTCATGGTGTGCAGTTACACCGTTTTCACCATTCTGTGGCTGTTGGTGTGGCAATATCTGATGAAGCGGACGGTCGGGCTGAAATTTGGCGATGTGGTAAGGGATGTCTTTCCTTTCATGCTGGTTTCGGCAGCAGTCATGGGCATCACCTACTGTCTCACCATGAGCCTTCAAAATCTCCTCTTGCTGCTGTTCTCCCGCATACTCATAGCGGGCGTGTTGTATTTGGCCATCCTCAAACTGCTGAATGCAAAGATTCTCGAAGAGTGCCTGCTTTTCCTGAAACAAAGACGCCGGCATTAGCCTTTCCAACAGACATACAGTCTGCGAAAGGCAAGATACACCCAGTTTACCCTTTTCACCGCCACTTCTTTTCTCAACAGCCAAATGCAGAATCGGGGAATGCAACTGCTCACCCTGTACGAACAAATCTCATCCACACGATGCAGGGAAATCCCTTGGGCTATTGCCGTTCTGTAAGCGTTCACCATACCTATGTCCAAGGCGGTGCGGTAGGTTTTCTTCACGTCCTCCCTTGTCATGAAGTCTGCCACCAGTTGGCATGCTCTCAAAAATGATACTATGTTTTTCTCAGACAACCGGTGGGTATAAGAGTTTGTGTTGTCCTTGCGGTAGTGGTAAACCACATCCGGGACGCATGTGCGATTGGCGAACAGCAACAGGCGGGGCACCACGGCATAGTCCTCACAATAGTCAATGCCTTCAATAGAGTTGACGCCATGTTCTGTATAGAGATTTCTTTTGTACAGTCTTCCCCATATCCGGTTCGACACAACATTCTGGCACAACATTCTTCTGAGGTATTTCTGCTTTGAACGGTGGGAGGGGGGGATGATGGCGACTATGCGGTTTCCTGTCAATTCTCCAAAAGCCCCGTCCACCATGTCGGCACCAGTCTCGTTCATCCGTTCCACCAGTTTCTCAACCGCTTCAGCGGGTAGTGCATCATCGCTATCTACATGCATGATGGTATCGCCCGTCGAGGCTGCAAATGCTGTGGCCCTGGCGGCTCCCAACCCCCTGTTATGCTCATGGCGCAGAATACGTACATCCTTTTCCCGCTCAGGAAATTCCGTCATTACCTCTTCCAATATGGCAATGCTCTTGTCCAGCCCGCAGTCATCCACAAATATGAATTCTATGTTCTGGTAAGTTTGGGAAAACAGCGACTCCGCACATTTCCTGATGTATTTCTCAACACCATATACCGGCACTAAAATCGAAATTCTCATAAGTCATGTTCTCACTGAGTTGCAAAGTTACTGGAAATGCCCGTAATATACAAGATATTTGTATCTATATTCTAAAAGAAAATGGCTTTTCCAACAGGAATCTTAGAGATGAGACCATAGGCAGTAACTGCTGAACAGTTACTATTTCACGAGATAATATCTCTTTGCCTCACGTCCACCGAGGGGGCATGGCCAAAGGCACGGCGGATGCTCTGTGCGGGAGAGTCTTCATTGAGCGTTACCAAAATCAGTGTCATACATTTCCTCCTCAATTTTAATTTCGTTGGCAAACGATACCATTTATCAGCGGCAATGCCAAATATTCGCCGTGCATTTTCGTTTCTCAGTGTATTCCAATACCCTAAAACAAAAATGCCCCATGCGCGTTAAAATGTGTAGTGCATGGGACATTATGAATTAAATTAAACAAACAGGAAAGAGAGTGTTGTTCTCTTTGGCGGATTGCCGCTTGGGGCGTTTCCCCACCTGTTCCTCAGTCTCCGCTTTCACAGCCTTCCATGGTTGGGCGTTTTCTTCTCGGGCATCATCCTCACCTCTATACCCCGTATAAACTGCTTGCAATGCGTGCGGTCGGTGGTGTTGTCTTGAATCTCCTGGCTAATCTCATCCAGTCCCACCACATTGTCAACCACATCGTGGGCATACCATTTCCCCTTGTTTGGAATTGTCTTTTGCAGCTCCTTACAGGACTGTACCTTACTGCCATAATTGTTTGATTTTAGCCCGAAAGATTTTCTCATATTGTGCCTCTTGTTGAGGTATAGGAATTAACTTACATTTTATAGTTAATGCGGTTCAGAAGTGCACGAATGCACGAGACGCGCCTGTTCCCCCATATTTCTGCTGCAAAATAATCTTGAACACTTTGTCTGGAGTTGGACTGAAAAAGCCGTTGCCTCCAAATCCAAAATGAATCGAATAATCAAAAGTTTTGTCGTATTCCGTAGAAGTATGGTAAGCGTTAGGGCCAGATGCCGTGAGTTTATGAGAACCAGAGACATCGCCAAATGCCTTGTCCTCCAATTTGCCATACCAACTTCCAAATTGTTCTGTTCCCGTAATTGTGCTTTCCTCAAAGAAACCTATATTTTTGAGTGCCTCTTTCAACTCGCCCAAACTTGGCAAGAACCATTTTTTGTTTTCCATTCCATTTGTCAGGATAATTCCTGGCCAATAGTAAGTTTGAGAAGTATACTGTCCTGCATCCCAAAAACTTCCGCCAAACCAGGTGATTTCGTCACCTGAGGGATTTGGTGACAATCCTGATACACTTGCTGGGATTGGGCTATTCAAAGGAACTTCTGCTTTTATTACTCCAGGAGGAAAAACGGGAGTCCACGTCTCTTCATAGCCGTTGTTTGTGTTGTAAGCATCGGCAAAAACGGGATATTGGCAAGCATTGAAACATCGTCCGCCTTCTAAGTCATTAGGTTCAGGCCATCCAAGCCAATTGCGTCCTTCCCCAGATTTCCACAATCCCATAGCCAGGCCGGAATCAGGTGTACCGTCATTGTCTCTTACAACAATGGCAATGGGCTTTCTCGTCCCCTTGTTCTTGATAGAGCCTGTTGTACCGTCATGAAACAGATAGGTATAGACGGGACTCATCTTGATCGTGATGCAATATGAAAGGTTTGGCATGAAAAGATAGTTTGCCGTCATCAGTTTGGGCAGGGTCTTACCGTTCATTTGCTGTCTGAATACCTTTCCGCCAGAGAAGTCCAATTTCAGGCTCGAGGCATCTGTCGTGGGAAGAACATAGCAGTAGCCGTCCGCATCCTCCGACGTGTACGAATAGGTCTCACCATAATTGGAGTGGGAATATAGGGGCTGCGTTGCGTTGTCGCTGGCGGGATAGGAACATTCCGTCGCCGAGAGGGTTGCCCCGTTGCTGTAAGTGTAGTCTAAGGTTGCGGGATTGAGCGTGGCTACAGTCGGTACAGGAACGCTGTTTCCAATTTTTGCCCTGATGCCTGCGGGAATGTGTTTTTGGGCTACGAATTTAATCCTTACCCTCGCACCGACATGCCTCATTACGAACGGCACATATTGGTTGGGGTCTTGATTGATGACATAATCCTTGGCTACTCCCACCATCGCCGTGCCGGCATTGGTTTGCGACACCTTGATATTAGTGCCGTCGTCTTCCACCTTATCGTTGAGGCATATAAAGGTATAGGTTCCGTGGGAAAGGGACATGGTTCCGGATGTGCCTGGAGAAGGCGTGAAAACAGTACCCCCACCACTTATCGTACCCTTAATTTTCCCTTTACGCACATTCCCCTGAAAGGCGATGATACTGTAAACTCCATCTTGCAGGGGCGTGGAGCGAGTCTCCACGCCTTGGGTTCTGACCATCGACTCCGTGGAGATGGTGGTTTGGACTTCACAGTCGTCAGAGAGATCCTGTGACAGGGAAATGGAGACAGAGGCGGCACGAGTCATGGCAGTGTCCGTACCAAAGTCTTCCTTGGTCAGCCTGAATTTAAAACTTCCGGCATCCATCAACGCCGATTCCGTGGAATGCTCCGCCACATTGTTGTCTGTGGTGCACCCCGTCATGTACATAGAGCAAGTTGCCATGAAGAGTGACAACAGTTGCGTTTGTCTTGTCTTATTCATTTTTATCGTTTTTTACACTTGGTTCAGTACAGTTATTCAAACTCGAACTCTTCTCCCTCAATGGATGTCTCCGGATCCCAAGGAGCCTCCTCAGAGTTTTTTTGATCCATACCCACGGACGTGCAGATAAAACTTTTCGCATCCGCATGTATTTGCACGATCTCACATTCTGGCTTCACATAAACTCTCCTGCCGACATCTGCTGCCTTGAGCGCTACTACAGCATTTGTCTCGTTTGATATTTCATTCATGACTCTCATCTTTTTTATGCTTTATTTATTAAACTTGGGTTGTTTTTTTAGGGGATCTGATTTTTAAACCGACTTATATCCATTTCCGCAACAGTGGAAAAAGGACATGAAAAAGGCTGCAACGGAATTCACGGGACTTCCCTTGCAGCCTATAGTTACGGCACGCTCTCACGCGCGCGTATGCGAAGATTTAAAAGTGTGAAATGACACCAGGTGCGCCTATTGTGTGTGTGTGTGTGTGTGTGTGTGTGTGTGTGTGTGTGTGTGTGTGTGTGTGTGTGTGTGTGTGTGTGTGTGTGTGTGTGTTAGCAAATTATTTGGAACTGCCAAATAATCAGCCTTAAAAAACACGAAAAAGCAAAGGTATTCTCTTGACATTATCACACCTTAATTATATTACTGAATTGCGTTTACGGAACAATACGGCTGCAAAGATAAGCAAAAATCATTGAAACACAATGATTCTTGCAAAGAAAAATGAAGTGCGGCAGAAAACTAACGCTTGAAAGTCCGCGCTTATGCCAGCATATATCCTGCAATCAGGCTCCCGTTGTATATGACAAGGTAGAGGGTGAGCAAAAGCAGGAGTGCTCTTGTTGCTGACAATAACAGTTTGCGCTCTTGGCTCTTCAGCAGATAAGACAAGGCGATGGGGATGACGAACGCCCAATGTGCCGTCATGATATACACCTCGTCCAAGCCGAAGCCCATCACGAGGTGCAGCAGCATGTCCAAGGAAAACCATGAAAGGCACAGGAGCATGAAACGGTTTCGCCTGCCCATCCATGCACCGAGAAGGAAGAGCGATGCGAGAATGCCCTCCACAATATAGTTGAAAGCGGAGCGGTATGTCACGAACACGGGACGAGAACGGAAAATATCCTGCAGCAGATGGTCTTGGTGCAGCATGACGGACTCGCCGAAAAGGTTTTCCACTGCCGAGCGGGTACGCGACGTGGATATGTCGGTCCACGAGAGGAAGCCTTTGTCCTGCATGGCTTCT
This sequence comes from Prevotella sp., assembly GCA_022773395.1. Classification (GTDB taxonomy): domain Bacteria; phylum Bacteroidota; class Bacteroidia; order Bacteroidales; family Bacteroidaceae; genus Prevotella. The sequence continues at coordinate 66,435 of JALFBL010000103.1, forward strand.
CCTTTCACTTCCTGCTGTTTTTGCATACGCTCGTTTTGTCTGTCGGCGAAGATGGAGTCCTTTGCCATGTGCTTTGCCAGAATCTTCTGCCCTCTCGCCTCCATCGGCTTTACAAAGGCAACGTCCTGATATACGCTGATACCCCACAGGAGTGCTGCCGGAACAGCCACTGCCCACAGCAGATGCAGGGGACGGAAGAACCGTTTTCCGTTTGAAAACCACGCAGCCAGCCACACTTTCAGACCGTTGCTCAGCGTCACTCCGGCTGCAAGAAAGAAAAGAGCCAGCGCTTGCCACGTCTTCATCCCCCGTCCCCCCTTCATTTTCATGCCCGCTATGTAGAGGGTCATGGTGAGCAGGAAAAGCGACAGGCAGAAATGATCGGGTACCATCACCGTAAGCAAGATGTAGCCAAACGAGAAAAACAATGACGTGAGCAGCGCGGCATCGCCTTTCTTCAGTTCAATGACTTCGTGCAGAATGCGGAACAGGAACAGAAAGGAATAGGTGGCGCAGCACACGAGGATTACGGCAACGATATACACGGCGCAATTCATGTCCGTCAGCTGCATCAGCCACCGGTTCACCACCGACAGGGGATAGAGCAGTCCTGCCAGCAACGGGTGGCGATAGACCACGAAATAGACATCCCATTTGGAAAGTGTGAGATAGGTGAAAGGGTCGAAACCCGACACCTCGAAATGGTTGAAGAAGATGCTCCAGTAGCCCACCTTTCCGCAGCGGGTGAAGATGTCGTGATATTTATATACCATCAGTGTGTTGAGTGCCACGAAAACCCATAAGACAAGAAAGGCCATCCTGCGCTCGCCCTTCCTGATGCGGAACATGCCTGCCTTTCCGTGCGCCATCATCCCACCATGAATCCTGTTAGCAAAATGCCGTTGTACGTCCACAGATAGACCGTCAGCAGCAGCACGAGCACACGCAATGCCGTTCTCCACCGTCCCTGACAGTGCTTGAACAGATAGCCCATGGCCACAGGAACGACATAGAGCCAGTGGGCAGCCATGATATACACCTCGTTGATGCCGAACCCAAGTCCGACGTGCAGCATCATGTCAAGGGCGAAGCACGACAAAACCATCCACAAGAAACGGTCGCGCCATCCCATCACGATGCCTAAGAAGAAGAGCATGACGATGATGGCTTCTACCACGTAGTTCAGCACCCAGTTGTAGGAAACGATGACCGGACGGCTGCGCAGCGTGTCGCCCAGCAGATGTTCCTGATGCAGTTGGATGGATTCGCCGAAAAGGTTTTCCACCGCCGTGTCCCATCTCGATGTGGAAATGTCGGTCCAGTTCATGAACTCTCCCTTGGCAATGGGTTTTCCCGTGTGCAGGTTCCAGGGCTTTTTGTGGTCGGCCTTGTATTTCGCCCACATTCTTTTTTTCTGTTCCTTCTTAAATTCGGCGGCCAGCCGTTCCTTGTCCTTGATGCCCGACGTGTCGGCAAACATTTTGAAGTCGCGCTCCTTTTTCTGCGCATCCTTCTTCGCCTTCGCCACCTTGCGTGCCTGTTCGCCTGGCCATACCATCACCCGGTATTCCCAACGGGCCAGCAGCCACATCAGCAACGGGGGAAGCAACACGGCAAACAACAGATATTTGGGACGGAACAGCCGTTTGGCGTTGGTGAACAGGAAAGCCAGCATCACCTTGATGCCGTTGTTCAGCGAGATGCCTGCCGTCAGCACAAAAAGGGCGATGCTCTCTGCCATGGAAAAGTCTGCCTGCCGCCGCATCTTCCTCCCGGCCACATAACTGACAAGCAGGAGCATGAACATGGACATGATGAAATGGTCGGGGACGATGGCCGACACCATGATGTGACCAAACGAAAAGAGCAAGGCCGACAGCAATATGGCGTCGAAACGGCCGATGCCTGTCACTTCTCTGAAAATGCGATACAGGAAAATGAAGGCATAGAATGCGCAGAACACCAGCAGGGCAGCCACCACGAAAATGGCGCAGTTGATGCCCGTCAGTGCCGTCAGTCCCCGGTTCATCAGGTAGGGAATATACATGAAAAAAGCCAGCAGCGGATGGCGGTACACGTTGTATCTGGTTTCCCAGTGGGTCACCACCTGATAGGTAATCGGATCGTAGCCGGAAATCAGGAAATGCTTCACGAACACGCTCCAGGCATTGTCGGTTACAGGCGTGAACACATTGTAGTAGGCGCAAATGGCCAGTGCGTTGAGGGCCAGCAGCACACCCAGCGCCGCCAGTGCCATCCACCGTTCCTCGCGTCTTATTCTGAATAGATTGATTGCTCCACGCATTTTTCCAAAAATTTACGGCCACAAAGGTAGTTGTTTTTCCCGAAACGGCATAAGACGAGAGTCGTTTTTTGGAAACAGAACACCGTGCATACTGTCTGCAGGGGGCATCAAACAAGGCGAGAGAATGTGCCTTGCTGTCCGGCACATCCTCTCGCCTTGTTCAAAATCCTGCGTATCACGGTTTTTACATGCCCTCATCTGTGAAAGCACTTCCCACATGGATTGTACCGGGTCCGTCTGCCATCATGGGCACCTGTTCGATGGTAGGCGCCTCGTATGGTTTATATTTAGTAATTCCCCAAACTTGCTCGTCGTTTATATTTTCTTCCAACATAATACTATGGTTTTTCTTCGTTAACGTCAAATTTTATTTCACAATTTTCTTTCCGTTCCTGATATAAACGCCCGATTGGGGAGCGGTTATCCTGCGTCCGGTCAGATCATAATAGCAGTCCTCTTCGGTCGAATCGGTCTGATTGCTGTCTCCAGTCTGTATCGTTATGGAAGTGACAGTATCGTCGTCGAATTTGAATGTCACTTTTGCTCCGCTACTGCCTTCCGGGAATGTATTGTTGGGCAGATAGGCCTTGTTGGCTCCCAGGGTCTTGCCCGCATTGAGACGGTTGAACCACAGTTCTCCATTGCGGACATTCAACACCCAAGGTTCGTTACCGGCATTCGATGTCAGCGATGAGTTGAACGTGCCGACGAGCTTGTTGCCCGAATAATCGATGGTATTATTCTCCAGTTCGGTATAAATCAGTTCGTAGGTTTCGGGGGTGTTACTCCAGAAGATAATTCCGTTTCTTTCTCCGTTGTCTTGATACACTCCGCGCTCCTCAATGATTTTTTCTGTCTGGATGTCTCTGGGTCTGTCCGTTTTGGGCGAGTGTGCCTTGTAGGCCTTGAGTTTGCCGGGCTGAATCAGATGGCGGTCATGGCTGAACGTGATCGCTTTGTACTGACCGATGGTCACCGGGTAGAAATCAATCGGTTCAATGGAGAAGTCGCTGTTGGAGTCGGCTTCGTTCCAAGTCAGAAGATTTTCGTGTTCTCCTCCTGCATCATTCATATAAGTGAGACGGTTTCCAGACTCATCCACGACTTCGAGGAAGAAGCGAGTGGGCTGATTGTTGAGGTCGTTGCCGGTGAATACGGTCTGCGGAGCCAGGCGGAAACGGGTGGCTTGCGCCTTATCGGCAGTCATGCTGTTGGCTGCCGGAGTGCCGTTGTTGCCGTTCTTTGCCACATAATAGTCGCTGGTATAGGCGTTCTTCATGTAGAATATATAGGGATCATCGGCCACCGGAACGAAAGTCCAGCACTGATAGAGCATCTGATCTTTATCGTTCACCGGTCGCGGATAGGATGTTTGAGTCATATATCCTTCAGTGTCGGAGGTATTCATCACCCCATGTTTCCAACCCGAGTGTACCCGGTAAACACCATGATCGACAAACTTGATTTTCTTGTCGGCAAGGGCCTTTTCCAAACGGTCATACTCAGCTTTCATGGCTGCTGCCGTTTCGTCGGTTGGATTGTCCTCATACGCTTTCACCAAACCGGCCAAAGTTTGCACATCGGTCGACCAATAGGTATTGACACGGTCGAGATCGCGCAGATACTTCAGACGGGCAGCGGTATAATCCTGCGGCAGCGGCTCAAGCGAGAAATCCATGAAACGGTCGTAGGGATAACCACCTGCATTCAGACCTGTATATCCATAAGAGGTGAGTTTCGCATTCTCGCTGCTTCCATCGTCGGCGGCACTTCTGAAAAAGCGGTTCAGATCAGTTCCAAAATGCGATCCGCCCACAATCTTCAAGTACTTGCGGTCGTCCTGGTTGTCTCGGTCGGTGACCCAGAAACTCGCGCGTTCAATCTCCACTTCAAACGCATAGGTCAGGTGGTCTTCGAAAGTCACGTCACCGTTGAAGGTAAGTTTCGTATAATACTTGCCGTCCGCCATGTTCATCACATGGTAGCGTTGCTTGCCGTTCACCTTAGTTGTGGGAACCAGCACAAAGAGTTCGTCGGTGCTGATGCCGCTGTGTTCGGCAGTAATGCCCGCAGCCGATGTATTGAGCACACCGTCCTGCCATCCGCTGTGGATGCGGTAAATCTGAGTGGTCGGGTCAAAAGGAATTTTCGCTGTGGGAAGACTGCTCTTCATGGCATTCCATTTGTCGTTGAAGGCCTGTGCCTTTGCTTCGGTAGGTTCTGCATCATAGGCTTCAATCAAGGCTCTCAACTCCTTGGTATCGGCAGTGGAAGGATAGGCATCCACGCGGTCGAAATCTTGGTAAGCGAAATCGCGGCCATCCGGATCGGGTATAACGAGAGCCTGTTGGAAGTTCCAGTTGATGAGACCCATATCTGCCTGTGTCGTCGTTGTGAGCATATCAGGGCTGATTTGTTTGTACAGATAATGGTCAACCCCTCCTTCTCTGTAAATCACATCGAAGTCGGCTGTTCGTCCGGATGTACCGGGAACGATGATGATATTCGAGCCACTGCCGAGTGTGATGATATCGCCCGATGCCGTTGGCATATTGATTTTCTTATCCGGATTGCCGGCAGAGACAAGCGTATAGGTATTGTTTTGTCCTGTGGGTACAACTTTCCACTGGTTGTTCAGGTCATTGTACTTCACATCGGTGTCAATCTTTCCTTTGGAATCCAACACTCCTTTATTGTTGGTCAGCACAGTATTGGTGTTGGCATCGAAATTCTGGGTGGTAGCCCAACTGATGAAATAGTTCTTGTTGTCCTCAAACTTCAGCCGCTTGCTGTTGTTGTCAATGGTCAGTTTGTCAAAGGCATCCCACAACGTGCTGTAGTTGGCATCGTTCCGGTTGCTATTCCAGGTGTTGTAAGCCTTTTCCAGTTCCACCATGTCTTCGGCCTTGAACGAGCCTACCATGTTTTTCGTGTCGAGCAGTGCTTTGGCATTGAGTTCCATCACCGGCACCATGATAAAGGCAGCGTTCCAGTCATCGGCATAAGAGTGGGCTGTGGCAGCAACGGTTTGGTTGCTGTTGGAAGGAGTGTGGTAAAGATAGCGTGTACCGGGATTGGCATCCGGATTGGTAAACTGGTAGTATCCGGGGATTCCCAATTTGCTGTTTTCCATGCGGAAAGCCTTGCGGATGGTAGCAATCATGATGTCTGAACCACGATATCTGGTGTCTGTCACCGGACTCGTGCCCAACTTAGCACCACTGCCGGGTTCTTGGACAAAGCGACCAATGTCGTTTGTATGATAAGCATAGCCCGAATTATGGTTGCGCAAGTATATCTCTGTTGTCTTGATAGAAGTGTTCGATGCATCGGTTGCCCCTTTTTCTGTACGTGTCAATGCCCACACGTCGGTACGAAGCCCACGAGTGGATGCAGGACTTTGGAAACCAATCATGAGTTTGTTCTCTCGTGGATCGGTATCGTACATGAATTTGGAGTTGTCTGAAGCCGATACAATACGATAATATCCCGAAGGCAAGTCACGAGGATCGGTTTTCTGTTCCTTCCCCTGATACATCACACGGTCGTATTCGTCGATGACCTTATCGATATTTGCTTTTACTTCGTTTCTGTTTGCTTCGTTAAAACTGGGATAAGTACCGAGGTCTTTGATTGAAGCGGCTTCAAGATTATTCATCAGATCCTTTAATTTGGAAAGCTCCGATCCGCGGTAGAATCCCCATGCCCCTTGCAAAGCGACCAATTTACGGGCATTGTTCAAACGGTCGGGAACCAAGATGTCGTCATAAGAAGTTGATTGCTCTGAATAAGAAGTCGGATAAGTGGCAGCCAGTGTATTATAATACTCATTAATTTTTGACTCGCCCCAATCGGCACGGATATCGTTAGGGGGCATTACCTGCATAAAGAAATCTTTACCTTTCGTATTACCCTTCAATTGCAACAGAACACGCCCAGCACCAAATTGCTTCCCTGTCTTAGAAGCCAAAGCGTGAATTTGGATTTCACCATCGGGCGACGGTTGAAATTGAGTTCTCAGATATGACCTTTGTAAAACAGGTGCATTGTATCCGACAACATGTTTTCTCTCGTTACGATTGAAGAGATAGAAGTTTCCATTGGGCTTTCCCAATTCAAATCCTTGGTTTATCGGGCCGGCAGCATTCCATATACCTGCCGCCCAACCAAACAACAAATTCTTCTCTGCCTTATAATCATGATTTGATTGTGTATCTGATTCCTGCGCCAGGAAATAAGTGGTATTCTTGGGATTGAATATCTTATACACACCCGGACGATATTCAATGGCGGGATTACCATTCTGAATCCCCAAAGTGTTGTACAGGAAGTTTGCTATTTCGGTCTTCACAGCGGCATCTCCTTTATCGACTCTTTTAAGCATGTCCTTCAAATTCCACAACTGCTTCGTGGTGTAACCACCGATGGCATCACGAATGCTCCACAAATATCTCGCATAACTCACACAACCATCCAAATCAGTATTGCCGGAAGGAAGTTTCGGATTGGATGGCAATGGTTCTTGAATACGCGTGTCGTACTCTGCCGGAATCGGATTGGATCCGGGCCATCCATTCTGTGCCCATACCCCGTTTGCCATAACGGCCATAACTATGGCCAGCAGTGTGCATGCCACACTTCTTTTACAGAAAGTAAAATTTCTTTTCATTTTTATTGATTGATGTTTTTTGGTTGCAGCCTTGAATGATACGCCTTGAGGGCAAATTGGCAAAATGTCAATCTGCTTTTTTATAAATCGTGACCATGACAACTTCGCTCATTTCTTTACAAACGTTCCTATAAGGCAGTTACTATAAAAGTTTATTATTTGGGGTGCAAAGTTAAGAAGAAATGGCGAGAGGAGTTTTACGAATTCGTTCCAACTTTTTATAAAATCGTTTCATTTTCCTGGTTGGAGAGACAAAACCGACGGCAACAAACAGGAAAATGCAACAGACAGAGGCAAGAAAAACAGGCAATGGCCTGAAAAGGAAGGATGTACCTACAGTATCCTCCATCGGCCGTTAGAATTTTTGAAAACAAATTTTCTAACGGCCGATCGGAGAAGGCAGTTCCTAAAATATTGTTTGTGGAACTACCGGAAAAGGTTGGGAAAGGGAAACCTTTTATATCTTTACGCTGACACCCGCATACCATGTAGCACCGTAAACGGGGGCATACATGAACGCTGCATCGTCGGTGTGCTTCTCATCCTGGATGTAACTGAAAATGTTTTTAGCACCGGCATATAATGTGAACGCATTGTTGATGCTCTTGGCCACACGGCAGTTCCAAAGCGTGAAAGTATTGGTCTTTTTGATTTTTGAGTTTGCCGACTCCTCCGACAGGTAGTCGATATACATCCTGCCTTGCAAAGAACCTGTTACGGAGAATGTCCATGAGCCGGGAGTATATTCGAGCGTCCAATCACCGGTCATGGCAGGAAAACGGGACACGTTCTTGCTGTCTTCCGCATACTGCTTACCTTCCCAGTCACCACGCACTTTGTCGTATTTGCCCTGGTTGAAAGTCCAGTTCAGTCCCACCGTGAATCTCTTGAACGGATTGAGCTTTGCACCTAACTCTATACCCTGAACATAAGCGTCGGACACATTCTCCCACTGATAGGTATAGCCCAATTTCTTTACGTCATCGCTTGCTTCGCCAAACTCGATTTTGTTCTTCAAATTGGTACGGAAGATATTTGCACTCAACTGGAAGTTTGAGCCATAGTAGTCGGCAGAAAGATTGTAGCTCATTGATTTTTCCGCTTTCAAACTGGATGATTTCCACACACGGGGTGAACCGGAACAGAGATGCAGGTCTTCCGAGAAACCGTATGGTGCGCGGAACCCTGTACCTACATTGGCGCGAACAACGAACGAAGGGGAAACCTCATACTTCAAGGCCAGACGGGGATTTACGCTTGTCTCGTTGAATTTTGTTTCGGGGAAAGTGCCGTCGAATACTTTTTTGTCCGATTCGTATGCCTCTCCCGATTTGTGAACATCCACACGCAAGCCTGGAACAGCCGTCAAGTTGGGCAGAATGTTCCATTCGTCTTGGATAAATGCACCAAACTCGTTGGCGTGCTTCTTGCCCAACGAAGAATAGGCGTTTCCGTAGTATTTGGAATCTTTGTCCGTGATGCAGTAAAGTCCTGTTTCCCGCAACTTCGTGAAATAGCCCTGTGCCCCGATCAACAGCGCATGGCTGCCCCATTTGCTTGAAAACGTGAGCGAAGGAGTAAATGTGTTTTCCTTTGCAATGTAGGGACGCATGTCCTCCACATTAGGCGTATTGTCATCGTGGGTTTCTTTGTACGAACCCAAGAAAGTGTCGTTGGTGGCATTGCGCACATGATGGACGTAAGCAACCGAAGCATTCAGTTCCGAGTTCCGGCCGATGGGCAAGGTGTAAGCGAAATCGGCCGAAAGGCGATTGGTGCGGATGTTCTCCGTACCTTCAGTAAACGGATTCTGGAACTTGTCATTTGTCAGCGTTCCGCCCATTCGCTGTTCGTCGAGTGCCTTTCCCCGAATCACGAGTTTGTCGTTATTGGCAAACGGATTGTAAAGATAAAGGCTGACGCCCACATTGGTATTTTTGCTTTCCACGCGGTCGGAAACCCCGTCTTTGTTCTTCACCTCCTTACGGGTCATTCCATCCTGCGTCTCGTCCACGGCATCCGATTCGTTGCGCTGTGCAAAGATGCTCAACCCCATGTTGTTCTTTCTCATGGAAGCCGAAGCACTGTAGTTCTTGTAGCCCCAGTTACCCATTTGCCAGTCGGCTTTCACCATTGGCTCGTAAGTGGGTTCTTTCGAAATAATGTTGATGGCGCCTGCCACGGCACTGCTTCCGTAGAGGGCCGAGCCTGCACCCTTCACCACTTCAAGGCGGTCGACATCGTTGGTGCCCATCTGCTGCAAGCCGTAAACGCCAGCCAATCCCGAGTAGATGGGTTCTCCATCCACAAGCACTTGGGTGTGTTCTGCGCCCAGCCCCTGCATGCGCACCATAGAGAAGTTGCAGAACTGGCATTGTTGCTCAACGCGAATGCCCGGCACGCCTTCCAGTGCCTCGAACATATTCTTTGCATTCTTCACGTCGAGTGCCTGAGAGGTCACCACCTCCGTGCGGATGGGTACGTTCTTCACAAAATGCTTCGTGCGCGTACCTGTCACCACTACCTGGCTCAAGTCAAGAATGTCCTCTTCCAATTTGAAATAAGCCTCGGTGGCCTTTCCCTGCCGCATGTCCACCGTCAATTCCTGTTCTTTGTAGCCCATGAGCGAAGCCACCACTTTTTGCTTGCCCAACGGAAGGTGAGCCAATTTGAAATGGCCGGTATTGTCGGCAACTGTCTGTAATTTCGTTCCCTTGACGGATATGACTGCAAAAGGTATGTGTTCGCCCGTCACTGCGCTTTTCACATCGCCGAAAAGCATGGCGTCGGTACGCTGCTGTGCCACCACATTCAGTGCGCTGACCATACCGATGAAAAAAAGGAATAATTTCTTCATAATAAGTTAAAACATTGAAATTCGGAGTGCAAAAGTACAAACAAACAGCCATTACCGCAATACCTAAATGTTGGTATTATGATGATGGCTGCATTGCCTTCTCTGTCCTTACCTGTTGCGCAAATCTTTCGACATTGCCTGTAAAATGGCCTTTCCGGTTTCAATGGCCTTTCCGGTTCCGCCCACCGTTACTTGGTTGGAGTTCAAGTCATAGACATTGAATCCCGAGGCATCCAGCGTGGAAAAGCCTTCGGGAAAAGTGTGGATGGTAAATTGGCGCCGGTATGTTTTGCTCATGATGTCGCGACTGAATGTAAAGTCGGCGTGGCTGATGCCCATTTGTCCGAATAGTGTTGCAGGAACATCGGCTTGGTTGCAGAGCATGCCGATGCGGGCCGGCCGACGGACAGCGCCTCCCGTCCAGATCATCGGAATCTGGCTGCGTAACTTCTTTGTCTCGTCAATGTCCTTGTACTTGATGCCATGGTCGGGCAGAATCACCACCAAGGTGTTCCGCCATTGCGGCGATTTCTTCAAACGCCCGATGAACCGCCCAAGGCACATATCCATGTAATAGAAAGCATTGAGAACCTCATCGTTGAACTTTGCAGGCATGGGAACCGTCCACGGTTCATGGCTGCTGAGGGTGAGAAAGGTGGTGAACCACGGTTTGCCCTCTTTTCTCGAAGCAACCATTTCATAAAGGCGGTCGAACGCAATACTGTCGCAAACGCCCCATTTGCTGCTGCCTCGTTGCTCGCCCGTGAAATCGTCCTCGCTCACAATCCTGTCAACACCCGTGCTGAGCAGATAGCCGCGCATGTTGGTAAAGTTGGCATCACCACCATAAAGGAAGTCTGTTTCATATCCTTGTTTCTTCAGCGTCTTGGCCATGGAGGGCAAGGTGCGGCATTTGGAGGCCATTTTCATGACGGAAAGGGTGGGAAAAGCAGGATAGCCGCTCAAAATGCTCAAGAGCCCTCGGTCGGTGCGCCAACTGTTGGCAATACAACTGGTGAAATACACTCCCTCTCGCGACAATTTCGTGAGATTGGGCGTAACATGGGCATTGCCGCCCATTTCGGTAAATTCTCCTCCACACCCTTCCATGATGATGAGCAGCACATTGGGCCTGCGGGTATTCAGCAAAGTATCGGAATCCACGCTGCGGGTGTCGAAAATGCCAGCAAGCAGTTCCCTGCAACGTGTCTCATCGTGGTAGGAGTATTCCGGAACATCTTCGGTTGACTTTCCAAACGATGAAATGAAACTGAACAGTGGATTGACGGCAGAATGGTTCAAGAACTGCTTTTGTGAATAATACACCTGCCCCACATTGCTGGTGGAAGTGCCAAGTCCGCCTCTAAGTCCCAAAACCATCAACGGGATGCAGAACAGAAAGGCCAGCGATGCCAGAAGCCGTACTCCCATCTTCCGCACCGGCTCTATGGTTCCGCCTTGTGCGCTGCCCCGTTTTCCGCCATGTTGGTGGGCAAAGCCGCGCCATCTGCTTTTTTCTTTCGGTGTAAGCACCACCATGACCCGGTAGAGCACGAAAGCAATGCCCGCCATTACCAGCACACGGAGGAGCACGAACCCCACAGATACGCTGGCAAAGGCATTGCCCGTGGCATCGATATATTGCAGTGCCGAAGCATCGAGTTTGAATCCCCAAAACGGGTACAGCGAGGTGTCGATGACAAATGCCATCGACAAAACAGCAGCTGCAATGGCATAATAAACTTTCAGGAATTTGCGTATTCCGTTCCACCTCCACGCCCAAAGGGAAACGAGAACAGCGAGAAAAGGAACGATAAAAAGATAGAGGGCGGTGGAAAGGTCAAGGCTCAGTCCGTGCCAGACAACATCCGCATAGTCGCCCCCCGACAGGTTTTGCCCCGCACCATTACAAAGCATGAACACAGGTTTGGCAACCACAAACGTCAATGCCATGAACACGTAAATCTTGATGAGATAAAAGATCCGTCCCTTCATACCTTATTATATATAGGTCAGTTCAAATTATAGATAGGTCAATCCAACAGCCGCTTGGCAAAATACCTGACGGGATACCATACGGAAACAAATCCCATGGCAATGACAGTGACAAACACCAGGACGATGTCGGTGGGATGCACGCTCACGGGATAGGCATTGACCACAAACGAACCTGTGGTTTCGCCAAGAGCCACCAGCCCGAAAGTCTGTTGCAGCCAGCACAGGAGCAGCCCGACGGCAATGCCCAACATGGCGCCAATGACCGAAATCATGCGTCCTTCAAACAGGAACACCCTCACGATTTGTTTGTCGGAAGCGCCGAGATTGCGCAGTGTGGCCACATCCTCCTTCTTGTCGATCATCAGCATCGACAACGAACCGATGATATTGAAACAAGCCACCATCAATATGAAGGTGAGAAAGATGTATGCGATGAATTTTTCCACTTTCATGATTCTGAACGTGTCGGCTTGCTGTTCATAGCGGTCCTCCACCTTATATTTCGTTCCGGCAATGGTTCTCATTTTCTCTTTTACCGCGTCCAGGTCGCTTCCTGCCTTCACTCTGATTTCGAGCGATGACACCATGCCTTGCTGGGCGAAGATGCTCCGGGCAAAACCGATGGAAGTGAGCATATAGTTCTTGTCGTATTTCCCTTGACGCACAGAGAACACCGTCCCAGGAGACAACAGCGAATCTTCCTCGAAACCGTCTGACGGGTTGGTCATGTCCAACTGCCCTTCACGCTTGGGCGCATAGATTTTCAAGTATCCGTCCCAGTGCGCTCCCAGTCCGAGTGTTCCTGCCAGCCTGATACCCGGCACGCCATATTGCAGGCTGGCTGCCTGCAAAGTGAAATCGCCATCGCCATACAGTATTTCCTTGATGTGGGTGAGTTCCGAGAAATTGTCCTCCACGCCTTTTATCACCACCATGGCTTGCTTGTCCCTGTACATGGCCATAGCATTGTCTTCCACACACTCCGTCACGATGTCCACCTCAGGCAACTGTCTTATCTTGGTGAGTATGGGGTCGTCGGCAGGAGCCGTTTTCCCCTCAACAGGCACCACTTTCAACTGTGGGTCGAAAGCCGTGAAGAATGTTGCCACCAAGTCGTGAAACCCGTTGAACACGCTCAGCGTCACCACCAGTGCCATCGTGGCCACGGCAACACCCACCACACTGATACCGCTGATGATGTTGATGACATGCGTGCTCTTTTTCGAGAACAGGTACCTGCGTGCTATGTAGAAAGGGAAATTCATGGGGCTGTTGTCTTTGCTTTACTTTTTCAGCAGCTCATCGATACGTTCGATATAGTCGAGCGAGTCATCAATGAAAAACCTCAGTTCGGGAATAATTCTCAGTTGGTTGCGCACGCGTGTGCCCAGTTCATACCTTACGGTCTTCTCGTTGGCCGTGATGTTCTTGATGATTTCCTCGCCTTTTTCGCTGGGAAATACGCTCAGATAGGCCGTGCATACACTCAGATCCGGACTTATTCTCACACGCGTCACGCTGATCATCACCCCGTGCATCATTCTTGTTTGCGATTGGAAAATGAGGCTCAGTTCCTTCTGCAGCAGTCGTGATATTCTGTTTTGTCTTGTTTCTTGCATGATTCTCGTTTTGTTTAGGTGGGTCATTCTTTTTCGCCTTTTTCGTCAAGATACACCTTTTGGTTGCCGCGGTGCGCCTCGAAATAGGGATAGTTGTCGCGCAATTGTATGTCGTCGTAGATAAAGTCGGCCACCACCGTATCTTTTTTGTCGGGCAGAATCAGCCCTAATTTCCCGTTCTTCTCGGCAATGATGGGCATGACGACCAGGTCGTCCACATAAGTATAGCAGGTGCGTAGAAAATCGTATTGTGGCGAAACCAAGACCTCTCCCTTGTGGTTCTTGATGCCGAACTTTCCGTTTTTCTCGAACACTTCATGGTACTGGATGTATTTTTCCAGGATTCTTTTCTGGTAGTAGTCCATCTTTTCCACATCGCTGAGCATGGTTTGCATATAGTCGTAGGTGTCGCAATAATTGGCGATGGCCCTTGCCAGCACCAGTTTGAAGTCGAGACCGCTGATGGCTTTTCGGTTCAGATCGATGTATTTTGCGATGGCCTCTTCCTTTTCTGCCACGGTCATGGTGGAAAGCGTCTCTTCAAATTTCTCCATGATCCGTTTCGAGCCAGACATTCCTTTGATGTATCGGTGTATTTGCCTGCCCATTTCGGCACAGACAAATTTGTCTATTCTTTCTTCTTCAATGCTGTCTTGATACTTCAGATTGAAATTCTCTTGTGTGATTTTTTCCATTGCCTACTTCCATTTATATGAAACGTTCAGTGACAAAGGTACGAATTTTCTTCAAAAGAACAAAAAAACCGCCTGTTTTTCGATGATTGTCACACTTCAGAGGGTGAAAAACCGAACTGTCTTTTAAAGGATGCAGAGAAATAACTCTGGTTTTTGAAGGCCAGGCTGGTAAATATTTCCGTCAGCGACATTTCTTTTTCCTGCAGCAGTCTGTAGGCCTCGTCCAGTCGGCGGTGCAGCAGCCACCGGCTCGGCGCTTTCTGGTAAATGGAGGAAAAGTCAGACTTGAAGTCATCCACGCTGCGTGCGGTGAAATGGGCAAACTCCTCGGTGGTAAAGTCCACGGTGAAATTCTCGTTCATAAATTCTTCCACGCTGGGTTTCCAGGGATCCATGCAGTCGAACAGCACCGACACCAGATCGGTGTTTCTTTCCACCAGCGAGCGGACAAACTCCTCTACCTTCGATGCCACGAACGCTTGCGAGGGCAGCAGTTCTACACTGTAGTAGCGGTCGAGTGTTTCCATCAGACCCATCAGTTCCGCATCATTCGGCAGCCGTATGGCCATGGTCTTTCCTGCCACAGGGGCGCCTTGCGGCCTGGGCAGTGTGCCATGTTGCGCGATATTTTTCAAAAAATCGATGTCCAGGCGCACAAACAGTCCGTTAAAAGGCTCTCCCTGTCGGGTTGGTTGCTTGTACACTTTCACTTGGTGGCTGCGGCGCACCAATGCGGTGTCGCCCTTTTTCAATGTCATCATGCGCCCGCCTTTTCTCATCACCATCTCGCCCGACCGGATGTAGGCCAACGTATGACAATAAACCATGTCTTCGCAAATCTTTTCTTGATTTGTGTTCTCTCGCAAAAAAATGTCTGAATATTCTTTGTGCACTTCGTTCATAACGGGTGCAAAAGTAATGATTTCCATTTAATAACCGACCATGATTTTGCCCTTTTCTTTGTGATTTTACATAAAAAATCACTTTCTGGCCCCCTACTTTCCGGCAATTTTCCGGTGTTTCCTGTACAATGGAGCCGAAAGCCTCTGCGTCCGCCCTTTCCGCAAATGTTTTCATTAAAAAAAGCAAAAAAATGCGGACGGGCACATTTAGGTATGAAAAATATGTTTACCTTTACAGCCGTTAAACGTGTTATCTCAAGTTAAAAACAAAAACATTAACAATCTTAGATTATGCAAAAAATGGTAAAGAAAGCACTCGCTGCAGCGATGCTGATTCCGTGTGGAGTTGCCCATGCAGACGACACACACTTGGTGGTGCAGGCAAAAGATGGAAATTCCCAGTTTGCCCTGACAGCCCTGCAGAGCATTAGTTTGAATGAAACCGGTATCGGAGTCAAAGACAAGAAAGGAGAGACGGCTGCGTTTGACTACGCAAACATAGAGAAGCTCTATTTCAATATGATTGTCAGCATGGTCGAGGCAAACCCTGTCACGACATTCCACGTCAGCCTTGATGCAACCGGCTCCACCCTCCGTCTTCAGGGTGTCGATGGCTTTTCCAATGTGAACATCTACAGCATGAATGGACAGATTGTAAAGAAGCTGTCGCACTGGAAAGGAAATTCCATTGATATTTCCGCCCTTGTTCCAGGGGTATATATCATTCAAGTAAACAACCAAGCCCTCAAATTCAAAAAGTAATTGATTATGAAGAAAATATTTACGTTCATTGCAGTGGTCTTGTTGGCCACAGCGACATTTGCGCAGGAAAATTTCAGAATACGCATACATAAGAGCGACCGCACAATGGTAGGCTTCATGTTGTCGGATGTGGACAGTTTGACTTTTGCGAAAAAAGAAGTTGCCCCCAAGCAGAACTTGGTCATCACACTCGGAGAGGTAACTCCTGCGGAAGCCATGTACACCATCAAGCCTTCAAGCAACGATTTCGACTATTATCAGTTCATTGTCAGTGAAGATAGTTACAATCTCATCAAGGAACAATACGGTTCACTGTTTGAACACGACAAGGCCTGGTGGACAGCCATGGCAGAATACAGTCCGGGAAGCACTTGGGAAGATGTCATGAAACAGCAGGTAGTAAAGGGAGAGGACACTTTCGAGTCGTCTGCCATCATTTCGTCCTTGAAACCCAACTCCCGCTATTGCATTTACGCTTATGGCATAGACACGAATACGGCCAAGGTGATTACCGATGTTGCAGAACTGTGGTTCACCACCCCTCAGGTGAAGATGTCCGACAATGTGCTGGAAATTACAAACGTCAATCCCGAAAAGGAGGCATTCGTGGTGAATGTGACCGCTTCCAACAACGACCCCTATGTTGTTACCTTCCAGACGGCAGAATCGTTCAACAAGCTGGTAGCTCAATTGGAGTCGGAAGAAGCTGCCGTGGATAAGATGGTTGACACCCAAACAAGTTATGGCGGCTATGGCAATATGGTTCACCAGGGAGGACAGGAAGTACGTCTGGAAAACCTCAAGCCCGGAACAGAATACGTCATTTTCGTGTTCGGTTATGAATATGGTGCAAGAACCACCGGCTACAAGAAATTCGTTGCCACCACACTTTCGGAATAACAGTTCTGATCGGTTTCTTATTTTCCATTCATGGACATTATTATTTAAATTTGAAATTTACTCATGAAAAAATATAATTTATTGCTCCTCGCCATCATCTTGGTAACATCGTTGGGAGCACAGACAAAAAAAGATTATAACCTTTTGGTGCATCAAAAAGACGGACAGCAAGTGACACTGGATGCCGCGGAAATCGACAGTATTTCATTTATGAAATTGCCACCCATCAACACAGGTGATGATTTCAGCATCGAAGTGGATGAAATCACTTCTTCCTCGCTCAATGTAAAATTCACTCCTAAAGACAACAATATTACCTATTATGCTTGCTTGACCGACCAACTTGCCTTTGACCGGGCATGGGACGAGTACGGCTCCATCTATGAAATGGACAAGGGCTGGTGGCAATATCTGGCCGAAGTCTACAGCAAGAGTTGGCTGGAAATTCTCCCTTCCCAAGTGAGCAAAGGCCCTTACACCATGCACGGTAGCGATGACTATGGGTTCATCCTATGGAACCACACCTATTATGCCTATTGTTATGGACTGGACGCAGAAGGGCAAATCACAACACCTTACTATATCAAACAATACAAGACCCCGAAGCCTAATCCCTCCGGAAATGTTCTTACTATCGAGTCCATCACTCCCGGTGATGAAAATAAGGTAAAAGTGAAAATCAACGCGTCCAACGAAGACCAATATTATGTATGCGCCCAGAAAAAGAGCTATGTGGACTATTATGTTGAGTCGCTCGGTTCTGTTGACGCAATGTTCAAGAATCTCATCATGTCGATGAACCCCACCCAGCTTTATCTGCACAACGGGAGCAAGGATATAGAACTGTACTGCGGCACATCCAATACAGATTACGTGCTGATTGTTTGCGGATATGACGGCGGTCCTACCACAGCCATCCAACTGAAAGATTTCAAGACCAAGTAACAGCCACCTTTGCAGTGGCGGTGAACAGCACGTTGCTCAGCACGCGTCTGTTCACGCTGAACAGGGAACGTACCCACACAAAATGGTGCGTTCCCTTGTTTTAAATATTTCCAGGCACAGGTCAATGGTTGCAGAATCAAATGCGTAGTATTTGCCATAAAGCCCAAACGGCTTTCCGTTGCGCTTTTCCTGGGCAAAATCTACCATATGATAGGCCATCTTCTCAAAGACATGGTAATCTCTCAGGTTGTTAGCTCTGGACAGTATTGTCTTATTGACGGGATTTTTGCCAAAGCCAAGATGATAAACGTGAGTTCGGGATAAGAAAATCCTTGTAAAAGTTGGTAATCATCGCTTATATTGTCTTGTAACTTGTTGTTTATCAATCATAAAGATACAAAATATTAATGAGATTACCAACTTTTACAAGGATTTTCTTATCCCGAACTCACGTAATACATCTCTTCTTCCTCAGAATATTTCCAATGAGCACATTATAGGCCTGAGTAATACAGTAGTTTAATATTCGTTGAATACTGTCAAGCTGTATCTTTAAGCTATCGTTTTCCATTTTTGCAATTTTCTATGGTGGGCACTATTTGCAAAGATAGGGCATTCGTTGGAGAAAAAGCTAAGAAAGGGAAACAAACAGAATAAAAGGGAAAAGTTGTCGTTAATTAAATATAAATCTGAGTGGCGAAAAACTATAAAAGTACACTTTTCTCATAGTATTGTTGCATAGTACACTTTTAGTACATATTGAAAAAGAAAAATCCCTTGTAAATCAGTGATTTACAAGGGATTTGTAGTACCCAGACCCGGGATCGAACCGGGATGGATTGCTCCACTGGTGTTTGAGACCAGCGCGTCTACCGATTCCGCCATCTGGGCAATGGGTGTCTTTTTCAAGACAGGCAATCGATAATTTCGGGTGCAAAGATACGGATATTTTTGGAATCGACAAACTTTTAGATGAAAAAATATTATTTTTATTATAAATTATAAGGAGTACGTTCTGGAGAGACTGCCATATAGATTCCATAATATTAAAATGTGCAAATTATTTTGGGGGTTTCGATTATTCACCGTATCTTTGCAACGTTTTAAACCAACTACTTTATGCGGAAATAGCTCAGTTGGTAGAGCACAACCTTGCCAAGGTTGGGGTCGCGGGTTCGAGTCCCGTTTTCCGCTCTTGTACGGCCGCAATGGTGGAATTGGTAGACACGAGGGACTTAAAATCCCTTGGCCAGTAATGGCTGTGCGGGTTCAAGTCCCGCTCGCGGCACACACTTTCTAATCATTAATTATGCGCAAAAATCTTATTTTATTTATTTCAGCATTTGGCATGATGGCTTTGACTTCATGTTCTTCCAAACTCGGTGCGCTTTCTGCCGACAATTTTAATGTCGTTCCTAATCCTATGGAAACAGAAGCCGGAAAGGTTCCTGTAACTATCAATGGCAAGTTTCCCGAAAAATATCTCAAGAAGAAAGCAATCGTTACAGTTATCCCTGAAATCCGCTGTAGCAACGGTGAGGTGGTGCAAGGACAACCTTCCACATTCCAGGGCGAAAAAGTGAAAGCCAACAACCAGACCATATCCTATAAAGTTGGCGGCAACTATACCATGCGCAATAGTTTCGCATACAATCCGTCAATGCACAAGAGCGAGCTTTATCTCACTTTCGATGCCAAAGTAGGCAAGAAGCAGGTGAGTGTTCCGGCTGTCAAGGTGGCTGACGGTGTGATATCCACATCCGAATTGTACAGAGCACTTCTTACTTCTACTGGTGCCTGTATTGCTCCCGACAATTTCCAGCGCATCAATGCACACAAGCAAGAGGCACAAATCAAGTTCCTCATCAATCAGGCCAACCTGCGCAAGAAGGAACTGAAGAGCAATTCAATTGCCGAATTTGTAGATTTGCTGAAGAAAATCA
The DNA here is from genome assembly GCA_022773395.1 of Prevotella sp. Classification (GTDB taxonomy): domain Bacteria; phylum Bacteroidota; class Bacteroidia; order Bacteroidales; family Bacteroidaceae; genus Prevotella. Next base: position 86,030 of record JALFBL010000103.1, read on the forward strand.
ACCGAGAGCGTGAAACACTCGCCATCAAAGATATTGACGTATTGGGTTTCGCTTCTCCTGAAGGTGATTACGATTTCAACGACAAATTGGCCAACAAGCGCCAAAACACTGCCGAGAAATATGTAAAAGACCAGCTGAAGAAAACAAAAGTATCTACCGACATCAATGCCAAATATACGGCTGAAGACTGGGATGGCTTCCAACAGTTGGTAGAAGCCAGCAACATCCAGGACAAGGACGTTATTCTTCGCGTACTTTCCATGTATAAGGATCCACAGGAGCGAGAGCGCCAAATTCGCAACATGTCTGCCGGCTACCGCGAATTGGCCGATGGCATTCTTCCGGAACTCCGCCGTTCACGCATGATTATCAACTATGAAACTATCGGAAGAAGCGATGAACAGATTCAGCAGCAGTATGAAGCAGATGCCACACAACTGAGCACAGACGAACTGCTCTATGCAGCCACGCTGACAGAGGATGTGGACAAGAAAGAGGAAATCTACAAAAAGACCTCAGAAATTTATCCCGCAGACTACCGTGCCATCAACAACATTGCTGCCATGGAATTTAACAAGGGCAACAACGAAGCTGCCAAAGAATACATCAACAAGGCATTCAACGTGATGAGCAACGCTCCTGAAGCCAACGCCACATTGGGCATGATGGCATTGCAGAACGGAGATGTTGAAACCGCAGAGAAATACATTTCAAAGGCAACAGGCGCCAATGGCTTAGACAATGTGCTAGGTATGCTGAACATTGCCAGAGGCAACTATGCCGAGGCTGCAAAGAATTTGGGCAACTCTGAAAGCAATCTCGCCGGACTGGCTGAAATTCTGAACAAAAACTATGCTACCGCAGAAGTGGTTCTGAACAGCGTGAAGAAAAAAGACGCCATGACCAACTATTTATTGGCTGTCAACGCTGCACGCCAAGGCAATTATGACGTTTCTTCAAATTTCTTGCAGAAAGCATTGCAACTTGACCCGAAACTTGCTGCCTACGCCGCAAACGACCTTGAACTTCTGAAGGTTCGTAAATAAACGGCAACCATTGTCAACGCTCGCGAATGAAGCGATTCACTTATATTCTGCTCACCCTGGTTCTGGTATCTTGCGGAACACGCCACGGTCAATTTAAAATTGAAGGGCGTTTCCTCAACCTGAATCAGGGTGAGTTTTATGTTTACAGTCCAGACGGACTGATAAAAGGCATAGACACCATAAAGGTGGACGGTGGGCACTTCACCTATCAAACAGCCTGTCAAGAAGAAGGGGTCTTGATGCTCGTATTTCCCAATTTCTCCGAACAGCCTATTTTTGCAGAATCGGGGAGTTCTGTCAACATAAAAGCCGATGCATCGCATTTGAAGGAATTGACCGTTGAAGGAACCCAAAACAACGAACTAATGACGACATTCCGCCAACAGATTGTCAAATCCCCCCCCCCAGAAACGGCACGTCTGGCAGAAACTTTCATCAAAGACTACAAAGAATCCTCCGTAAGCGTCTATTTACTCAAACGATATTTCATACAAAGCACAAAGCCGGATTTCAACAAGGCTGCCGAATTGGCATCTATCCTGGCATTGTCACAACCTAAAAACGGTACGTTGAATCGACTGAAACAGGACATTGATGTTCTGAAAAAGTCGATGGTGAACAATTCCATTGCCGCTTTCTCAGCCACCAGCGTGGATGGAAAGAAAGTGTCCAACTGGGACATTCGGGGCAAGTACTCTGTGATTTATGTATGGAGTACATGGAATTACGACAGTCAGGATATCCAGCGGTACATCCGCACGCTGAAACAAAAGTACGGCAACAGATTGGGCGTAATTGGAATCAGCGTAGATGCCAGTCAGCAGGAATGCAAGAGTTTCTTGCGGCACGATGAGGTGGACTGGCCTATCATCTGTGACGAGAAACTCTTCGAGAGTCCCATACTGCAAAAATTTGGTTTGCGCTCTGTTCCGGCCAATCTCGTGATTGACACCAACGGGAAAATCATTGCCCGTAATCTTACATCCAACGACTTGAAAGAACGTTTGGACGGACTGTTGAAGTAATGCTTCCACGGGGCTGTCCACAGCCCTAAAGTCTATCTATGCAAAACACAGATATATGCTGGTTAAAACTTTTTGTGCCGCAGTAAACGGGTTGGAAGTCACTACCGTCACTGTGGAAGTAAGCATGTCAAGAGGCGTGCTCTATCACCTTACAGGACTTCCCGACAATGCCGTCAAAGAGAGCCGAGACCGCATTGCCGCCGCCATCCAGAACATAGGATATAAATTTCCTGTAGCCGACATCACAGTGAATATGGCACCTGCCGACCTCAGAAAAGAAGGCAGCGGCTACGACTTGCCGCTTGCCATTGCCATTCTCGCAGCCAACAACAAAGTAGATCATGAACATTTAAAAGACTACATGCTGGTAGGAGAGTTGGGACTTGACGGGCAACTACAGCCCATCCGGGGAGCACTTCCCATTGCCATTCGCGCCCGAAAGGAAAAGTTCAAGGGGCTGATCGTGCCAAAGCAGAACATCCGAGAGGCCGCCGTGGTGAACCAGCTCAACGTTTACGGCATGGAGAGCCTGGCAGATGCCATCAACTTTCTGAACGGTTCACAAACGTTTGAGCCTACCCTTATCGACACACGCAAACAGTTTTATGAGCAGCAAAGCGACTATGATTTGGATTTCTCAGACGTGCGAGGACAGGAAAATGTGAAACGTGCCATGGAGGTGGCTGCCGCCGGTGGTCACAACATGATCATGATAGGTCCTCCCGGCAGTGGAAAATCTATGATGGCAAAGCGCCTGCCCAGCATTCTTCCGCCACTGTCACTGGCAGAAAGTCTGGAAACCACTCAAATTCATTCTGTTGCCGGCAAATTAGGGCGCGACATGTCGCTCATCACACTTCGCCCTTTCCGTGCTCCCCATCACACCATTTCGCAAGTGGCCTTGGTGGGTGGTGGGATGAATCCGCAACCGGGCGAAATCTCGCTGGCCCACAACGGAGTGTTGTTCGCCGACGAACTGCCCGAGTTCAACAAATCCACCTTGGAGGTGCTTCGCCAACCGTTGGAAGACAGGAAAATCACCATCAGTCGTGCCAAATATACGCTGGAATATCCCTGCTCGCTCATGTTCGTGGCATCCATGAACCCCTGCCCCTGCGGCTACTACGGCGATCCCACCCACCATTGCGTTTGCACGCCCGGACAAATCCAAAGATACATGAATAAGATTTCGGGGCCGTTGCTCGACCGTATTGACATACAGATAGAAATTACACCTGTCCCTTTCAAGGACATGTCGAAAGCGGCACCAGGAGAGCCGAGTGCCGTTATCCGTGAAAGGGTGATCCATGCCCGCGACATACAGGTGAAACGGTTTGGGCAATTCCGGGGTATCCACTGCAACGCACAGATGACCGAGCGCATGATCCATCAGTTTGCCGAACCCGACAGCCATTCGCTCAACCTTTTGAGAAACGCCATGGATCGCCTCAAACTGTCTGCCCGTGCCTACAACCGCATCTTGAAAGTGGCGCGCACCATTGCCGATATAGAGGGCGAAGAGAAAGTGCAGTCGCAACACATTGCCGAAGCCATTGGCTACAGAAACCTTGATAGGGGCGACTGGGCGGAAAGGGGGCTATAAAAATACCTGCGGGCAATCCCACACCTGCCTTGTGTGTGAGATTGCCCGTGGTGCATACTTCTGGTTTCACCATCCCCCTGTAAGGGATGTCCGTCATCTTCTTTCTTCTACAACATCGAACTTGCCGTCCAGAGCCATTTTGATTTGTTGTGCCAAGAACTGATAGTGCGCACGCGTATCTGCATTGGCAGTGCGCGCATTCTGCACACGAGCCTTGATTTTGTTCAGGGCATCAAGCGCATACGGACGCTGCTCATCCACATTCGACATTTTCCAGGTATTGATAAAGTCGGACACGGCACGGCGTTGAATCGCCTTTGTCCACGCCCCCACCTTTTCACCTGTGGTCGTACTCTTGAAAAGATACCCTATCAAGTCGTTGATATATTCCATTGGCTGGTAGCCATTAGGCTGGTAAGCATACTTGCTGATGGACGAAAGGATAACAGGATTGGTCAGTCTGTCCACCGTGCTCAGGCCAAGATTCATGATCAGGCTTTGAGGTGCCTTGCTCAAACGGAGAACGTAGTCCTCGCTAATCATCCACGTTGGCTCCTTCAGAATGTTTGCGTTCAGCCAAGCCAAAGCCCTTTTCTGCTTTTCCTTGCCCATGGGCTTGTACACCGCACCCTTTTGGTCGGCACTCTTGTATTCATGGTAGCATCCGCCAATGTTACGTGCCACATGGCCGGCATAGCGTCCCATCTGCGCCACAATGTTTCCATAGGCATCCGCCAGGTTCTTGTCCATGTCGCCCTCTTCATAGTTCCACTCGTCGATGTGCTTGATGATGCGCTTGAGGTTTTTCACACCATAATCGCTCGCCTTCATGGCATCGTCTCCCAGGTCTTCAGATTGGGCGCGCGGGTCGTTGTCGTAGCCCTCGCCTCCAAACCAGTAGCGTGGCCCCAATTTCAATTTGTCAATGATCATCTTGTTCAGTATCAGACGTTCTTCCTTCTCGTCCTTCGCATCGGGAAAATAGCGGTAACCCCATTCTATCGCCCATTTATCGTAGTCGTTGATGCGTGGAAAGATTCCCGCCTCCGTGATGTTGTCTTCGGGCTGTGCCACATAGTTGAAACGCGCATAGTCCATGATAGAGGCCGTGTGTCCGTGTTTTTCCACCCATGCCTTGTTGCGCAGACTGTCAACCGGTGTTGCCGCACTCGACCCCATGTTGTGGCGCAATCCCAATGTGTGCCCCACCTCGTGCGAACTGACGAAACGGATGAGCTGTCCCATCAGTTTTTCATCAAACTTGGGTGCCTGCGCCCGTTTGTCAATGGCACCAGCCTGTGTCTGATACCATCCGTGCAGCAGCGACATCACGTTGTGATACCAGCCG
>JALFBL010000101.1 GCA_022773395.1 Prevotella sp.
TGATGATGGCTGTAGAAACACGCACCTCGTCGCCCGTACGCATTCTCCGCAACCGGGAAAATCTTCAGCACATACGACTCAAAGGTCTCTTCCCCTGCGGCGAGGGAGCCGGTTATGCCGGTGGCATCGTGTCGGCAGGCATCGATGGTGAACGCTGTGCCGAATCGGCCTTGCAATATCTGTCGCAAAACCATTGACGATGTAAAAATTTTTCAGCATTATTTTTTCAAAAAACGATGATTTTTCGCTTTCATGGGTAACATGGCGGAAATCCATCGTCTTTTGTGTTTCATTTACTTTGTTGATTTACAGTGTTTTACAAAATTCATGCATATTTTGGAAAGAAAAACAGAATGGAATAATCATCAAAGAATGATTCGTTGCACAGTCTTTTTGTGGCGAAAACGGGGAAAAACATTGAAAACAGACACCCCCAAAAGGATTATGTACTCGCTGTACCAACATCGGCTCCTTTGCAAAGTGACATCCATTGACGCACCATGAATCATCCGTTGTTTTTCAATGGATAATCCATTGAAAAACAAACAACCATCCATTCTTGTTCAAGGAACGGTTCGTTGCAAACCAACAAATGATTTATCGCACAAGAAACCACGGCATTTTGCCTTTTTTCAATCTTTTTTCCGGCAGGTTAAAGAATGGAAAAACAGAAAAAAATCTCCCGATGCACAAGGCGTGGGAGATTTTACAAAATTATTTATTAAACGCAATAGTTTGTCTGTCAATATTTTTCGCAGTATTCCACCTGTATTGACATGGCCGCTTTTCCGTCATTTACCTTCTTCCATAACCCCTAAAATATAGAGGCGTGTCATTTCTGTCTTGCCGTTAGTGCGAACCGTAATGGTCTTCTTAAAGTGACCGGGAAATTTGCCTTTCCCGTTGTAAGTAACCTTAATCGTACCCGTCTTGCCCGGAGCGATCGGTTCTTTCGTGTAGGAGGGAACGGTGCATCCGCAACTGGCAACGGCCTGGTTGATAACCAATGGAGCATTGCCTACATTGGTAAAAGCAAACTCGCAAGTTTGAACAGGCTTGCTTTCGGGAAATGTTCCCAAGTTCTTTTCTATGGTCTCGAACTTGATCTCTGCCTGCTTCTGGGCAAAAACAGAGATGAAGGAACCCATAGACACCAACATTAATATGAGAAACTTTTTCATATTCTTTCTTTTTAAGTTGTTTAACCGCTGCAAAAGTAAGTAATATTCATGAGATAACGTAAAAGTATTATCAAATATTAACGATTAATTCATGAGAATGTAAAAATGGATTGCATGAATCAGAATTATTTCGTACTTTTGCAGACGATGAAAGAAATGATGAGGATTTTGTTTGTGATGAACCCGATTTCGGGAACAGTGGAAAAATCGAACATCCCACAATTGATTGAGGAGACTTTGGACAAAAGTCTTTTCGACTACAGCGTTGCGGAAACCGAATATGCCGGGCATGCCACACAGTTGGCACAGAAAGCCAAGGCGGACGGTGTGGACATTGTCGTGGCCGTGGGAGGCGATGGAACTGTGAACGAAGTGGCAAGAGCCATTATCGACTCGAAAACGGCTTTGGGAATCATTCCCTGCGGGTCGGGAAACGGACTGGCACGCCACTTGTTGCTCCCCATGGACATCAAGAAAAGTATCGGTGTCATCAACAAGTGTGTCATCAACGAACTCGACTATGGCCTTGTCAACGGCATGCCCTTCTTTTGCACCTGCGGCATGGGCTTCGACGCTTTTATCAGCATGAAATTTGCCGAGGCCGGCAAGCGGGGAATGTTGACCTATGTGGAAAATGTCTTGCGCGAAGGCCTTTCCTACAAACCGGAGACATACAAGATTGAAAATGAGGAGGGCATGACCATTCACAAAGCGTTTCTCATCTCTTGTGCCAATGCTTCACAATATGGCAACAACGCATATATTGCCCCTCAGGCTTCGATGAGCGACGGACTGCTGGACGTGATCATCATGGAGCCTTTCAGTGTGATTGAGGCTCCGCAAGTGGCCATAGAGATGATGAACAAGACGTTGGACAAAAATCAAAAGATAAAGACTCTGAAAACCGACCACATACGGATTCACAGAGAAAGGCCGGGATTCATACATTATGACGGCGACCCCGTGATGGCAGAGGCCGATGTGGACATTCGCCTGGTACAGAAAGGCATCAGGATGATTGTAAACCCCGATGCTGACAGGAGCAAGCGACAGCCCAATCTGGTGCAAACGGCTTTCAGCGAATTTTTCAACGACATCAACATTGTAAGGGAAGATCTGACCAAACAAGGACGAACCATCCAGGCTATCAACAAGAAACTGCTGAGAAAGTTCAACCATCTTTAAGAATGCCGAACCTTCGGTTTTCTACAAGTAAAAATCACCAAGCATTTTTTCATATTCGCCGGAACGGATGACAATTTCCGATGTTTCCACGTGTGGCAATGGCTGCAAGCCATACGAAAGGAGATAGCGACGAGGCGGTTTGTGGGCCACGGTTTTCACAGCACAGACACGCCAGGGGAAAAAGCCGTTCAGGATGGCCTCCAGATCGAACGACTCGCGGCAGTCGAACGGGATGACGGCCGAAAAAGTGCCGTCGGCCGTCAGCAGACAGCCCGTTTGCCGAAAGAGTTCTTTGAATGGCAGCGTGTCCGTGTGGCGGGCTGTGGAACGCTTTTCATCGGGGTTGCGCAAGGCGTTGGTGAAAAAGGGAGGGTTGCTCACAATGGCATCAAAGGGGGCTTGGCAGAATTGCTGCAGAGGAGCGTTCACAATCTTTATCCGTTCCGAAAAAGGCGATTTCCGTATGTTTTCCAGGGCTTGTTCGCAGGCGTCCCGGTCAATGTCAATAGCCGTTACACGGGCTTCGGGATAGCGTTGCGCCATCATCAGGGCTATCAACCCCGTGCCGGTACCTATGTCCAATATGCGTTTTCCACCTTGCGCCCACGCTCCCAGCAACGTGCCATCGGTGCCCACCTTCATGGCGCATTTGTCTTGGAAGACAGTGAATTGTCTGAACTGAAAAAATGGATTCGGCATAACAGGTGCAAAAATACGAAAAAGAATCGACAAACCACCTATATTATATATAATTATCAATTGTCCATCGTGGTTTGTCAATAAAAAATCGTACCTTTGCAGCCGCTTCGGACTGCTTTGCAACGAGCAGCCCGGACTTCATAAAATAAGTAAACAAAAGTATGAGAACAAACAACAACAATACGTTTTCAATGATTGCCGACTACGAAGGAGACGTTACGGAACTGTTTAAAGGAGGAGTTGACGGCGAGGTGCCCATATTGGCCACACGCAATTTGATTCTCTTCCCGACCGTGGTTTCCCCAATACTGATTGGCAGACCGGCAAGTTTGAGTCTTGTAAATGCTCTCAAAGACAATCAAGATAGGGTGTTTGCTGTGTTTGCACAGAAAGATGCGAATGTGGACAATCCAACAAAAGACGATTTGTATGAATACGGTGTTTTCGCCAAAATCCTGCGTGTGCTGGAAATGCCCGGGCCGGGCAACAACATCACCATCATCGTGCAGGGACTGGGCAGATGCACATTGGAATCACTGAAAAAAACTCGCCCCTATCTGAAAGGCATCGTCACCATAGCACCGGAGGAAATTCCCGGTGAAAACGATGCGGAGTTCAATACTGCCGTGGAAGACTTGAAAACCGTAGGGCTGGATTTTATCAAGAAAAACGAGGACATTCCCGATGAGGCACAATTTGCCCTGCAAAACATCAGCAATCCCATAGTAATGCTGAACTTCATCTGTTCAAGCATGCCTTTCGACCTCAAGGAAAAAGTGCTGCTCCTGGCAGAAAACTCCTTGAAAGAGCGCATCATGAAGATGCTGAGAATCCTGCATAGGGAAATGAAGTTTCAGGAAATCAAGCAGAGCATCCGGTCGAAAACGCGCGAAGACTTGGACGAGCAGCAGCGAGAGTATTTCTTGCAACAGCAAATTCGAAACATTAAGGAAGAACTGGGAAACGGAGAAGGCTCTCCGGAGCGCAAGGAACTGATAGAGAAAGCCAATGGGAAAAAATGGCCCGAGGACATTCAGGCAACATTCTTCAAAGAACTGGACAAACTCGATTTGCTGAATCCACAAGGCCCTGAGTTCAGTGTCCAACTCACCTATCTTCAAACAATGGTGAATTTGCCATGGGGAGAATACACCGCAGACGACTTGAATCTGCAACGTGCCCAAAAGGTTCTCGACAAGGATCATTATGGCATGGAAAAGGTAAAGGAGAGGATTCTCGAATATATGGCTGTGCTGAGCCTTCGCGGCGATTTGAAGTCGCCCATCATTTGCCTGTACGGTCCTCCGGGAGTGGGAAAGACATCGCTGGGAAAGAGCATAGCCGAGGCCATGAAGCGAAAATACGTGCGCGTTTCTCTGGGAGGCATGCACGACGAGTCGGAAATACGCGGACACCGAAGGACATACATCGGCGCCATGCCTGGACGCATCATCAAGGCCATTCAGAAAGCAGATTCGTCCAATCCCGTATTTATCCTCGACGAGATAGACAAGGTGACACAGAACACCATCAACGGCGACCCGTCGTCGGCACTGCTGGAAGTGCTCGATCCGGAACAGAACAACGCTTTCCACGACAATTATCTGGATGTGGACTACGACCTGTCGAAGGTACTGTTCATTGCAACCGCCAACGACTTGAACACCATTCCACGCCCTCTGCTCGACCGTATGGAGATCATCGAAGTGAGTGGATATATCACTGAAGAGAAATACGAGATAGCCAAGCGTCACCTGATCCCGAAAGAGAAAGAGAACACAGGGCTTGATACAGAAAAGCATCTGGCGTTCAACAAGGCTTCCATCGAGAAAATCATAGAACAATACACACGCGAGAGCGGTGTACGTCAGTTGGAAAAGCAAATCAACAAGTCTTTGAGAAAACTGGCGTTCATGAAAGCAAAGGACGGTGCGCTGCCCTACGAGAAAATCACACCCAACGAAATTGAAGGACTGCTTGGCAAGCCTCCTTTCTACCGCGACATCTACCAAGGCAACGCATACGCCGGAGTGGTAACTGGTCTGGCCTGGACAAGTGTGGGTGGAGAAATTCTTTTCATCGAAACAAGCTTGAGCAAGGGGAAAGGAGCCAAACTCACCCTGACGGGAAATTTGGGCGATGTGATGAAGGAATCGGCCGTGCTGGCATTGGAATATGTGAAGGCACACGCCGACAGTCTGAAAATAGACTACCGCATTTTCGACCATTGGAACATCCACATCCACGTGCCTGAGGGAGCTACACCCAAGGACGGTCCCTCGGCAGGCATCACCATCGCTACTTCCATCGCCTCGGCGTTGACCCAGCGCAAAGTGCGCAAGAACACGGCTATGACGGGAGAGATAACCCTCCGCGGAAAGGTTCTTCCCGTTGGCGGAATCAAAGAGAAAATATTGGCGGCCAAGCGTGCCGGCATTACCGACATCCTGATGTGCAAGGACAACAAGAAGGATATTGAGGAGATTCCGGAAATATATCTGAAAGGAGTTTCGTTCCATTATGTGGAGAATGTGCAGGACGTATGGCATTTTGCGCTTACAGACGAAGTGGTGGACAATCCCGTATCGTTTGTCATTGAAGAGGATAAGAAATGAATTTCGAAGTTCTGCATACAGACAATGCCAGCGACGCGCGCACGGGTATCATCACGACCGACCACGGACAGATAAAGACTCCCATATTCATGCCGGTGGGAACGGCAGGGAGCGTAAAGGGAGTGCATTTCACGGAACTGAAAGAGCAGGTGAAGGCTCAAATCATTCTGGGCAACACGTATCATCTGTATCTCCGGCCGGGACTTGACGTGCTGAAATCGGCAGGAGGACTGCACAAATTCAACACCTGGGACAGACCTATTCTGACCGACAGCGGCGGATTTCAGGTATTTTC
>JALFBL010000113.1 GCA_022773395.1 Prevotella sp.
AATGGCTTTAATGTGATTTGGAACTATTTTGGATGGGCCAACCAAACACTTGCAGTATTCACTTTATGGACTGTCACCGTATATCTTGTCCAGCAACGCAAGACATTCTGGATCACACTCATTCCTGCCTTATTCATGACCGTGGTGTGCTCTACTTTCATCGTTGTGTCAAAAAATGCAATTGGAGCTGATCTCATGTTCGGCTATGGAGTAGGGGGAGCAGCCTTGATTATTGCTGTGGCATGGTTCTTGGGATGGTATGGTAAGTATAAGAAGAGTGCAGATGGCACCGGTGCCAATCATTGACTCTGATTCACCATAACTTATAAGAACCAGGAGATAAGTGATAGATTTAGCAAAATAGAGTATAAATCATAATTTAATGAATAATAATATGTTGAAGAAAATTTCCATGATGGTTGTCGCTTTGACAATGGCCATTGCCGCACAGGCACAGTATAGTAACAATCGTTTGACACCTTTCCATGAAGACAAGTATTATGTAGGTGCGTCTTTCACAGGATTTGACCTGAATTACAGTGGCCTGGAAGATTTCAAGTTAGGCGTAAGCGCACAAGCCGGCTATTTCCTTTTTGACAATTGGATGGCCTCAGGACAGATTGCTTACAACAGCAACGGAAAGGCACCCGACTATTTCTCGCTCGGCGCAGGTCTCCGCTACTACATTGAACAGAACGGGTTGTTCTTAGGAGCAAATGTAAACTATCTGCATGCCAATACCAATTTCAACGATGTACAGCCGGGTATAGAAGTAGGCTATGCTTATTTTTTGAGCCGTACTGTAACGGTAGAGCCTTCTGTTTACTATCACCAAAGTTTCAAGGATCATTCCAACTACAGTAACTTGGGATTTAAAATCACCTTTGGTATCTACTTGAACGATTGACCACCATTAATACCTCAATTAAATATGTTGTCTGTAAACGAATTGGAAAGCAAACTCATTGACTTGTCATTTGCCGAAGACATTGGCGACGGCGACCACACCACGCAGTGCTGCATACCAGAAGACGCGGTGGGCAAGAGCCGCCTGCTTATCAAGGAAGACGGGGTACTTGCTGGCATAGAGGTTGCCAAACGTGTTTTTGCCCGGTTTGACTCCACCATGCAAGTGGAAGTACTGATCCCAGATGGGGCAGAAGTGAGAAAAGGCGACGTGGCGATGGTTGTCACCGGAAAAATACAATCGTTGCTCCAAACAGAACGCTTGATGCTCAACATTATGCAAAGGATGAGCGGCATTGCCACCATGACCCGCAAATATGTCAAACGTCTTGAAGGTACTCATACTCGCGTGCTCGACACCCGCAAGACAACTCCAGGAATGCGTATGCTTGAAAAACAGGCCGTGAAGATAGGTGGAGGAACCAACCATCGCATTGGTTTGTTCGACATGATTCTGCTCAAAGACAATCATGTGGATTTTTCTGGTGGCATCTCACAAGCCATCAACCGTTGCCACGCTTATCTAAAAGAAAAGAACCTCGACCTGAAGATAGAGATTGAGGTGCGCAATCTCGAAGAACTTCAGCAGGTGCTCAACAACGGAGGGGTAAACCGTATCATGCTTGACAATTTTTCGGTGGTAGACACCAGAAAAGCGGTAGAGATAATTGCAGGCAAGTATGAAACGGAGTCAAGTGGCGGCATCACTTTCGATACCATTCGCGACTATGCCGAATGTGGCGTAGATTTTATTTCAGTGGGTGCTCTCACACATTCGGTGAAAGGACTCGACATGAGTTTCAAGGCTTGTTGAACAAAATGGTTATAATACTTTAAAAGTTTGAACATAGTGTTGTCGTCTATACTGCTTGCAGCCACCTTGCAATTCGGTTCTCCCGTCAATTTTCCCATGACTTTGGCGGGAAATTTCGGTGAGCCACGTCCCAACCACTTCCATGGAGGGATAGACGTAAGGACGGGGATGTCTGTGGGCAAACCCATTTTTGCCATTGCTGAAGGTTATGTATCGCGCATCACTGTGAGTTTGGGAGGATTTGGCAATGCTCTCTATGTGTGCCATCCCAATGGCTATACCAGCGTTTATTGCCATCTCAACAAATTTGCACCTCCCATCAGGGCACAAGTAAGTCGCTATCGCCATGAACACGGCCAGAAAGATATCATTGACGCTTATCGGTCGTCCAGTGCCCCTGTCGATATCCGTTTAAAACCTACTGATTGTCCTGTAGCTCTTGGACAGCTGATTGCCGTAAGTGGAAATACAGGTAGCAGCGAGGCTCCTCATCTTCATCTTGAAATGCACGACAGCCAGACAAACGACATGGTAGATCCATTGGATTTCCTCAAGGAATTTATGAAAGACACCACACCGCCCGTGGCACATGCATTTAAGGCTTATCCTGTAGAGGGCAAAGGAATCTTTTGTGAAAATTCAGCCCAGCAAACGTTCACATTAACCTCCCACCACCTCAATCGCATTTTCACAGCATGGGGTGAAGTGGGATTCGGCATTTGGGCAAACGACTATATGGAGGAGGCCTACGGCAGATACGGAATCAGAAAAACGGAATTGAAAGTAGATGGACAGACCGTCTTCAAAAGCAATGTTGACAATATTCCCATGCTCAAAAACCGCATGGTTAATTCGTGGGGAGACTTTGAGCATTTCCTGCGAATGAAGGTATGGTACATGAAATCATTTATTCAGCCAGGCAATTCGCTTCCTGTTCTTCAAGCCGACGAGAACCGGGGCATCGTGAAATTCAACCGCGAGAAAGTGTACCATATAGAATATGCACTGACCGATATTTACGGAAACGAATCAAAATACACATTCTCGGTGAAGGGAAAGAAACAACCGCTACCGTCCCACAAACCTCGCCACGCACCATGGGTGCTTCGGTGGAACAAGGTAAACAATTTTCAGATGCCCGGCATCCAATTACTCGTCAGGAAAGGATTGCTGCCAGACGATGTACAGTTGAGGCCCGAAATCACGAAAGGGACGAAAGGATATTCCAATGCCTGCAAATTCACAGCTACGGCTTGCCCACTGTTCAACTGGGCAGAATTATCGCTGAAACTGAAAAAGCCCGTAAACGACCCTTCTAGACTATGTATTGTTGGAAACAACGGAAAGGTGTATAAGGCAAAATACCACAATGGATGGATTACCGCCCATGTGCGAGAATTAGGAGTTACATACGAAATTGACAATCAAATAACTGACAAATGAAAAAACAATTATTGACTATCGCGCTGATGAGCATCGGAATGTATGCTACAGCATGTACGAATTTTATAGTAGGCAAGAAAGCAAGTGCCGATGGTAGCGTTTTTTGCAGCTACAATGCCGATGACTATGGCTTGTTCACCGGTTTGTGCCATTATCCTGGCGGAATTCATGCCAAAGGTGAAAAACGTTGGATCATTGATTACGACACAAAAGTCAACCATGGTTTCATTCCCGAAGCACCCGTTACCTACAATGTGATAGGAAACATCAACGAATACCAAGTAAGCATCGGTGAAACCACATTTGGCGGTCGCGAGGAAATGATAGACACCACAGGACTTATTGACTATGGCTCACTGATGTATCTCGGACTGCAGCGTGCCAAGACAGCCCGCGAAGCCATCAAGGTGATGACAACACTTGCCGAAACCTATGGTTACTGCTCAAGCGGAGAGACCTATACTATCTGTGATCCCAACGAGGCATGGATCATGGAAATGATGGGAAAAGGGCCTGGCTCAAAAGGAGTGGTATGGGTAGCCATTCGCATTCCCGATGACGCCATCTGTGCGCATGCCAACCAAAGTCGCATACGCACTTTCAACCAGAAGGACAAAAAGAATGTTCTTTTCTCAAAAGACGTTATCAAGTTTGCTCGTGAAAAAGGCTGGTTTAGTGGAAAAGACAAGGATTTCTCTTTCAATGACGCCTATGCCTATCCCGACTTCTCTGGCCGTCGCGCCTGCGAAGCGCGTGTTTGGAGTTTTTTCAATCATTTTGCCGACATGAGTCCCTACGTAGCCTTTGCTTCTGGTATGGAAAAAGATGCAGAGCCCATGCCCTTGTGGATTATACCCAACCGCAAAGTATCCCTCCAAGATGTAAAAGCCTGTATGCGTGACCACTACGAAGGAACTCCTTTTGCACTTGATTCGGATTTGGGACAGGGTATTTGGGAAATGCCCTATCGCCCCACACCTTTGCACTTCACTGTTGACGGAAAAGACTATTTCAACGAGCGTCCCACTTCCACACAGCAAACAGGTTTCAGCTATGTGGCACAGCTCCGTTCTTGGCTGCCCCGTGAAATTGGAGGTATCATCTGGTTCGGTAACGACGATGGCAACATGGTAGCCTACACCCCGATTTACTGCTGCTCGGACAAACAGCCCGAATGCTACAACACTCCAGGTGCAGATGCTGTAACCTTTTCCGACAAGAATGCATTCTGGGTATGCAATTGGGTGAGCAACATGGTTTATCCCCGCTACAGCCAGATGTTCCCTTCTTTGAAAACTGTGCGCGACTCGCTGGAAACTTCCTATATTGCCGCACAGAAAAGCGTTGAAGAAAATGCCATGCGACTCTATCAGGAAAATCCTAAACAAGCCACAGAATACCTCACCAACTATGGTATTGAAAAAGCACAACAGATGCTGGCACGCTGGAAACAACTGGCCATCTATCTCATCGTAAAATACAACGACATGGCGGTGAAACCCGAAAAAGACGGCAAGTTCCTCATGACTCCCGAAGGATTGGGAGCAAGAGTAACTCGCATGGGATTCCCCGAAAGTACCAAGAAAGCTCTCGTCAAACAGACAGGCGACAAATTTGCCACACCAACTTGGAAATAACAAATAGTCTTCAACAGCCCAAATCTCCACGCCATTGCTGTCAATGGCGTGGAGATTTCTTATTGGCGAGAATCCGAACTTTTTATGATTGCTGCAATTCAGCACCGCCTATAAAATATTATTACTGTCCGCTAAACATAGCAACCTCCATCCCAACTCATTGAGACACAATAGTTGGGATGACAGCATGTTAATGACAAGCCCCCCTTAGCCACTTTCTGTTGCCTCCGGTGGCGATTCAGCCGCAGCTTCAAG
>JALFBL010000020.1 GCA_022773395.1 Prevotella sp.
TCTTCTATCTGGTGTCCTCTTTTGATGCGTGTGAGTTGGGTCATCAACCCATTCATCATATAACTGTAGTACAGACTTTTATACGCTTCTTTATCTTGCAGCAGCCCCAATTCCAGAATTTTTTCATCGGCTATGTAATAGAGGGCAAACAGGTCGGCTCTCGCCTCCTCTATTGTGTCACCGTATGCTTTTAATGCATCTGGATCAACACCGTCTGCCAATCGTCCGCTTCCGTGTCCCAGACATTCGTGCAAATCGGTGTGAAGGTCATCGCAACCATCTCCATGTTTTTCCATCATTATTCGGGTAGGCTCATCGATGACAAACTCTTCGAGGAATCCATTGCCATGGTCTGCTTTGCGGTAAGCCTCTGTCAGGTTGCCTATTGTAACGCTTTTACTTCCGTGTTTTGCCCGAATCCAATCGGCATTGGGAAGGTTTATGCCAATGGCAGTGGAAGGATATTCATCGCCGGCCAACATGGCAGCGCAAACCACATTGGCTGTCACTCCATTGACATGAGGTTTGCGGAAACGAGGATCAATGGGACTGTGGTCTTCAAACCATTGAGCATTCGAACTGATGCGTTGTGTACGGTTGGTTGCCTCTATGTCTTTATACTGCACAATGCCTTCCCATGTACCTTTCAGTCCCAACGGATCGCCATAGACCTCGATGAACCCGTTTATGAAATCAACGTTTGACTGGTGCTCACAAACCCATTGAATACAATATTCATTGAAAATATTTAAATTTCCGGTATGATAGTATGTTATTAGTGTTTTTATGTATTTTTCTTGAAGGTCGTTATCGACAAAGTCGAGTGCCTTTTCCAACCAATATACAATCTTCTTTATGGCTTCTCCATATTTTCCCCCTACTTTCCAAACATCTTCTACAACCTGGCCGTTGCGCTTGGTGACGGTAGAGTTCAATCCGTAGGAAAGCGGTTGTTCCTTGGTATTGGATTTCAGTCCTGCGTAGAAATCTTCCACTTCTTTTTGTGACACGTTTTCATAAAAATGGCAAGCGGATGTTTGCACCAGGTCTTCACCATCGGCCTTGTTGACGCGTTTGGGCAAAACGTTGGGATCGAACATCACTGGCACCAATTCGTCAAACAAGTCGTTTACATTTTGCCCTTTTTTCAAAGGAAGCAAATCGACTTTTGTTCTGTAAAGCAACTCTTGGAAATATTCTCTTGAAAAATCAGGTATCAACTTGTCGTACCCGTAATGATGATAGATGCCATTCGAGAACCAAACCCTTTTCAAATAAACCGTGAAATGGCGGAAATCGCTTGTATTCCGGTTTCCTTCATAGTGCTCAAAAATGGTTTCAAGTGTTTTTCGGATGCGGAGATTGTATTTCCCAAATTGGTCGAAAGTAATATCTCTGCCAAACAATATGGCCTGCGATAGGCAATATATCAGTTTTTTTTCTTTGAGTGCCAAATCTTCAAATCCGTTCAACCGATACCTGAGCATTTGCAAATCGGCAAAACGCTCATCGGAATATGTAAATCTATCTTTTTTCATGATGAAGTCCTAATTTTATTATCTTTGTTTTCTCCCCACTTGTTTGTTTTTTCCCCATTTATTTGTTTTCTTTTGTTCCACTGGGTGTTGTTCAAAATATTGTGCCTTGTATTCTATCGGAGTGATTCCTTTAAATTTGAAAAACGCCATGTAGAAGGCCTGGCGACTGGCAAAGCCCACCATTTCGCCAATCTCCTCAACGTTCATTTTGGAATAGCGGCAGTCAACCAGCAAATGCAACGCTTCGTCTATGCGCAATTTATTGACAAATGAAGTGTAATTGAGACCAAACTTCAAGTTCAATACGGCCGAAATGTATCGGGTATTGGTTTGGAGATCTTCTGCCAGTTGCTTTGCAGTATAGCCTTTTTCCTTGTATTTCTTTTTGAAGAGAATCTGACTGAGGACACCATCTTTCAATTTGTCCAACAGTTCAGGACTTACCCTGCTGCGATAAACGGCCTCTTTTTCAATTTTTTCTACAATGTTATATTTAGGCATACTTGTTGATATTAAACAATCATTTGCTCCTGTTTGCAAAGTTACGAAAAAAGCCTGTATAAACGAAGCGATTTTGGAAGATTAACGCTAATCTTGACTGACAGGATAAAGTGGTAGTTTCCTACCATGTTTCTAATTGTACTGAATTCAGTATAATTAAAATTAGGATTATAGAGCATTTCCCATTCGTCAAGGTATTCGACCGTTCTTTTCAGGCTGAGCCAATGGAAAATAATGTGTTCCTGTGACAGACTATGAGCCATATCGGTTAGTGAAATGTAGTCGTTATGAGAACAATGGTTATTCCTGTATTCTGGACATTAATCTTTAGCCATGGCTGAGATTTTTATAACATGACGAAAAAATTATTCTTTCACATAGAAATAGTAGTACCAATATGTGTTTTGATACCCGTCCTTCACTGCATTTTTGCGTTTGATAAGGTTGTGCTCTTTCCGTTCCATATTCATCATGTCCTCATAATCAGCATCCATCACGTTGTTGTGATAGCTGATGATGGGGTTGGAGTGGCGGTGAGTGTATAGAGTGAGGGCCTCACGATAGTGTTTGGGTAGAGTCTTTGAAGAAAGATCATAGCATTTACCGACTGATTTTACAAACGATTCCAAATCTTTATCCATTAGATAGGCACATAGCCTGTAGTCGTCAGCAGCATTTGTAGAGGCAAATCTCCTTATTTGGATTTCTGGAAATATGATGCATGAGGAATTCTTGTCAGGTATCAATGCCTTTGCCCCTCCTGTCAATGGATATTCAAACAAACGCTCACCCAGTGCTTTTTCGTGAGCCAAGGCAAAGGCTCTGAGCATGACCAAACTTTCGTCCGTGGCATTTGATTTTTCACCTATTTGTAAGGCGGAAGTATATTTTCCCTCTTTCAGCAGAGCCTCTATTCTCATACGATAATGCAGAACGTCGTTCTCAATTGCAGTGAGTTCCACCGCAATTGACATGACCAACAGCGCAAGGACATTTATCCATACCGTGTGTGAAAACAAACTTTCGGAAAGGGCTTTGGGTTCGTATTGCTGCAACTGACGGATAAAATGGACGGCAGCGCCATAAAGCAAAAGTAAAGTAGGCGCAATCCACATCCATGCAACAGACAAAGGATGGGAAGAATTGTAGATATTTACATTTCCAAAAACGGAAAGAAACAAAAAGGAGGGAAAATAATTGAGTGCAAAAAAACGCCCCTTGATATGAGACAAGGAAGAAACACCTATATATATAAGGTATAGAATGGCCGTAATCAGTATTGCACCAATTAAGCGGTTATAACGGGTCTTGCCGCCCGAAAGTACATATTGTGTGGCAGCCAAAACGTCTGCTTGGTAAAAATAGAGGTAGCAGAACGT
Source organism: Prevotella sp. (assembly GCA_022773395.1). GTDB lineage: Bacteria > Bacteroidota > Bacteroidia > Bacteroidales > Bacteroidaceae > Prevotella. The sequence continues at coordinate 3,419 of JALFBL010000020.1, forward strand.
AAATGTGATAAAAACAACAGCACACACCATTCTTAATGTGGAGGTGCTGCGGCCAATAGTCTTGTTCAAATTCAATTCTTTCTTAAAACTACCGCAGAACGAGCCGGTATGTATAGTTTCAGCCACTCTTTATGTTCTCCTGCATAGAGTGGATCGTAATTGGTGAAATGGGTGATGGTGTCGTCGACAAGGCTATTTCCACCGAAATGTCTAGCATCTGTATTCAACACTACGCCATAGTTGCCGGCAGGTACCAGAAAGCCATAATCGACAAAAGAGCGCGTGGGAGAAAAATTGAACACGAAAATTAAATTACCGCGCATGAACGCTAGTATTTGGTCTCCATCGTTATGCCATATTTCCTGCACTGTTGTTTGGAGAAAATTTTTCTGGCTTTTGATGACGTGTAACATCTCACGGTCAAAATCGCCTAACCAGTGGTAGCAGAGGTCTTGGTTGTCAACAAGATTCCACTGTCTACGGGCATATTGATGACTCCATCTGTTTCCTTCGCGCGGAAAATCTATCCATTCGGGATGGCCGAACTCGTTTCCCATGAAATTGAGATAACCGCCATTGATGGCGGCTGCTGTCACCAAACGAATCATTTTATGTAGCGCAATACCACGGGTGACGGCATGTGTCTCGTCTCCTTTCTTGAAATGCCAATACATGTCTGCATCAACCAAACGGAATATGATGGTCTTGTCACCTACCAAGGCTTGGTCATGGCTTTCGCAATAAGAGATGGTCTTTTCATCAATACGGCGATTCTTCACTTCCCAGAAAATGGAACTGGGTTTCCAATTCTCATCGCGCTGCTCTTTGATGATTTTTATCCAATAGTCTGGAATGTTCATGGCCATTCGATAGTCGAACCCATATCCTCCGTCCTCAAACTTGGCAGCCAAACCTGGCATTCCGCTCACCTCTTCGGCAATGGTAATGGCATGTTTGTTTACTTCATGAATCAACTTGTTGGCAAGAGTGAGAAAGCAAATGGCATTGTCGTCTTGATGGCCGTTAAAATAATCTGAATAACCGGAAAATGCTTCGCCCAGTCCATGACTGTAGTACAGCATAGAGGTAACTCCATCAAAGCGGAAACCGTCGAAATGAAATTCTTCGAGCCAATATTTACAATTGGACAGCAGAAAATGCAACACTTCGTCTTTTCCATAATCAAAACACAGACTGTCCCATGCAGGATGCTCATGTCTGTGGCCTGGATAAAAATATTGGTTTGGGTCGCCTGCGAGGTTGCCCAAACCTTCAGATTCGTTTTTTACGGCATGGCTGTGAACAATGTCCATAATGACGGCAATGCCTTTCTCATGTGCCGCATCAATAAGTGCTTTCAGTTCTTCGGGGGTGCCGAAACGACTGGAAGCTGCAAAAAACGAACTGACATGATAACCGAAACTTCCATAATAAGGATGTTCCTGAATGGCCATGATCTGAATGCAGTTGTAGCCATCCTTGATGATTCTTGGAAGAACATTGTCTTTGAACTCGGTGTAGGTTCCCACTCTTTCTGCATCTTCGGCCATGCCGATGTGGCATTCGTAAATAAGCAAGGGATTCTTGTCCGCCTGAAAGTTTTTCTTTTTCCATACGTATGGCTGTTCAGGATTCCATACTTGAGCAGAGAACACTTTGGTTTGTTCATCTTGAACAACACGTCTTATCCATGCCGGGATGCGTTCGCCTTGGCCTCCGTCCCAATGGACACTCATTTTATACAGGTCGCCATGCTTCAAGGCTTTTGCCGGTAGTATAAGTTCCCAGTTGCCAGTTCCTTCGATTCGTTTGGCCTTGAATACTTTGTTTTCTTTCCATTGATTGAAATCGCCAATCAGATAAATTTCAGTTGCATTGGGTGCCCATTCACGGAAAATCCATTCTCCGCGAGTGGTTTTGTGCAATCCAAAATAATTGTGTCCGTTGGCAAAGTCAGCCAGATTCTGTTTTCTGCCGTTCGTGAGTTGCTCCCATTTCCACAGTGCATGTTCATGCCTTCCGCGGATTGCATCTTCAAAAGGTTCAAGATACGCATCGTTTTTGACCAATCCGATATGTTCAGGAACAACCGCTTTCTTTTGTTGGGCACAATCCGTATTTGGACTTGTTTTTACCATGTTCTTTTTCTTGTCTGTCTCCATAAATAAAATCAAGTTAATGGTTTGGAGTGTGTGACCACGCTTTTGTTTTTTGAATATCGCCTTATTAACCCTGTGGTACGAGGTGCATAATCACTTGGTAAAGAAAGACGACATGGCCAAATTTATTGGTGCTTCTCTTTTCGGCCAAGGATATATGTTCCAGACTCAATGATGACACCATTGCGGTCTTTTTCCACATATCTGCCATCTCTCACGTTATCCTTATAAGTGCCTTCAAACCGTTTGCCATCCTTGTCTTCTTCTATAGCCATCCCGTTTCGTTTTCCATTTTTGTACGTGCCTTTGAACTTGGAACCGTCATGGAAATGGATGATGATTTCACCGTCAACCTGTCCGTTCTTGAAATTCCCCTCAAAAATGTCGCCGGATTTTTTTGTCAGTTGTCCATGTCCGTTTTGAATATCATTCCTCCATAAGCCTGTATAGATGTCGCCATTTTTCCAAGTGAAAGTTCCCATTCCATCTTTATCTCCGTTTTTGAACGAGCCTGTATATTTGTCTCCATTAGCATACCGGAAAGTTCCTTCGCCCGTTCTGTCTCCCTGCACATAAGCACCATCGTATCTGTCACCGTTTTGGAACTTATACACTCCCTTTCCACTTTGTATGTCGTCTTTCCATTCGCCTGTGTATTCGTCGCCATTGGCATATTTGTTGGTTCCTTTTCCATTTCGAACATTGTTAGCCCACTGCCCATCATAGGTGCTTCCGTCTCCCCAATCGAAGAATCCCCTGCCCCACTTCATGTCGTCTTTCCATTCTCCATCATAGTAGGCACCGTTGGCAAAAGTGTATTTTCCTTTTCCGGAACGTTTGTCCTGATTCCAGTTTCCATCGTATTTGTCACCGTTATAATAATACATGACACCATGATCCTGCTGATAGTCCCTATACCATAGCCCAACATATTTATTGTTGTTCATGAAATAATACGTGCCTCTTCCATGCTGTTGGTCATTCATCCATTGTCCTTCATATTTTTCACCGTCAGAAAAAGTGTAAACGCCATACCCATTGCGCTTTCCCTTCGCGTACTCTCCCTCATAAGTATCCCCATTTTTATAAAGAACGCTTCCTTTTCCGTGCGGCTTCCCTGCCACCATTTCACCTTTATATTGTCCTCCATCTTTTGTTATACATGAACCCAGCGTGATTTGTTGGGCATTGACGGCCAAAGGCAAAAACAACAATATGAGAGTAATTATTTTATTTGTCATGAATGTCATTATTTGAGAATTTATTTTACAAAAGTAAGAAAAATCCAGTAGCTGGCAAAAGAAATTCATAAAAAATGCGACATAACGGATGGGATTTGAGAAATATTAGTAACTTTGCGAAAAATTGGATTACTTACTTAATATTCATATCAAAATAACATAGAATGATAAAATTCGTAGGAATTATTCCGGCCAGATATGCTTCTTCCAGATTTCCTGGAAAACCTTTAGTTTTATTGGGTGGAAAACCTGTCATTCAGAGAGTTTATGAGCAAGTGTCAAGAGTGCTTGCGGATATCTATGTGGCCACAGACGATGAACGGATATCCCAAATTGTTGAGAAGTTTGGCGGAAGATCAATCATGACCTCTCCGCATCATAAAAGCGGTACGGACAGAATCAATGAAGCGGTTGATACTATCAAGGCAAAAAGTGATGTGGTCGTAAATATACAGGGAGACGAACCGTTTATCCTGCCCTCTCAAATTGAAACGGTTTGCCGTTGTTTCGAAGATCCACAAACGCAAATCGCAACTCTTGGGAAACCATTTACCAACCAACAAAGTTTTGACGATTTATGTAACCCCAATACTCCAAAAGTGATTACGGACAACCATGGATATGCCATGTATTTTAGCCGTAGCATTATACCATTTATTCGTGGAAAAGAACATGAAGACTGGATTGGCAGTTTTCCTTTCATGAAACATATAGGGTTATATGCTTATCGAACAGATGTTTTGAAAGAGCTTGCTCAACTTCCACAAACTTCGCTTGAAATGGCAGAAAGCCTGGAACAATTGCGATGGTTGCAAAGCGGTTACCGTATCAAAGTAGGTGTGACGAATGAAGAAACCATTGGTATTGACACTCCTCAAGACATTGAAAAAGCCGAAACTTTCCTAAAGAATCTTAAATTGTCAGCTCTTAGATAAATGGATGTAAGGTTTTGGAGGTAACATAAGATTTATTTTGACAAAATGGTGTAACTTTGCAATATGATATTTTATTTTTCAGGAACAGGCAACACGAAATGGGCTGCGCAAAAAATAAGTAAAGCCGTTGGAGAAAAACTGATTAATATAGCAGAAGAAATCGAAAAGGATTGCATTTATCAACTGTCTTCTGATGAAAGGGTTGGTTTTTGTTTTCCGGTGCATGGCTGGCGTCCTCCTTTTATTGTCCGCAAGTTCATTGCAAAAATGCACATAGAAAAAATAAAAGATAATTTTTGTTGGGCGTTGTGCACCGCTGGCGATGACATAGGACTGACAATGGAATATCTGGATAGGGATTTGAAGAAAGTTGGACTGAAAGTACAGAGTGTGTTTTCACTGATTATGCCGGAAAGTTATGTAGGCCTTCCTTTCATGAACGTGGACAACGAAGAAAAAGAAAGATATAAAAAACAAACATCCGCTTCCCAACTGGAACAGATTATTCAATTTGTAAAAAATAGTAGAATGGGGATCACCATGACTTATAAAGGACATTGGCCTCGTATCAACAGTTACCTTCTAGGAGAATTTTTCGTCAGACGGCTAGTTACGGACAAGCATTTCTATGTAAAGAAAAAAATCTGTGTGACTTGCGGAAAATGTGTAAAATCATGTCCTGTGGGGAATATGAATGGCGGAATCGGAAAACTACCGGAATGGAAACACACAGGAAGGTGTGTAACCTGTTTCTCTTGCTACCATCATTGTCCTATTCATGCCATTGAATATGGAAGCCGAACAAAGAACAAAGGACAATATTATTTCACGGAAAATAGATGAAAGAATAAACAATGTCAACAAACTAAAAATACAATAATCAAGAATACAAATTAAATTATAATTGGTATGAAGAAAATATTAGGACTATTGCTGTTATTATGCGTATCAATAACTTTATGGGGTGTTAAACCACATAAAGTTCCAGCGCTGATTAGACAAAGTGATGGAACGGAATTAATGGTTTACTCGTATGGTGGCTGTTCAATACAACATTGGTACACGACATCCGACGGTGCATTGCTGGTTCACATAGGAACTGATTACTATATTGCAAGCGTAAATGAAAATGGCGAGTTGGTAGCTACTACTCAATTGGCACATGAAAAGGAAATTCGCAACAATATAGAAAAACAATATGTAGAGGCGCAGAACAAAGAATTGTTCTATCAAACCATTGAGGGAATGAAAGCAAAGATTTTACCTCGAAGAGAGAGGATCGGTTCTGATGCAACTTATTTCCCACACATTGGGTCGCCAAAAGCCATCGTGATACTTGCAGATTTCTCAGATGAGAAGTTCTTACATTCCGATGATACGACGAAAATGATTTTCGAGCAGTATCTCAATAGCCGTGAGCGTCCGACCGGCGTTCCAACCGATCAAACCGTAAGGAGTAATCATGGAAGTATTTATATGTATTTTAACGAAATGAGTCGAGGTAAATTCACCCCTCAATTTGACTTGTATGGCCCTGTTCATCTAAATCATCCCCTCAAATATTATGGGGAAGGATCAGATAATATACAATCTTTTATGACGGATGTTTGTAAAGCTGTGGACGAAGAGATTGACTTCTCGCATTATGATGCCAACAATGACGGATTCGTTGACCTTGTATATGTGATTTATGCGGGATATGCCGAAAGCTATTCCCAAAATTCTTCAGACTGCATATGGCCTAAATCTGGCACGACATCAGCGGGGACTTACGATGGTAAAACCGTTTATCGATTTGGGGTGCATGCAGAGTTGAATGCATACCCCGGTGCATTTACAAAGGAACCATACAAAAGAATCAGTGGTGCGGGACTGTTCTGCCATGAATTCTCACATACAATGGGATTGCCGGATTTCTACACGACAGAAACTCCTCCCTATGACAATACTGCCATGGAAGATTGGGATCTAATGGATGGAGGAGAATATGTAGGAGGCGGCTACTATCCAACGGAATACACTGCCTGGGAGCGTGAAACGATGGGGTGGATACCCATCGACACGCTTTCTCAAGATGGAACATATTCTTTAACAGCAATGAGCGCGGGAGGCACTGCTTATCGTATTATGAATGATTCTGATCCTAACATGAAAGAATGTTTCATACTTGAAAATATCCAACAGACAGGATGGAACTCAAAGTTGAGAGGACACGGCATGTTAATCACGCATGCAAACTATAAAGGTGACATTGTCAATATTTTGGATTACCCTAACTACGAAGACAAAGCGAAACCACGTATGACAATTGTTGCAGCGGATGGGCTGTTGATCAGTTCATATAGCGTGCAAAAAAACATGAAAACAAAAGACGAGTATTACGAAAGTTATGCGGGCGATCCTTTCCCCGGCTCCGGAAACGTTACGTCTATCTCGGACAAAACACCTGTCAATTGGCCTATTTACAATGGGGAATCGCTCAAAAAGTCACTCTTTAACATTGTCGAAGCTAATCAAGTAGTTACGTTTAATTTTGTTAATGGAGATATTCCAAGTAGCATCAGCCCATCTTTGATGCAAGACGACTTGGATTCAAAAGAAATCCATTCTATTGACGGACGATATCTCGGGAAAGATCCGACCACCCTAAAAAAGGGTCTCTATATTATTAATCACCAAAAGGTTATCATCATGTGATGATAACCTTTTATCCTTTAAGAAACAACGATTCTATCTTCCTGTTGTCAGTTCTTCCGTATTTATTTTCCCCGAACCAGACATGGAACTACTTTGTATACAGCGAATTTTTCCTTTCAACTCCATGTCACCGCTTCCAACAACAGAGGCCTGGACTTCTCCACTGTTTTCAAAACGAATATCCATATCACCGCTGCCGCTTATGGACAGTTCAGACTCTGCCGCAACAATTTTATTGATAGAAATTTCACCACTGCCGGCAATGCCTGCCACTGCTTTATCACAGATTACATCATTTAACGTAATATTGCCACTTCCCGCCACGTTTAGAGTCAGCACATCAGTATCAATATGATGAGTTGCTTCAAACTCGCCACTGCCAACAATACTTACCTTTGTGAGGTCAGGAGAAGTGACATATATCTTTACGTCATAATCACTCATATTCCATGACCAATCCTTTAATGTCCTGTTGTCACTGAGATAAAGGGTTCCTCTCTCGCTTCTCACGCTTATGCGACTTATCAGTTTTTCAGGGGCATAAATGTTTATGGTCAAAGAATCTCCTTGTCTATAATACACATGAAACGAACTTCCCACTTCAATTCGTTCAAACGGTTTTACACTCACTGTTTTTTCTGTCATCTTGCCAGTTTTCTCCCTTTTGTTGGGAATTTTCCCAGAGTAAATACAAGACGATAACCCTGTTACGATTACCAATGCACAAATCAATTTTTTGCCCATAATTTTCATATTTGTTTATTATAAGACGAAAGACAAAGGTAAAAAGTTGCACGAGTGAGGAAAAAAGATTACCTTTGCCACATATTTTATTGATACATCACACGTTAAATGATAACAAACAATTTAACTCACGCTTTTATAAGGATCGGTACAAAACGTTCCCAAGCCGTTGTTTGCTTTCAATTTTTCGGAAGAATGCTTTTCAATAAAAGTCATTTGGTGCTTTTTACCAATATGGGATTTTCATATTGGAACCCCTGCAAGCAGAATCAAATAATAACGAATAAAACATATAAATAAAGACAGAATAAAGTCTTAAATAAGCAAAATTCATGGAACAGGAATTTGAACTCATCGCCAAAACTTTTATGGGATTAGAACCCGTTTTGGCTCAAGAACTAACCCAATTAGGGGTAAATAACGTAGAGATTGGCAGACGGATGGTTTCGTTTACCGGTAATAAGGAAATGATGTACCGTGCCAATTTCCAATTGCACACCGCAATACGTATTCTGAAACCCATTCATCATTTCAATGCAAAATCAGCAGATGACGTGTACAATGAAGTGTCAAAAGTTGATTGGAGCCAGTTTTTAGACTTAAAAAATACATTCTCCGTTGATTCCGTTGTATTTTCCGAAGAGTTCAGGCATTCCAAGTTTGTTGCCTATAAAGTAAAAGATGCCATTGTTGACCAGTTTCGTGAAAAAACAGGACAACGTCCCAATGTAAGTGTAACCAATCCCGACATTCGTTTACATATCCATATTGCCGATGATAAAGCCACACTTTCTCTGGATTCCAGTGGAGAGAGCTTGCATCGGCGGGGATACCGCCAAGAATCGGTGGATGCACCTTTGAACGAAGTGCTTGCGGCGGGAATGATAATGATGAGCGGTTGGGATGGGAAAACTGATTTTATCGATCCCATGTGTGGCTCTGGTACCCTCCTGATAGAAGCTGCCCTTATCGCGCGCAACATGTCGCCAGGCATATTCCGAAAAGAATATGCGTTTGAAAAATGGAAAGATTTTGACAAAGACTTGTTTGATTTCATCTACAACGATGATTCCCGCGAACGTGATTTTGAACACCACATTTATGGCTACGATGTGGACATAAAAGCGGTGAATACGGCAAAGCGCAATGTACGTGCTGCAGGTCTGACTAAAGATATTACTGTCAGCGTGCAGGATTTCAAAGATTTCCAACAGCCAGAAAGCAAATCAATTATCATTACGAATCCGCCTTATGGAGAACGTATTTCCACCCCCAATCTTTTAAATACTTACAAAATGATTGGTGAAGTTCTCAAACATCAATTCCAAGGAAATGACGCATGGATTCTTAGTTATCGTGAGGAATGCTTCGAACAAATAGGTCTTCGTCCCAGCATTAAAGTCCCTGTATACAATGGGAGTCTTGAATGTGAATTTCGTAAATATCAAATGTTTGAAGGCAAGTTGAAGGTATTTCGTAGCGAAGGAAACATCCTGAAGACTGAGGAGGAAAAGGCCGCAATGGCCGAAAAGCATCGTTTCAAGAAAAACCGAGAGTTTAAAAAACGTTTGGAAGAAGATGAAGCAAACGAAACTGGGGACATCCGTTCATTCAAGTTCCATGCCCACAATCCTGCTTATGAAGAACCCAAAATGTTCAGAGAAGCCCGTGAAAGAAAAAATCGCTATAGTGACAGTGATGATTTCAAGAACGAAGGAGGGTATAGAGGAAGCCGAGGGTTTAAAAATAAAGGAGATTTTAGAGGAAAAAACTTCAAGGGAAGAGGAGGAGACTTCAAGGGAAAGCGTGATTTCAGAGATCGCGACAATTTTAAAGGCAGTGACAACAGAAAGTTTGACAAATTCAAAAAACACGACTACAAAAATAGGAGGTTTGACAATGAAGATTAAATTGGTAGCAGGCATTATTCTGCAAACTCTATTATTTGTACCTATGGCAATGAATGCGCAAAAGCAATTCACTTTAGAGGATCTGAACTTCGGAGGTAACAATTATCACAATATGGTACCTGAGAACAGATATCTCACTTGGTGGGGAGATGAACTTGTTCGTACAGAAACCGACTATTGCGCTATTGTTGACAAAAACAACGGTAAGGAAACAAAACTCTTTTTGTTGGACGAAATCAGCCAACTCACACAAAGCGATGAACACAACCGCATCCGACATCTATACAATGCCACATTCCCTTACCCTGGCAAAACCATCGTCATGTTGATCAATGGAAAAGAACGTATTCTATTGGATTGGAAAAAGAAGACGTTGCTGAGAAAATATGACAGAGATCTGGTTGAGGCTGAAGATTGGAACAAAACGTCACAGGCAATGGCTTTTGTGAGAAACGACAATCTTTTTGTGACTGATGCTGAAGGTCGAACCGTACAACTGTCAAAGGATGGAAGCCGTGAAATCGTTTATGGACAAAGCGTTCATCGTGACGAATTCGGCATATCCAAAGGAACCTTCTGGAGTCCTGATGGTCAACGGCTGGCTTTCTACAGAATGGATCAAAGTATGGTGGCTGACTATCCTCAAGTAGATGTCTTTTCACGAATAGCCGCTTATGTTCCAGACAAATACCCGATGGCTGGTGAAACAAGCCATCAAGTAACGGTAGGGATTTATGACTTGAAAAGCGGAAAAACCGTCTATTTGAAAGCCGGCGACCCCACCGACCGCTATTTCACCAACATTGCATGGAATCCTGAAGGCAGCATCGTTTATATGTTTGAATTGAACAGAGACCAGAACGATTGCCGTTTGGTTAGTTACGATGCGGTTACCGGTGAAAAAATTGCGGAACTTTATCGCGAGCAAAGCACGAAATATGTAGAACCGCTTCATCCCATCGTCTTCCTGCCTTGGGATAAATCCAAATTTATCTTGCAAAGTCAGAAAGATGGATACAACCACCTTTACCTTTTCAATACAAAGGGTCAGCAACTACAACAAATCACATCGGGAAAATGGGTTGTACTGGATGTGTTGGGATTCAACAGCAAACAAAAAAAGGTCTATATTCTTTCCAATGAAAAAAGTCCTATCCAAAGCAATCTCTATGCGGTAGATTTGAAAAGCGGAAAGAGAGTGTTGATGGATGATGGCCGCGGCATGCACAGTGGCGATTTGTCTGCATCGGGCGCATGGATCTGCGACAAATATTCAGAGCCAGACGTACCACGCAACATTCAAATCATTCCAACAGCTTCAAGCAAAAGGCGCATAGAGTATTTCAGTGCCAAAGACCCATGGGAAGGATATGCTGCACCGGAATTCAGTTGCGGATCGCTGAAAGCAGACGATGGAAGCACCGATTTGTATTATAGAATGGTAAAACCCGTTGGCTTCGACCCTTCGAAAAAATATCCTACAGTCGTTTATGTCTATGGAGGGCCTCATGCCCACAACGTAGATGCCCGTTGGCATTACAGCAGCCGTGGATGGGAAACCTATATGGCACAAAAAGGCTATTTGCTTTTCATCCTTGACAATAGAGGAAGCGAAAACCGCGGAAGAGATTTCGAACAAGCAACGTTCCGCCAGTTGGGACAAGTGGAAATGCGAGACCAAATGACAGGAGTAAAATATCTTCAGTCATTGCCATATGTTGACAAGGACAAAATTGGAATTCACGGATGGAGTTTCGGGGGATTCATGACCATTTCACTGATGACCAACCATCCCGATGTTTTCAAAGTAGGTGTTGCCGGAGGACCCGTTATCGACTGGAAATGGTATGAAGTGATGTATGGAGAACGTTATATGGACACACCGCAATCAAATCCTAAAGGTTATGCAAATGTGAGCTTGCTGCCGAAAGCAAAAGATTTGAAAGGCAAATTGCAAATCATCACCGGTTATAATGACAAAACCGTGGTGCCACAACATTGCTTGGAGTTCCTTAGCGAGTGCATCAAGGCTGGAACACAACCCGACTTCTTTGTGTATCCGGGCGAGCCTCATAACATGAGAGGTCGCCAGAGTGTGCATCTTCATGAGAAAATCACTCAATATTTCGAAGACTACCTGAAATAAAACAGATTACCGCTATGAAGATATTACTTTTAGGTTCTGGAGGCAGAGAGCATGCACTTGCCTGGAAAATTGCGCAAAGCAGCCTGTGTGAAAAATTATATATTGCGCCGGGGAATGCCGGAACCAGGAACGTAGGCGAAAATGTTCCCATTGGCGTGAATGAATTTGACAAGCTCAAAGATTTTGCTGTATCACACAACATCGAAATGGTTGTTGTTGGACCGGAAGACCCATTGGTAAAAGGAATTTACGACGAGTTCAAGGCAGATGGCCGCACTAAAAACATTTCTGTGATAGGGCCTTCCAAACAAGGTTCTGCTTTAGAAGGAAGCAAGGATTTTGCCAAAGGCTTTATGCAAAGGCACCATATTCCAACAGCTGCCTATCGCACTTTCAATGGAACAAACATCGAAGAAGGTCAGAAATTCCTCGAAACGCTCAAAGCACCCTATGTGTTGAAAGCAGATGGGTTGTGCGCCGGAAAAGGGGTGCTCATCCTTCCCAGTTTGGAAGAAGCGAAGAAAGAGTTCAGGGAAATGCTCAACGGCATGTTCGGAAATGCTTCGGCCAATGTGGTCATTGAGGAATATCTTAACGGAATAGAATGCTCCGTATTTGTATTGACCGATGGAAAGCACTATCAGATTCTTCCTGAGGCAAAAGACTACAAACGCATTGGCGAGCATGACACAGGATTGAATACAGGTGGCATGGGGAGTATTTCGCCTGTTCCGTTCGCTACAGCAGAATGGATGAAAAAGGTTGAGGACCGCATCATTCGCCCAACTGTCGAAGGACTTGTCGAAGAAAACATCGACTATAAAGGATTTATATTCTTCGGATTAATCAATGTGGACGGTGAGCCTATGGTCATTGAGTATAACTGCCGTATGGGCGATCCTGAAACCGAGAGCGTGATGATGCGCCTGAAAAGTGATATTGTGGATCTGTTCGAAGGTGTGGCAAAGGGGCACCTTGACAAAGTGAAGGTGGAATTTGATGAAAGGTCGGCAGTTTGTGTCATGCTTGTAAGCGGCGGATATCCCGAATCATACAAGAAAGGCTACCCTATTTCCGGCCTATCGGAATCGTCAGCCAAAAACGGCAACGATAAGGTAGAAGGCATGATGTCCGACAACATTATCTTCCATAGCGGAACCACAGTAAAAGATGGTGAAATCGTAACATCTGGCGGACGTGTACTGGCGGTATGTTCGTATGGGAAAAACAAAGAGGAAGCCCTGGAAAAGTCTTTCTTGAAAGCCCAGACGATAGAATTTACCGACAAGTATTTCCGCTCGGATATTGGCGCCGATTTGTAAACATCCGGAAGAGAATCATTTGACAAAACATTGCAAGTATGGCAATAAAACGTTTTCAAAACAAGGTTGCTGAAGGAAGATATCTTTTGCCTTCCGTGGCACTCTACACCTTGGGCGTCTGGTATTTGGAAGGACTTGTACCACAAAAGCTGTATGTACAGATTGTGTGTTTCTCTGTTGCCACCTATCTGATGGTGGAACTGAATAACAACAATGCACTCATCCGTACATACAGCCGGATGGTTTCCTCTTCGTTCCTTCTGCTGTCAGCAATGGCTGCGTTTCTGTTCCCATCACTTACTGTGGCAATCGTACAGGTGTGTACAGTGGCTTTCTATACCATTATATTCCGTACATACCAAGACAAATTGTCGCCAGGACTTACATTCTATGCCTTTTTCTGTCTTGGCATTGCCAGCGTGGTTTTCATTCAAATCGTATTCTTTGTTCCGTTTTTGTGGTTGATGATGACATTTTATCTGATGGCGTTCAGCCCTAAAATGCTCATTGCATCCATTATCGGCATTATTGCTCCCTATTGGTTTTTGGCACCGGCCGCGGCACTTACGGACAACCTTGACAAGTTGGTCGCCCATTTTTTTGCCATTGCCGACTTCCAACCGCTGTTTCAATATGGTGAAATAAAAGAGACCCAATTGATTGCTTTTGCTCTAACAGTTCTTTTGGCCTTATTGGGAATTGTTCACTTTTTGCGGAAAAGTTACATGGATAAAATACGCACTCGGATGCTGTATTATATTTTCATCGCCATGGATGTCATCCTCATTGCTTTCATTGTGTTGCAACCGCAGCATTGCGATGTTCTTCTCACCATGCTGATCATCAACTCAAGTCCGTTGATTGCCCATTTTTTTACACTTACGCACACCAAAACCACCAATTTCCTATTTATGCTTTTCATTCTGGCTCTATTGTTGGCAACGGCTTACAATTTATGGCAGACATCCCCTGTTTTGTAAAATTTCGGTCAATGATAGATACACTCATTCAGTTTTTAACCAGTTATGGTTATGTGGGCATGCTCCTGTCCGCTTTCATTGCCGGCAGCTTTCTCCCGTTCAGCAGCGAGGCTGTAATGGTGGGATTACTTGCCACCGGACTTGACGGTTGGGGATTGGCCATTTATGGAACCGCCGGAAATGTGATGGGCGGGATGTTCAATTATGGAATGGGCAGATTAGGAAGACTGGATTGGATAGAGAAATATCTTCATGTAAAGAAGAAAGACCTCGATCGTGCTCAAAGATTCATGGCAGGACGTGGAGCTTGGATGGGATTCTTTGCTTTTCTTCCCATTATCGGCAGTGCCATTACCATTTTGTTGGGATTCATGCGTGCAAATATTCCAATCACCATCACAAGTATGACCATTGGAAAATTTCTTAGATACGCACTGCTTGTCTATGGAGCCACTTTGATGGGATGACTTCCTTCTTCCGAAACATATACCACTGCAAGGCGAATGCAAAGACGGGATTTTATGTGTTTTCTTCGGCCAATTCTGTATTCGGCAACCTTTCTTTCAAGAATGTGAGAAGCAGGTGCAAGGCATGGTAAGTTGCCATACAGATGTTCTTGTTACGGCCTTCATCCTTTGTGAGCTTCAGGGTAACCACTTCATCCTCGGTACCACAGGCAATCCAGATTGTACCCACAGGATTTTCCTTGCTCCCTCCTTCCGGACCGGCAATGCCTGTAGAAGAAACGGCGACATCTGCATGAAGCGCTCTGCAGGCACCCTTCACCATTTGTACGGCCACCTCTTCACAAACAGCCGTTTTTTCCTCCAGCAGTTGAGAGTCAACTCCTAAAAGACGCTCTTTTATTTCATCCACATAAGAAACGATGCCTCCTTTAAAATAGGTGGAAGCCCCAGGAGTGGTGACTATCGCATCAGCGATTTTTCCACCCGTGCAACTTTCCGCAGTTCCGATAAAAGTTCCTCGTTTATAGAGTATCTGGCTGATTTCCCTGCTTAATATTTTGCTTTCCAAATCCATTTCGTTGTTTGGTTAAAGGGTGAATACATTGCTGAATGCACAGAACAGGAAAAGCCTTCCTACATTTCATTTCTCAAGCGAAAAGCTCTCCATTGCCCTATTGAAACGTAACTTTCGAGAATGCCGGTTTGTCGATGGAACAAAACTCTTTGTTCAAATACTTATAATAGCCTGAAATGCCAATCATGGCTGCATTGTCGGTTGTATAACTGAATTTAGGAATGTAGATAGTCCATCCATATTTCTCGGCATGTTCCTTGAAAGCATTGCGCAATCCATTGTTGGCAGACACGCCTCCAGCTACAGCCACATGCTTGATGTTGGTTTGTTTGACGGCAAGTCGAAGTTTTTTCATCAAAATATTTACAATTGTAAACTCCAAACTTGCAGCAATATCTTCTTTGTGATGTTCAATAAAGCCAGGGTCGTCTTTCATCCAATCGCGGAGGTTGTACAGAAATGAGGTCTTCAATCCACTGAAACTATAGTTGAGTTCGGGAATATGCGGCTCGGCAAACTGATAGGCATGAGGATTTCCTTGACGAGCCAACTTGTCGACAATGGGGCCTCCGGGATAGCCCAGTCCCATCACCTTGGAACACTTGTCAATGGCTTCGCCTGCCGCGTCATCGATGGTTTGCCCCAACACCTGCATGTCATTATAGGCGTTCACCTTCACGATTTGCGAATTTCCGCCACTCACCAACAGACAAAGGAATGGCAATGGAGGTGTCGTCTGGTCATCTTCACTTTCTTTGATAAAATGCGCCATGACGTGCCCTTGAAGATGGTTCACGTCTATGAGAGGAATGCCCAGACTCCGGGCAAACCCCTTGGCGAAACTAACGCCCACCAGCAAAGATCCCATTAATCCGGGACCTCTTGTAAACGCAACTGCCGAAAGCTGTTCTTTTGTAATGCCTGCCTGTTTGATGGCTTGGTCAACCACAGGCACGATGTTCTCTTGATGCGCACGCGACGCCAACTCCGGAACCACTCCTCCATATGCCTCGTGTACGCTTTGCGATGCCGTGACATTGCTCAGAAGAATACCGTTGCGCAGCACCGCTGCACTCGTATCATCGCAACTGCTTTCTATACCTAATATATATACGTTGTCCATTTCCGTCTATCTTGTTATGATTTCCAATCCGTTTTCCGTCATCAGGAACGTGTGCTCCCATTGGGCACTCGGTTTTTCATCTTCCGAAATCACTTCCCATCCATATTCGTCTTCAGCATCGATAAATACACGCCATGTTCCCATGTTTATCATCGGTTCTATGGTAAACACCATGCCAGGCACAAGCAGCATTCCGGTGCTTTTCCGTCCGAAATGCATCACCTCGGGTTCTTCATGGAACTGATTGCCAACCCCATGTCCGCACAAGTCGCGTACCACCCCATAATGATATTTATCGGCATGCTGCTGAATAGCATGGCCTATGTCGCCTACAAACCCGTAAGGTTTTGCTGCTTCAGCCCCGATTTCCAGACATTCCTTTGTCACCCTTACAAGCTGTTCCTTTTCGGGTGTTGTCTTGCCGATGATGAACATGCGCGAAGCATCTGCATAGTATCCGTCAAGAATCGTGGTGCAGTCCACATTCACGATGTCTCCTTCCTTCAAAATGTCTTCTGCCTTGGGAATGCCGTGGCAAACCACCTCATTGATACTGGTACAGACACTCTTCGGGAATCCTTCATAATTCAAAGGAGCTGGCGTGCCTCCGTGCTCAATGGTGAACCTATGCACTATTTCATCAATCTCCAATGTGCTCATTCCCTCGTGTATTTGTTTCTCCACTTCATCCAGTACGGCCGTGTTGAGCATGCCGCTCTTCCTGATGCCTTCAATTTGTTCGGGTGTCTTTATCAAATCGCGCGTAGGAACCAACTTTCCCTTATTCTCCCAGTACATCACCTTTTCATCCAATTCGGTGATGGGCTGTCCGGGCTGCAGATGCCACCGTTTCTTTTTACTGAGCATATCTATGACGTTTTAAAACCATTGCAAAATTACGGATAATAATCGACATTGCCACATCATTTCAGATAATTGTAGATTTCTGTCGTCCAATCTGCTCCGTTTTCCGGACAAAAAGTGCGGATGCCTATCTGGCTGGCTGCGGCCACGTTGCGTGGCCCGTCATCCACGAACAATGTTTCTGCGGGAAAAATATTCTCCCGTAAAAGCACTTGTCTGAAGAAATTCATGTCGGGTTTCATCATTTTTTCTTTGTAACTCATGTACAAAGCGTCAAAATAGTCATGGATGGAATGCCCATTTCCGTCAAATGCATCGCTTTCCGCCCAACTCATCATGAACGGATTCGTATTCGACAGCAAGATGATTCGATATCCTTTCTGTCGCAGTTCTGTCAAAGCCTCCAGATTTCGTTGGGGCAGGTTTTCCAGATAGCCCAGCCACGCGTGCCTGCAAGTTTCAAACGAAACGTCTTTCCCAACAAGTTGCGAAAAATTTCCGACAAAGTCATCGGCAGTGATTTTTCCTTGTTCCAGGTCACCGAACATTCCTTTCTGGGTATAAGGGTCGAGGTATTCTTCTGCATTTTCAAGTCCTAAAGCCTTGAATTGGCGAAGAGCGTTCTCGTGGTTGATGGTGATGATAACACCACCCAAGTCAAAAATAATGTTTTTAATCATATTTATTCCTTATCAGCTGATACTTATTGGGATATGGCTGGGTCTTCACAGTCTTGCAATCTGTTTCCCTGATGTCGCTCCAACGGGAACAAAGGGAGATTTTCCTCTGGTGATTGGGGGCAGGAGTGAAATGAAAGAGTCGTCGGTTCCACAGCATCCGCCTACCATGTTGACCATTCCTTCGCTGGCAAAATCAGCTATGGCCATGGCCCAGTCGTGTGGCCGTAGTCGGTATGTTCCCGTTGCATCGGGCATTCCGGCACTTGGGCACGCACTTATACAACAAGGCGATTGTTCCGCCAGCTGTTTCAGGTTTCGCTTCATGTCTTTTCCCCCGAAGGAACAGTTGAAACCGATGGAAAACACCGGATACTCGTAGGCAAATTGCAAGAAATCGTCGATGGACTGCCCATGCAGGGTTTTTCCAGAGGCATTGTCAAGCGTAGCAGACAGCATGATGGGAACATTCTTGTGTTTCCGCTCCATTACGTTCATCGCTGCTTCAATGGCAACCTTTGCATTTTCCACATCCACTATTGTCTCTATCAATATCGTGTCCACACCACCTTCTATCAATGCTCCAGTCTGTTGGGCATATACCTCCATCAGTTCATGGCGGAAGTCTGTTTTTCTCCTGTCGCCTTGCATGCGTACCGGTCCTATACTGCCGCACACCCATCGCGGATGCGACATTGTGGAAAATTCCTCTGCCGCATGCCTTGCAATGCGTGCTCCCTCGTATGCCATTTCATCGCTTTCTGTTTCCAGTCCAAAGCACAGTTGGCGAACGCGTTGGCTGCCAAAGGTGTTGGTTGTAATCATGTCGGCACCTGCACGGAGGTATCGCCTGTGGATGTCTTCCACAATGTGTGGGCATGTCAGGTTCAGCACATCGAAATTCCCCGACAGTTGCTGTGAAACGTTTCTGAATCGCTCACCACGGAAATCATTCTCAACAAGTTTGTATTGTTGAATGAACGTGCCCACGGCACCGTCAAGAACCCCTATCCGATTTTTTATATAATCAGAAAGCCCCATTCGTTATCTCAATTCATTCTCTGTTCGTGTATTCTTATATTTGTTTGTTCTATCCTTTTACCTTAATAATGTTTCATTGCCCTGTCCATTTCTCTTCTATCCTCTTTCTCCTTCAAAGTCTGCCGCTTGTCATATTCTTTTTTTCCTTTGGCCAGGGCAATGTCTATCTTTGCCCTTCCTTTGTTGTCGATAAAAACAAGAATCGGTACAATGGTGAATCCCACTTGCTTGGTGGCCTCCTGCAGCTGGTGGATTTCCCGTTTTTTCAACAGCAATTTCCGGTCGCGCTTCGCTTCATGATTGCTGTACGAGCCATAGAAATAGGGACTGACGTTCATTCCTTTCACCCATATCTCGCCATTCACTATGTAGCAATAGGCATCCACCAACGAAGCCTTTCCCATACGGATACTTTTTATTTCTGTTCCCGTGAGAACGATACCTGCCGTATAAGTGTCTACAAAAAAGTATTCGAACGATGCCTTTTTGTTCTTGATGCTGATGGGACTTTTCTTTCTCAGGAGTTCGTCATCCTTATTCATTTCTTCAATGTCTTTTATTCCACGATCTTGGCAAAACTGTCAATGTTCTCATCGATGTAGTGAGCCACAGCCTCTGTCCACGCTTCCTCGTTTTCCACAAAACAATCGTCGTGTTCGTCGTATTCGGGATGCTGTTCAAAAAGCGACATGAACTCTTCGTCTGTCACGTCTTTTTCAATCTCCTCATGGTTCTTCACATACGATTTGCGCACCTTGTTCATGAGTTTGGCCAAATCGTCCAGCCCCCAAAGGCGCATGGCTTTGGCAAATGGATTTTTGAAAAAGAACTCGCCATACCCATTATGAATCAACTGAATAAAACCTCCGTCCATCACTTCCTCGCGCAATATCATGTAGGCGAGAAGTGTCATCTGGTGCCCGTTCAACTCACTCATCGATTCGGCTGTCAACTGCCCTCCAATCGCTTCGTTAACGGCATCGGCAAACACCTGGACAAAAGCATCCATGCCTTCGCTGGCCGCCTGGCTCAAAGTGGAGTCCTTGATTGTTATTTCTTTCATTGGTGCAAAGTTACAATAAAATCTGGGATAAAACGTTATCTTCATAAGATTTATGAAGAAAAAAACATGACAATCATGAAGAAACCCGTTGCCTTCTTGTTCATCCTCATGGCCTGTCTCAGCGCAAGGGGGCAGCGCAACGAAATACACGCTCAAGGCATAGCCACGCTGCAGGTGGTGGCGGGCAACCGATGGTTGGACATGCCCGTTGTTTGGCTCAACGGCCCTGAAGCCATCCACATCTCTTTCGACGACCTGACGCACGAATATAAAAGGTACACCTATAAAATTGAGCATTGCGAAGCAGACTGGACTGTATCGGAAGACTTGTTTGCCAGCGATTATGTCGATGGGTTTCCCGATGAAAACACGATAGACAGAGTGGAACAATCGTACAATACAACTGTGCTCTACACGCATTATTCGCTTTCCATTCCCAATGAAAAATGCAGGATAAAAATGAGCGGAAATTACAAACTGACCGTTTCCGATGCCAATAATGCCAATAGGAAAGTGCTCACGGCATGCTTCATGGTGTGCGAACAAACCGCCTCCTTGCAAATGAACGTGACCACCAACACCGACATTGACGTGAACAAAGCCCATCAGCAAGTGTCCATGAACCTGAACTATGGCAATCTGATTGTGAATGCTCCACAGGAACAAATAAAGACCGTAGTTCTGCAAAACGGCTGTTGGAACAGTGCACGAATAAACGCGGCACCCCAATATTACACACCGCAAGGCCTTTCATGGCAACACCAGCGCGACTTTATTTTTCCGGCGGGCAACGAGTACCGGAAATTCGAAACGCTTGACACCGACCACCCCACTATGGGCATCGACAGAATGGCGTGGGACGGAGAGCACTACCATGCCTACCCTTTTGTCAACGAGCCACGATACAATTATGTTTATGACAAGGATGCAAACGGTGCTTTCTACGTTCGCAACAGCGACAATATAGACAACGACATTGCTTCCGACTATCTTCTTGTGCATTATGTATTGAAATGTCCGCAACCCGTCAATGGCGAGGTGTACATAAACGGGACATGGACCAACGGTCGCTTCTTGCAGGAATACAAGATGGAATACAATGAAGAGACGAAGGCCTACGAAGCGGTTGTCATGCAAAAACAGGGGTATTATTCTTACCGCTATGTGTTGATGCTGCCAGATGGCACCATCAACACCATGCCCACGGAAGGCGATTTCTACCAGACCGAAAACAAATATCAGGCATTGGTTTATTTCAAAGGATCCGGTGAGCGCACAGATCGGCTGGTGGGATTCCAAGAAACCAGATGAAAAGGGAAAGGCTTGGCCGAGCTTTCGCATTTTAACATATATGGAACTTTTTTTTAACACGAAAATGGGCGTATTTGAAAAATAATGGGAACTATCAGCGGAAAGGGTATTAGGTTGCGGATGATAGGTAAGTAAATGGAAATGAGAGTGATTTGCTGTATATCTCTATGGTTTGCTTAGGAGGTAAAAGTGCAGAA
>JALFBL010000115.1 GCA_022773395.1 Prevotella sp.
ACCGGGCAAGCACAAACTGCTGTTCCGCGCCTGGGATGTGCTGAACAACTCATCAACCACAGAACTGGCATTCCACGTAGTAAAAGGCCTGGAACCCAACTGCAGCAACATCAACGTGTCGAAAAATCCTGCCCACGACAACACCACGTTCATCATCACCCACGACCGCGCAGGAAACGAACTTGACGTAGAGATAGAGGTGTTCGACATGAACGGCAGCCAACTGTGGAAGCACCGTGAAAAGGGGGTTCCAGACTCGGACAACTACACCGTGGACTGGGATCTCACAATGAACAATGGCAGCAAACTGCATACGGGCATCTACCTGTACCGTGTCCGTATTGGCAGCGACGGCAGCAGCAAATCATCGAAAGCCAAAAAACTAATGATTATCAACAAGCAATAAAGAATAAATTCATGAACAATTGTAAAAAGATACTGACAATGACAGTGCTCGCACTCATGGCAACAACGGCGACAGCACAGAACAGAGCATCGGCATCGCAAGACAAAAAGGATATGTTCAACCCCGAAAACGCCTCGGTCACCTCACAAACCATCGCTCCCGATGCGAGGTCTGCCGGTATGGGCGACGTAGGAGCAGCTACCGACCCAGACGTTGCCTCGCAATACTGGAATCCGGCCAAGTATCCATTCACCATCAGCCGTGCGGGAGTGGCGCTCAACTACACGCCATGGCTCAGACAGTTGGTCAGCGACATCGATCTTGCCTATCTTTCAGGCTACTATCGAATTGGCGACTACAGTGCCGTGTCAGGTTCGCTCCGCTATTTCTCTTTGGGCGAGGTCATGACCTCAGAAGACAAGAACGCCATGACCATCAATCCATACGAGATGTCTTTAGACGTGGCATACTCGCTCATGCTCAGCGAGAAATTCTCCATTGCGGCCGGCGTGCGCTGGATTTATTCAGACCTCACCTATAACTACGAGGACAACACCGCACCGGGAAGCGCCTTTGCAGCCGATCTGTCGTGCTATTACAACAACTACATCAACCTGGGCAGCCGCGAATGCCAATTAGGACTGGGCATGAACATCAGCAACATCGGTAGTAAAATCTCTTTCGTAGGCGAAGAAAACAGCGAGTTCATCCCCACCAACCAGCGATTGGGCGCAGCATTGATGATACCCATCGACGAATACAACCGTTTCACGATAGCAGCCGATGCCAACAAACTGCTCATTCCCACCATCCCCAAACAGAACGAAGGCGAAAGCACAGAAGACTATGTGCTGCGCAAACAAAAAGAATACTACGACGTGAGCTCCATCAGCGGTATCTTCAAGAGTTTCAGCGATGCCCCGAACGGCTTTCAGGAAGAACTGCAGGAAATTCGCTGGAGCATAGGTGCCGAATATATTTACAACGACCAGTTCTCCATTCGCGCCGGCTATCACCATGAGAGCGAGAACAAAGGAAACAGAAAGTATTTCACAGCAGGAGCAGGTTTCCGCATGAACGTCTTTTCGCTCGATGTGGGGTATGTCATTGCCACTGCCAAGAGCAATCCGCTCGACCAGACCCTGCGTTTCACGCTGGCATTCGACATGGACGGCATCAAAGACCTTTTCGGCAAGAAATAGGAATGCCGCTTTAGGAAAACAGGATGTACCCCCAAAAACAGGTAACAGACAATCAGAAAACAAGAAGACAATGGCAAAGATAAGAGTTGGGTTCGGATATGATGTCCACAAATTGGTGGAAGGACGCGCACTTTGGCTGGGAGGTATCAAAATCAACCATTCATTGGGACTGCTGGGCCACAGTGATGCCGATGTGCTGGTTCACGCCATCTGCGATGCCTTGCTGGGAGCAGCCAACATGAGGGACATAGGCTACCATTTCCCAGACACTGCCCACGAGACACTCGACATGGACAGCAAGGTGATTTTGGAAAAGACCATGGAACTGCTCGCAACAAAAGGCTATCGCTTAGGAAACATTGATTCCACCATCTGTGCAGAACGCCCAAAACTGAATCCTCACGTGCCAGCCATGAAAGCATGCCTTGCTTCCATCATGCGTACCGACACCGACAACATTTCCATCAAGGCCACCACCACCGAGAAATTGGGATTCACGGGCCGCGAAGAGGGAATCAGTGCCTTTGCCACCGTGCTGATTGAAAAAGACGAATAAGAACATGGCACGTCTCATCAGGTTGTTTCCGCACACAATCCGTTTGATTTGCGTCAAGAAATCCATTTCAATATAAAAAAAACAGTCCAATCTCTTGAAAAAAACGGTGCAACTGCGTAACTTTGCAGCATCAAAAGGTTAACAGATTGTTTAGGTTAGTAATAAATAGGTTTTAGGTTTTTAATTAATTATTTAAGGTTAGTTTTCAAGATTGTTGAAAAGGATGACAATGGCAACCGGGAGGTTTCCATTTGAATCGAAAAAACTTTTTAGTTAAACATAGTTGATACGTTGCAGTTCGCGGTGAATTGCAGCGTATTTTTTGTATCCTTTAGGTTTCGCCCCTCTTTCACGGATTTACACTCGCCCCACCCTTTGGCAAGAACCGCTTTCCACGAAATATTTCCACAGCGGCGCCACCATCAGCGACTGCATGAACTCGTTCTTTTTGAGCATATCCAACACCTCCTGCTTTGAAAACTCATACACCTCAATGTCCTCCGAAACATCCAGATGCTGGCTGTCGGTGTGCTCCACTCCTTCGGCAAGAAAACAATGGGTGAGGTTGTTCATCGTACCGGGATTGGCGGAAACAGCCATCAACTCGCGCCATTCTCCTCCCGAAAAGCCCGTTTCTTCCAGCAGTTCGCGCTTGGCAGCCACCATGGGCTCTTCCCCTTTCTCCACCACGCCAGCCACTATTTCAAAACCCGTTCTGCCCAAGGCGTGGCGATACTGCCTCACCAATACCATCCTTCCCTCCTTGGTAACGGCAATCACATTAATCCAAGTGGGATATTCCAGCACATAATACTCGTCCAACCGCTGTCCGTTCGGCAATTCCACACAGTCACGGCGCACCGTGAGCCAAGGCCTTCTGATAATATACTCGGCAGACACCTGCTTCCAATCCATCTTTTTCATATTCTTCATTACAATTGTGTTTATTTGATTTCTCCACCGCACCTCCGCCTGAGATTATTGTTCGGTTCACCCTTTTTCACAACTATCCTTTCACCCCACATCCACAGTTTCTAAAAAGGGGTCTGTAACAACTATCATTTTCCGCTGGATGCGAATTTGTCAATTCAAGGTACGGAAGAACACAAATAAAAAACTCACAAAAACTTCTATTACTGTCCGCTAAACTTTTGGGTAAGATACAAATTTAGGGCTGACACTTCTCCCGAGGTATCAGCCCTTTTTGTTATCTTTTCTTTTGCTTCTAAACTCAGATAACATGAGCAAAAGTACACATTTCTTCGGACAGC
>JALFBL010000072.1 GCA_022773395.1 Prevotella sp.
CCACCTCATATTGTCTCCTCGATCCGTGCTGCGCACAGGGAGGTACAAATCTCAAAAAACAAGACAACGCCCATTCTCTGCAACATGGAGACACCTCCTTGCAAACAATGGCGATTATCTCCACAAAGATAAGAATAATTATCAAGAAGACTACAGAAACCCACAGTTTTTTTCTCATAATAGGCATAAATCAAGATGAAAGTATTACCTTTGATGGCAAAAAGAAAAACAATGGACAAACACCCAGTATGCTTTGCTTCGCTCGGACCGGGCGACCCTGAACTGGTGACCTTGAAAACACTGAAGGCACTGCGTGCCGCAGACCTGGTTTTCGTGCCTTCCACCACCAACCGCAACGGCGAGGAATCATCGCGTGCCGCCGACATCATCGCTGCCCACGTGCCCAACGCCCCTATCCGCACCTTCCATTTGCCCATGAGCCGAAACCGACAGGCTGCCATAAGCGCATACAACGGGGTTTTCAGCGATGCTGTGGCCGCATGGAAGGAAGGCAGGAAAGTGGTGATTGGCGTTGAGGGAGACGTGAGCGTTTATGCTTCCATCCACTATGTCATGGACAGGATGACAGCAGAGGGCGTACCGGTGGAGCAACTGCCCGGCATTCCTTCGTTTATTGCCGCCGCAGGAGAAGCGTGCCTTTCGTTGGTCAGCCAGCAAGAGCAGTTGCTCGTCATTCCGGGATTGAAAGACGACACTATGCTTACCCACACTCTCGACTCCGGTTGCGTGGCAGCCGTCATGAAACTGTCGGGATGCGAGCAAATGTTGAAAGACTATATCCTGAAGCATCCCGAAAACACCTACTATTACATAGAAAACGCCAGTCACCCGGCGGCTTACCATACCAACGACAATGCGCAAATTGCCAGCCGGCCGTTCCCCTATTTCTCACTGCTGATCGTGAGGCGGAAAAAGATGCGGGCAACTGAAAGCGAAACTTGAGAAATCTGCCGGACAGGCAGCAACGAGTACGGGTTTCAGGAACACTCTCCAGAATGTCCCTGAAACCCGTACTCTCTTTGGAAGAGCGATTCAATAACGCTCTCTTCTATCAAATCCGCCACGGAAGCCGCCACGGTTGTCAAATCTTCTCTGTCCGGAATGGCCGCCGCGGTCGCTGCGCTCTTCTCTCGGGCGCGCAAGGTTCACGTTCAGAATCTTTCCTTCAAATTCGGTTCCGTTCAGATGGTCGATGACGGCTTGTCCTTCTGCATCGCTGCTCATTTCAACGAAGCCGAAGCCACGAGAACGCCCACTTTCACGGTCGGTAATGATTTTCACTGAGGTTACTTCACCAAACGATGAAAACAGTTGATAGATGCTCTCTTCCTGAGTACGGAAGTTGATGTTTGAAACATAAATGTTCATTTTTTTTCTTTTAATAATTAATAAATGGGTTGTCTATTTTATATATGCAATGTTTTCGGCATTCAAGCCCTTGTTTCCTTTTTCCACGTCGAAACTCACCCTGTCGCCTATTTTAATGTCTGCCGGAGCGTTGCTGATATGAAAGAAGTATTTTTCCGCAGCATTGTCGGACCGGATAAAGCCGAATCCCTTTTCGTCGTTGTAAAAATCGACCCGTCCTTCCGGACGCTCTATCGGTTCATCTTCACGCTTGGGCACCGACACCTCGATGGAATCGGCATCCACCTCTTGCCTGGTATCTGTTTCGGGCGGTGTGTCACAGAGATTTCCGTTTTCATCTACATAGGCTATCATGTCTTCGAAGGAACTTGTTCCGTTTTTCTTGCGTTCTTCCTTCCTGCGCTGCTTGTCTTTCTTTTTCTGCACTTTCTTTTTCTCGAATTCTCTTTTGTTGTTTGAAATTGCCATTCTTGTTGTTTTGCTGTTATACGTTTGTCTGTCATCCAACAGATGTTCACTAGGTTGCGGGGCGCATGCTCACCCCGTGGGCAGCTGCACCCTGTCCAACTTTCTTCCGGTAAGTTTCTGAATGTCTTTTACCATCGGGAATTCCTCTTGCGAGCAGAATGTCAAGGCCACGCCACTGTTGCCAGCCCTTCCTGTTCTTCCAATGCGATGGACATAGGTTTCGGCCACGTCGGGCAGGTCGTAGTTGATCACCAGCTGCAGGTTGGCTATGTCAATGCCCCTTGCAGCAATGTCGGTGGCTATGATCACCCTTGTTTTCTTTGTCTTGAAATTGCTCAGCGCACGCTGCCGCGCGTTCTGACTTTTGTTTCCATGTATCGCCTCGCAGAAAATGCCTTTGGCAACCAGTTTTCGGGCAATCTTGTCGGCTCCGTGCTTTGTACGCGAGAAAACGAGGGCCGTCTTGTCCCTATCGCTTCCAAGAATGCTGATAAGCAGATTCACTTTCTTGTTTTTTTCCACCAAGTAGAGCCGTTGCTCGACGGTGTCAACCACCGATGAAACCGGTGCCACCTCTACACGTTCGGGCTGATGAAGGAGCGTTTTTGAAAGCGTTGCAATCGACTGCGGCATCGTGGCAGAGAAGAACAGCGTCTGACGGTGTTGCGGAAGCAGCGGAATAAGTCGCTTGATGTCGTGAATGAAACCCATGTCCAGCATGCGGTCGGCCTCATC
>JALFBL010000090.1 GCA_022773395.1 Prevotella sp.
CTTACTTACCCGGTAAAATATGCCAAATTGCGATGTAAGTAGGCATAAATTACCGGAACGGCCCCGAAAAATGGCTCCGCATTTTTTGCCCCATTTCCAACGGATCATCCCTTACTTTTCTATTTTGCGGGTGAATCCTGCGGAAAATCCGACTAAAAATTTAACGGAATTAACTGTTTTTGGGTTTCCGTGAATTCAACGAACAAGTGCAAAATTACAACACGCCTTTGTAAAATATTTCACAAGATGTAGAGTAATCCATTTTTTTCTTGACCTTTTATTGATTTTATCCATAATTGTGCTGATCTCTGTTTCTTTCAGATGTTTTATAGGTGAGGCCTTAGATATATTGTCTTATAAGTCCGTTTGCATTCTCTATGGCCACCTTTTATATGGTGCCAGCATCTGTTTTCATAGACTGTTCAACAAATAAATACCATATAAAAAAAATTCTTGAAAGAAAAGTTGTATTTTTGCCATACCTTTTGTGCAATTCACCGTATCCCTTCATGCAGCACCGGACAAATGAAATGCGCGATGAGGCCAACTTCCGGGCAATTTTCTATTGCTCAGAAGTAGATTGAGAATAAACCAAGGTGCTGCCAATCAAGTTATATAAAAAATCACGTATGAAGAAATTTGTTTTTACTCTGCTTCTTGTGAGCATGCTATGCCTGTCGGTATTCGCGCAGGTGGGCAGCAGTAAGGGAGGCATCACTCCGTCCGGAACGCTTCCCATTGTCACTCCTCCCAAAGGCACACTTCATTCCTTGTTGTCACGTAGTGGATATGTGATTGGGTATGATTTCAAAGACGCTGTTGTTTTCAGCAGCAACGACCGTGACAAGATTGCCCGCATCGTTGAAGCCGACAACGGAGACATTTACCTTTACAACCCTATTTCCAAATGGGAAACCGGCACATGGATCAAGTTGTCAAAAGAAAAGGGAGACACGCTGGTGGCCCGTTTCCCACAACCTTTGTTCATGGAAGACGGTGAAACATTCTACGCATTCCCCCTGTTCTATGATGGCGAAAAGAATACCTACACTCCAAAATCACTCAACGAGAACGAATATTTGGCAGAATCAAAATTCACATACAAGAACGGTGAATTGAAGCAAATAGACGATGCCATGATTTCATTGGTGATGCCGGACTATACATGGATGGATTCGGGCGACTCCCATCTTCTTATCGCACCTGTGCAAACGGCCCAAAACAAGATTCCGGAAAGTGCCAAGGACAAAATCAAGGAATACATTGTTTCTTATGACAAAGGGGGTGAAAGCCTCGTTTCGGCAGTGGTGAAAGGGGTTATTGATGGCAACAAGGTTTATTTGGGAAATCCGCAGGCTCCAGGAGACCAATGGTTTGTGGGCACGAAGGAAGGCGAGAATGTGACTTTTGCCACAAACCAGTATCTCGATCCCGACACCGTGAAAACCGGTTATCACATTTTTTTCCGCACAGCCGCTTTCACCCTACAGGACATCACTGACGATATGGGCTACCAGGTATTCAAATATGACTACACGGAAGTGCCATCCATCACTCTTCGCTATCAACAAGATGCAGACATGTATGCCGTTTCCGAAAATTTCTCGTTTGTCATCACTTCGGGCGAAAACATGAAAGGACTCAACCTGCCTGCTTTCTATGAATACAAAGACGTGGCAGCAACGCCAAAGAATCCCAGTTTTGCCGAGTTCCAATTGTACAACGAGGAATATCGGTACGGCATCTTCAATTTCAACATTCCCACCTTGGATATCAACAACAAGTATCTGAACCCACAGAAACTCTTTTTCTGCTTTTACATAGACGATGATGTGGAGCCACATGTATTCTACAAAAGAGATTACAAGAACATGCCCACCGACAGTATGTCGATTTTCCCCAACGACTACAACGATCATTACGACATGGCACCACTTGACGAACTCACCCATCAAATGTACTATTATTTCGAGGACTTCGAGAAAATCGGCGTGCAAAGCATTTACCGCGGCGGCAACGAGGAACGCAAATCGGACATAGTGTGGATAACAAAAGAACAGGTAACCCACATCGATACGGCTTCTATCAACTCCGACAAACAGATTGTTTCGGAATCTTTTTATGACATGACGGGACGCAAGGTGGCTCATCCTTCCGAAGGTGTTTTCATCAAACAAGTTACTTATTCGGACAACACAACAGGCACTTACAAGGTCATCGTTCGAAAGTAAAGTGCCAAACGACATGAAAAAAGTAGGAAAGGTAGGGACGAATGGCCATATCTGACCGACATTTTGCTGCATACAAATCAGTGCTGAACTCCAAGCAAGAAGTTCAGCACTGATTTGTATGCAGCGGTCACAGAAAATCGTGAACCATTCGTTTTTCCCACATTTTTTATTTACTTTTGCATCCCTTGCGATCGCGAACGATGTACAAGAAACCGACGAAAAAGGAAGAAGAATGGAAAACGAATATGTCAAGCAATATCCTGACGTGATGAAAGGAAAAACCATCATGTATGTGCATGGTTTCGGTTCATCGGCACAGTCGGGAACGGTGGGCAGGCTGCGGGAGATGCTGCCCGGAGCACGTGTCGTGGCAGAAGACATCCCCATTGCCCCACACGAAGGAATAGCCATGCTGCGAGAGATGGCGGAAAGAGAGCAGCCCGACTTGATTGTAGGCACATCGATGGGAGGCATGTATGCGGAAATGCTTTACGGGTTCGACCGCATTGTGGTGAATCCGGCCTTCAAGATTGCCGACACGATGCAGGCACACGGAATGATCGGAAAGCAGACTTTCCAAAATCCACGAAAGGACGGTGTGCAGGAATTCATCATGACCAAAGCGATGTGCAAGGAATACAGGGAGGTGGCAGAGCAATGCTTTACACAAGTGACGGAAGAGGAGCAAAACCGAGTGTGGGGGCTTTTCGGCGACAAAGACCCACTGGTAGACACTTTCCAACTGTTCCACCAGCACTACCCCAAAGCCATTTCGTTCCACGGTGAGCACAGGATGAACGACAAAGTGTTCGTACATTCTGTGATACCCGTCATCCGCTGGATTGACGACCTTCAGGAAGGTCGCGAAAGGCGAGTGGTTTACATTGCCGTCAACGCCCTGCGCGACGAGCAGGGGCAGCAGCGGTCAAGTGCCATGAAAGCATACCGCTATTTGATGGAGCATTACGATGTGCATATCGTGGCCGATGCTCCCGACTATGACACATCATACATAAAAGAGGTGCAGGACTGGATCAAGGAAACGGTGAATGTGCCGGCATTCCGTCATCTTATGTTCAACAATCACAAGCAGTTGCTTTACGGTGACTATCTGATTGACCCCGACACCCACAATGGTGCGGAGGATTTCTTGGGAACACGCATCGAACTGGGCAGCGACAGGTTCAAGACTTGGGAGGAAATCATTGAATATTTCGGAAGATTGGGAGGACAATAGAGGATGGATGTGAACGAGTTGTTCGAACGGTGCGTGGAAATTGGTGAAACCCAACGGAAGGCACCTGGAGCAAACATCAACCGAATGATGCACGAAACCTTGGTGATGGCTTGCCACGAAGGGGTGAAAGGCACAGGACAATCGTTTGGCAACCTTTTTGCACAGGTAGATTATCTTTGCAGACTGCATTCTATAGCCATGGCCGACCGTATGGCCATTCAGACCATGAGGCGGCACAGCAACTGGAACGAAACATTTTCAGAGGAAGAGGTGATGTACGATCTGCGCGCACTCTGCCTGTTCATCTCCGCCATTTTCCAGAAAGCCATTCCCCAGTACCTTACCGGCATCCTCCCCCATACCTACCTGCCGTACCGGAAAGATGGAAAAATCAATTACAGTTACATCCGCTGCATCGTGCGCAAATGGAATGACGGCACATTTACTGCCGCTATCGACCAAGAGGGAGTCGAGGAAACCATTGCCGTGGATTATACCTCAGAACACTTGCGCTATTTGAAAGAAGTGCTGCAAGAGGGCATGCAACTGAACCTATTGGACTGTAGCGTGGCAACCAACACACCAGCGGAAAGCCCCATGAGAATTGTGCCTTCGATCGTGGTGGTAGAACCGGATTTCCTGATAGACATCAGTGCGCTTGCAGCCTGTTTCGAATCATACGGCCACCACCCTTTGAACTATACCGTCAGGAGGATGTCGCCCCCTGCCAATTCGCAAGCCATACTTCTGGGTCATTTTGCCGGTCATGCGCTCGATGACATTGTCAACGACACGACCCATTATGACGTGCGCACCACCATCCGCAATCATTTTAAGCGCAAAGCCATGGAGTTTTGCACCTGTCCCGACTTCATTCCCAACACCTTTCTGAATGCCGCGGCCAGTCAGGCTGCCAACATACAGCAGGCAGTAGATGTGCTGTTTGAATCTGGCGAACTGGTTTTCGACCGGAAAAAAGCCATTCTCGAACCCTCGTTCGTGTGTGAACGGTTGGGAGTGCAGGGACGTGTGGACCTAATGACCACCGATTTCCGCCTGCTTGTAGAACAGAAATCGGGCAAAAACTATTGCATAGAGCGCCACTGCCCCGATGCACATGGCAGCATGATGCCCGAACCGCATTATGTCCAGTTGCTGCTGTACTACGGGGTGCTGCGGTATAATTTCGATTTGGGTCTCGACACCGTGAACATGCGTTTGCTCTATTCCAAATATGTGGCAGGCAAAGGATTGGTGGTGGTGAATTTCCTCCGCGACCTTTTCCGCGAAGCCATTTGCCTTCGCAACCTCATCGTGCAGTGGGAACTGCATACGGCACGGCACGGCTTCAAGAGTGTGATTGACATGATCACCCCCGACACAGTGAACACGAACAAGGCGGCCGACAAGTTCTTCACCACATGGAAACTACCTTTCCTGCAAAGTATTTGCCATCCGCTGCACCATCTGCCACCATTGGAAAAAGCCTATCTGTGCGCCATGCTCACCTTTGTTTACCGGGAACAGCGGGTGTCGAAATTAGGCGTACAAGAGGGAGTAAGCTCGTGCGCATCCGACTTGTGGACAATGCCATTGAGCGAGAAGCGAGACACGGGAAACATCTTCACGTCGCTGCGCATCAAAAAAAAAGAGCAGAGCAACGCGCAAAGCGGCTACAACCTAATTGGCCTGACTGTACCCGAACAGGGCGAGGACTTCCTGCCCAACTTCCGGACGGGTGACATGATCTATCTCTATGCCTACAACGAAAAGGAAGAACCCGATGTGAGAAGACACATCCTGTATAAAGGAACGTTGGTGGAAATGCACACCGACAGCCTTGTCGTGGCACTCAATGACGGACAGCAGAATCCCGACATCTTAGACTCTACGTTCCTCTATGCGGTGGAACATGCATCGGCCGATGTCTCGACAACGGGTGGAATACGGGCACTGCACACTTTCATCACGGCACCGAAGGAGCGCAAGGACTTGCTTCTGGCACAACGGGTACCGCAGAGAAACCCTTCGGTCGTACTCACACGGAGTTACCATCCTTCTTACGATGAAGTGTTGCACAAGGCCAAACAGGCCAACGACTACTATCTGCTGATTGGTCCACCAGGAACAGGAAAAACCAGTATGGCCTTGCGCTATATGGTGGAAGAAGAACTGAAAAATGAATCGTCGTGCCTGCTGCTCATGTCATATACCAACCGCGCCGTGGACGAAATCTGCACAATGCTTGCGGATGCCAATCTGGACTTTATCCGTCTGGGCAGCGAATATCGTTGTGCACCCCGCTTCAAGAAGTATCTCATGGGCAATGCCATCGACGACAGTCCTCGACTGGATGCCATACAGGAACGGCTGCGAAAAATGCGGATTGTGGTGGGAACAACATCCACCATGACAGGCCGCACCGACATTTTCAGTCTCAAGCATTTCTCGCTTGCCATCATTGACGAGGCAAGCCAGATATTGGAACCGGACATCATTGGTCTGCTTTCCGCACATGTTCAAGACAAAGGACTGTCGAGATGTGCCATCGACAAATTTATTCTGATTGGCGACCATAAACAGTTGCCGGCCGTAGTACAGCAGGACGAACAGGACAGTGAGACAAACCATCCACTGTTACATGACATTGGACTGACCAACTGCCGCAACTCGCTGTTTGAACGTCTCGTCAATACCGAATACCGATCCGGGAGAACCCATTTTATAGGTATCCTCAGACAACAAGGCAGGATGCACCCCGACATCGCCGCATTCCCCAACCGCATGTTCTATGCCAAAGAGCAGCTCGAACCGGTGCCTCTACCACATCAGGTAGAAAATTCATTGGACTATGCACTTTACTCACAGGATGCCACCGACGACTTGCTGAAAGCACACAGAATGATTTTCATTCCCTCTTCACTTCCAGTCCATCCCGATGTGTCAGACAAGGTGAATACCCATGAGGCACAAATTGTCAGCGACCTGCTGCGGCGCATCCATCGTTTTTACGGAAAACGTTTCGACACCGAAAAAACAGTGGGTGTGATTGTTCCTTACCGTAACCAGATATCCATGATTCGCAAGGAGGTTGAGCGTTTGAACATACCCGAACTGTTGGACGTGTCCATCGACACGGTAGAAAGATACCAAGGGTCGCAACGCGATGTCATCATCTATTCGTTCACCATCCATCACAGTTACCAACTCGATTTCCTCACGGCCCATTGCTTTGAGGAGGACGGCCTCACCATCGACAGGAAACTGAATGTGGCCATTACCCGTGCCCGCAAGCAGTTGATATTGACAGGTAACCGACAAGTGCTTTCCAAAAACAAAATTTTCCGTGAATTGATTTTTCATATAGAACAAAAAACAAAGACAGCATGAAACGTACTCTATCCGTTTTCCTCACCGCGATGATTTCGCTTTCTGGGCTTTGGGCACAGAGCGAAGAAGGAGTGACACAGTGTGGAACACCTACAGGACAGCCGGCTTTCCCTTCGAGCACCTATCAGGAACTGCCCGACCCCAAAGAAGCCGACCCAGAGGCCTGGGAAACCGTGAAGGGCACCTTTGCCATGTGGGGAAATACCGATACAAGATATGCCAAGCACATTCCACCCGTCATGGGAGCGGAGAAAGGAAAGGGAAGAACCCGGAAATCAAGTCTATACTACATAGCATTCCACGGTAAAAACGGAACACCTGCAACCATAGAAGGGTGGCGGGGGGAAAAACTGCATGCGCAAGCTGTAGTATGGACAGAGAAAAAGGTGGAACGGCTAAATTACCGTTTCACGGTGTTTCAGAATGCAAAGGGAGACATTCTGCCGGCATCGGCACTGAACGGGGGATTTGTACGCTACGTGATGACCGACCAACTGAACCACGACGGGAAAGGGGGATGTGGCGCCAGACCCGACCATGCCGCCTACGATTCTTCGTTGGTGGCCGACTGCATTGACCACACCCTGAAGGAAATCGAATTGACCCCCAAGTCGGTACAACCGCTGTGGGTCAACTGCCAGATACCTGCCGATGCAGTCCCAGGTCTCTATACAGGCTCGGTGGTTGTGAGCAATGGCGACGTGGAAATAGCATCGCTGCCTCTCAACATTCGCGTGTCCAACCGTATTCTGCCTCCCCCATCGGCATGGACATTTCATCTCGACCTATGGCAGAATCCGTTTGCAGTGGCAAGATATTACCAGGTTCCACTATGGAGCCAGAAACATTTCGATGCCATGCGCCCCATCATGAAAATGTTGGCAGATGCCGGACAGAAAGTCATTACCGTGTCATTGATGCACAAACCATGGGACGGACAGACCGAAGACTATTTTGAAAGTATGGTGACATGGATAAAGAAGGTGGACGGAACGTGGCAGTTTGACTTTTCCGTTTTTGACAAATGGGTGCAATTCATGCACGAAACGGGAATCAACCGCCAGATAAACTGCTACTCGATGGTGCCTTGGAAACTTTCGTTCCAGTATTTCGACCAGGCCACCAATCGCATGCAAACCCTCCAGACAAATCTGGACAAGGAGGATTATAAGGAAGTATGGACTGCCCTGCTGTCAGCTTTTGCCAGACATCTGAAAGAAAAGGGATGGTTCGACACGTGCACCATTGCCATGGACGAACGCCCCATGGACATGATGAGAACCACGCTCGACTTGATTCACAAGGCTGTGCCCGATTTCAAGGTATCGCTCGCCGGCAACTACCACGAACAAATTGAAGCAGAACTGCATGACTATTGCATCACCATTGGCCAGAAATTCCCGGAAACCGTGAAAGCCCGCCGCAAAAAAGAAGGGAAAATCAGCACTTTCTACACTTGCTGCACAGAAGCTTTCCCCAACACCTTCACTTTTTCCCAACCTGCCGAAGCCGCATGGATTGGGTGGAAATCGGCCAAAGAACGTCTTGACGGCTACTTGCGCTGGGCATACAACAGCTGGCCCAAAGAGCCGCTGCAGGATTCCCGTTTCCGTTCATGGGCAGGAGGAGACACCTATTTGGTATATCCAGGCGCACGTTCGTCCATCCGTTTTGAAAAACTACTGGAAGGGATACAGGCACACGAGAAAATCAACATTCTGCGCCGCCAATTCACCCAAGAGGGCAATCAAAGCGGTTTGCGCCGTATTGAAAACATGCTCTGTCCTTTCCGTCTGGACGATTTCCCTGCAAAACCGGCAGCCAAAACCGTTCAAAAGGCCAACAAACTGCTGAACAAACTGTAGTACCGCTCTCCCGAGAGAAACCCGTTACACAGAGGCTTATCGGCCATTCATATCCTGCCACACTTCAGCTGGACGAAAATCGTAAAAACTTGAAATACAATACGGTCTGCATCCATCCACGAGTGAATAAGAAGATGATAAAGGAAAGCCACAAGCCGTGATTGCCCAGCCAATTGTAAAGAGAACCATAAACCACAAAAAAAGAGACGGATGCCGCCACCATGGAAAGGAGCATCTGACGACTTGCTGTGATTCCGATGTATATGCCATCCCAAATAAAGGCACCGATGCTGCACACGGGAATGAGATAGGCCCACCACACATACTGGCGAGAGGCAGACACAACAGAAGGTTCGTCCGTAAGAAGCCTCAAGAAGGCATCCCCTCCAACGATATATAATAGGGTGAAAAAGACAGTGCATACCCCACCCCACGCAAAACTGCGGCGAACGGTGTCGCGGAATGCAGGGAAGTTGCCTGCTCCATAGAACTTACCACTCATGGCCTCTGCCGCATACGCAAAACCATCCATAATATAGGAAACCAACAGATAGAACTGCATGAGCAAAGTGTTTACGGCAAGCATCACCTCGCCCTGCCATGAACCGGCCGAGGTGAAGAAGAGCAGGACACTGACCATGCATACGGTTCGGAAAAAGATGTCGCGGTTCACTTTGAAAAAGCGGAGCACGGATGCCCGCTCCCACATTCCTTTCCAAGCGAAATGCCTTCTCAGTCGGCCATAATAGCGGAACAGGAGGAACAGCCCCATGGCAAAACCGCCCCATTGGGCAATCAGCGTCCCCAAGGCCACTCCTTCCACCTTCATTTTCAAGACAAATACAAAAACAAGACTGGCCGCGATATTCACTACATTCTGCGTAATGGCAATCAACATAGGGATACGGGAGTTCTGCATGCCTATGAACCATCCGCTCAAGCCATACAACCCCAGCATGGCTGGCGCGCCCCAGATACAGATAGAGAAATAGGTAACGGTGAAATCCCGCACTCCCTCTGCGGGTTTCATCAAGAGGAAAATCAAATCGCGTATGGGTATCTGCAGGACGATGAACAGGAATGCAATGGACAGGGCAATGATCAAGGAGCGCACGAGCAATTGGGAGACATCGCACAATTGGCGTTTTCCCAAGGCCTGCGACGTCATCCCACTGGTGCCCATCCGCAAAAAGCCGAACAGCCAGTATATGACATTGAAGAGCATCCCGCCCAAGGTAATGGCCCCGATATAAGCGGCTCCACCAAGATGCCCCACGATGGCCACATCAACCAATCCCAATAGGGGAACCGTGACATTACTCACGATTGACGGGACAGCTATGCCCAATATCTGTCTGTCGCGAAAGTTCATATCGTTTCGGTTTGAAAAGAATCTGTTTTCGTGACACCACTGTCGCCAAGGGTTTATTCCTTGTTGGCACGCTTGCGCTCCTGATGGTCAAGAATAATCTTGCGCATGCGCATATTCTTAGGCGTCACCTCAACATACTCATCCTCCTTGATGTATTCCAGACACTCTTCCAAGCTCATCACAACCTTGGGGATGACACGTGCTTTGTCGTCAGATCCCGAAGCACGCACATTGGTCAGCTGTTTTGCCTTGGTCACATTGATAACGAGGTCATTGTCATGAACATGCTCGCCCACCACCTGTCCGGCATACACTTCTTCACCGGGATCGATGAAGAATTTGCCACGATCTTGCAGTTTGTCAATGGAATAAGCGTATGACGTTCCTGTTTCAAGTGCAATCATCGATCCATTCATCCGTCGGGTAATCTCACCCTTAAACGGTTGGTAGCACTTGTAGCGGTGCGCCATGATTGCCTCGCCCTGTGAAGCGGTAAGCACATTGGTTCGCAAGCCGATGATGCCGCGCGAAGGAATGTCGAATTCGATGTTCACACGGTCGGCCTGCGTTTCCATCGAAGTCATTTCTCCCTTGCGGCGTGTCACCATATCTATCATCTTGCTGGCAAACTCTTCCGGAACATTGATGGTCAGTTCTTCTATCGGCTCACATTTCTCACCGTTGATGTCCTTATAGATGACCTGTGGCTGCCCCACCTCCAGTTCGTATCCTTCGCGGCGCATGGTCTCTATAAGTACGGAGAGATGCAGCACGCCACGTCCGCTTACCACCCATTTGTCCGTGAAATCCTCGAAAGGTTTCACCCTAAGTGCAAGGTTTTTCTCCAATTCTTTGTTCAGGCGCTCTGTAATGTGACGGCTTGTGCAGAATTTGCCTTCCTTGCCGAAAAAAGGCGAGTCGTTGATGGTGAACAGCATACTCATGGTTGGCTCATCGATGGCGAGCGGCGGTAGCGGTTCCGGGTTCTCTGTATCGCAAATCGTATCGCCGATTTCGAACTTCTCAAGACCAATGACGGCACAAATGTCACCGCTATCCACATGGTTGGTCTTGACATGCCCCATTCCTTCAAAAGTGTGCAATTCTTTTATTTTCGTTTTTTCCTTCGTTCCGTCGCGATGAGCAATGGTAATGCTCATGCCGTTGACAAGCGTACCTCGGTGCACACGCCCCACGGCGATGCGCCCCGTATAGCTGGAATAGTCGAGCGACGTGATAAGCATCTGCGGCGTTCCTTCTATCTGGTGAGGAGCAGGAATCACTTCAACAATCTTGTCCAACAGATACGTGATATTATCGGTAGGCGCATTGAAATCCCCACTCATCCATCCGTTTTTGGCAGAGCCATAGACCACAGGGAAATCCAACTGGTCTTCTGTGGCATTGAGTGCAAACATCAAGTCGAATACCATTTCATACACTTCTTCGGGGCGGCAGTTGGGCTTGTCCACCTTGTTTACTACCACAATGGGTTTCAACCCTATCTGCAAGGCTTTCTGGAGTACGAATCGCGTCTGCGGCATAGGCCCCTCGAAAGCATCCACCAACAGCAGACAGCCGTCAGCCATGTTGAGCACACGCTCCACCTCGCCACCGAAGTCGGAGTGTCCCGGGGTATCAATGATGTTGATTTTTACGCCTTTATAATTGATTGATACGTTTTTTGAAAGAATGGTTATTCCCCGTTCACGTTCCAAGTCGTTGCTGTCTAATACCTGGCTACTTAAATTTTGCCCTTCCCGAAACAGATTTCCCGCCAGCATCATCTTATCCACCAACGTGGTTTTTCCGTGATCAACATGGGCGATAATCGCAATGTTCCTAATGTCTTGCATATCTCTACCTTAAAAATTCGGCTGCAAAGTTACTGATTTTAATTTAGAACGCACTAAGGAATAAGGTTTTTATTTCTTGTTCTGGCGGTATAGGTCTATCGACTTGAAACCTGCCAACAGTATCAGTACCATTTCTTCAAAATGTTTGTCAACGGTTGTCTGGGATTTTACGCCATAGACATACCTTGCCCAGCCACGCTGATAACCCGGTGTCAATGCCCTAAACTTCTCAAGAGCATCCCTATTGCGGGCAAGGCATTGCTCCAGCAAAGGAATTTTTTCCACATAATCGTCCACACACTGACTCATCTGTGTGCTCTTTCGCTGTTGCACCTTGTTTTTCAACCCAATCACAGTAAATACTTCGCTGAAAGCAACCATTTTGTTGAACTTTACCGTAGATTTGTCCACATAGCCTCCCGCATCCATGTCAACGACCGTAAAAAAGTCGTCTCGTCCAATATACGTATCGTAACGTTTGTTTCCTTTCTTAGGATAGGCAAAATAAGCCACTCCGTTGGGATTGAGAATTTTGTCGTGAATCAGTTTTCGCAAATACGTGACGAACTCTTCCAGACTGAAGACAAAGAAAAACACCATGTCGTATTTCTGCCTGTTCAGTTCTTTGTCAAAAGCAATGCCGTCAAAATCTTTCACATCGTCCGGGCATTGGATAATGGCTTTTTGTTCAAACTTGCCAAATCTAAGTTTATCAAGTATTTTCTGGTTCATAGAAATCATTCTTTAATGAATTGTAACATTTACACAAAGCAACGCATTCGTCAACATTGCGCAAAAATAAGAAATCTCCGCAGCATTTACACCTGCTTTCCATCTGAGCCACCCCAAAACAATGTTTTTTTGTTTTTTTAAGAATAGAAACAAAAATATAGGCCTATGATACGGAGCATTTCAATGAAAAACGCTACCTTTGCATGCGCATTTATAGCATAACATTAATTATTTAACAAAAAAGTTCTATGTATTTAGACAAAGCTAAGAAAGAAGAGATCTTTGGACAATACGGAAAGTCTAACTCTGACACTGGTTCGGTAGAGAGTCAGGTGGCATTGTTCTCATACCGTATTTCCCATTTGACGGAGCACTTGAAGAAACACCGTAAAGATCATACTACCGCACGCTCATTGACAAAGCTGGTAGGAAAACGCCGTGCATTGCTTGACTACATGTACGACCGCGACATTGAGCGCTATCGTGCACTGATCAAGGCTCTCGGTCTTCGCCGATAAGGCACGGACAAAAGTTTCACGAACGAAAAAATCCTCCACTCAATATGAATGAAGGATTTTTTCGTTTGTTTTGTTTAATGGATAATGACCAACAAATTCTTCCACCTCCGGAAAAATCTCCCTTAGCGGCTTCATCACGAAATCTCTTTCCCACATCAATGGATGGGGAATCGTCAAATCCGATTCCTCGACAGAAAGACGGTCATAAAGCAGAATGTCCAAATCGACCAAGCGGTCGTGATATACACCGTTGACAGATTTACGAGTTCTCCCCAAATTTCGTTCAATCTGTTGGGTCACCTCCAGCACCTGGCGGGGAGAAAGACAGGTAAGACAGCATACCACCGCATTGATGAAACCATTAGAAGACACAAATCCCCATGGCTCCGTTTCGTAAAGAGCCGATTGGCTCTCGACAGTGCCAACCAGTTCTTCCATCTGTTCCACCGCCTTATGGATGTTACGTTTTTTGTCGCCTAGATTCGTTCCAAGCGCGATATATACCTTGTGTTTGTCCATAAATGACACCTTTTATCGGATATACCAATGGTTTGTAGAAAGGTCAGTCGTCCAAGATAAGCAAGGCATCGCCGTAACAGCCAAACTTATAGCCGTTCTTCACGGCCTTATCGTAAGCCTCCATAATCAGTTCATAACCTCCGAAAGCAGCCGTTTCCATGAGCAAAGTGGACATGGGGTGATAGAAATTTGAAATCATCGTGTCAGCAACGCCAAATTCGTAGGGCGGAAAGATAAACTTGTTGGTCCATCCTTCATATTCCTTCAACAACTTGTCCGTTCCTACTGCCGTTTCAGTGGCCTTGGCCACGCTCGTTCCCACCACGCATACGTGATGGCCTTCAGTTTTCGCCTTGTTCACAGTATCGCATGCCTCTTTGCCAATAAACATCTGTTCAGAATCCATTTTGTGCTTGGTCAAGTCTTCCACTTCTATGTCATGGAAATTACCAAGCGCACAGTGCACGGTGATAAAGGCAAACTCGATGCCTTTGATTTCCATGCGTTTCATCATCTCGCGCGAAAAATGCAGTCCGCTCGCTGGCGCAGTGACCGCTCCCTCGTTCTTGGCATAGATGCACTGGAAATCGGCAAGATCGTCTTTGGTGGCCGAACGACGGTCTACGATATAGTGGGGAAGCGGTGCTTCTCCCAAAGCATAAAGTTCACGTTTGAACTCATCATGTGGACAGTCGTAAAGAAAACGCAGAGTGCGGCCTCGGCTTGTGGTGTTGTCAATGACTTCCGCCACCATCGTTCCACTCTCATCGAAAAACAGCTTGTTACCTATTCTTATCTTACGCGCCGGCTCAACAAGCACGTCCCACAGACGCATTTCCTTGTTCAGCTCACGCAGCAAGAATACTTCTATCTTGGCATCGGTCTTTTCTTTCGTACCGTATAGACGCGCAGGGAACACCTTCGTGTCGTTGAAGACAAAAGCGTCGCCCTCATCGAAATAATCGAGCACGTTTCTGAAATCAAGAAACACGGGATTGTCTTCTTCATCCTTGAGCGGATTTCCTTCCTCATCTTTCTGATACATGTCGATGGTCTGTGATTTTCTGTGAACCACCATCAGTCTGCATTCGTCACGATGGTACGGTGGATTAAGAGCTATCAACTCCTCAGGCAGTTTGAATTTGAATTGTGACAGTTTCATATATTGTTATAATTTTAGTTCTATTATTTGCCTTCGTCGCCAATGACGAAAGACTGTATATAATATTAGGTGTCAACCACCTGAATGCTGCATTAGCCTTCAATGTTTTGGCTTTCGATCCATGAAGAGAACTGTTCCAGCGTGATGCAGTCTTCCACCCGGACATCCCCTACCCTTGTTCGACAAAGTGAGGTGAGAAAAGCCCCCGATTCGAGTGCCTTACCAATATCGCGAGCCAACGAACGTATATACGTTCCTTTTCCACACACCACCCGAATGCTCATTTGCATCATTTCTGCATCGAAATGCAGCAGCTCAATTTCGTCGATACACACCGGTTTTGCCTTGATTTCAAAATCTTTTCCCTTACGGCTCAGATGATAGGCGCGCTTTCCATTCACATTCACAGCACTGTAAACGGGCGGAACCTGATCTACAGTTCCTATAAAATACAGCAATACCTTCTCCACTCTTCCTTTCGTGATGTGCCCGGTTGGAAAGTTCTCGTCAACAGGATGTTCCATATCGTGACTGGCCGTGGATGCCCCGAGTTGTAGGGTTGCCACATATTCTTTGGTATGCGCCTGTAATGTTTCGATGGTTTTCGTGGCCTTGCCCGTACACAAGGTCAATACGCCTGTAGCCAAAGGATCAAGCGTGCCGGCATGCCCCACTTTTACTTTATATCCCATGCGGTTGGTGAGCAAATAGCGGATGTGCGCCAATGCTCCAAAACTGGACATCGCGTAGGGTTTGTCTATATGAAGTACAACGCCTTCTCTAAAATTCATCATCAGTCAACCATTACCAATGAATGCCCCGTAAGCAGCAAGAATAGAATAATCGCCCCCACTACAATACGATAGACACCGAAAGCCTTAAAACCATATCTCGTCAAAAATGCCACAAACCATTTCATGGCCAACAAGGCAACAACAAACGCCACCACACAGCCCAAGAACAGCATCGTCAAGTTGTCGGCAGTTGCCCAGTTTGTATTTGCACCGTCTCCAAAGAATAATCCCAATACGTCGAGTACTGTTGCCGCCGCCATGGTGGGGACGGCAAGAAAAAATGAAAACTCGGCCGCTGCCCTTCTGGTCAACCCTTGTGCCATACCACCCACGATGGTGGCCATCGAACGCGAAACGCCCGGAATCATGGCAATGCACTGGTACAAACCTATTTTAAACGCCCGTCGTTCCGTCAGGCGGTTTTCTTCACGGCCTTTGTTGAAGATTTTGTCGCAGAACAGCATGAAGATGCCTCCTGCTACCAACATCACGGCTACCACCTCCACACTTTCCAGAAAACGGTCGATCAGCCCCGTCATCTTTCCCGCAAAACCTATGACAATGGCAGGAACAAAGGCCACCGACAGTTTCCAATAGAAATCCCAACGGTGTTTGAACTTCTGCCACGCTGTACTGCCTTCTGGGGCAGGAAAACGGTCGAGCCGGAAAAACCGGTTCCAATACAGACAAACCACCGAAAGGATGGCACCAAACTGGATAATGATGGTGAACGCCTTGACAAAAGGTGTGCTCTCT
Organism: Prevotella sp.; assembly: GCA_022773395.1. Classification (GTDB taxonomy): domain Bacteria; phylum Bacteroidota; class Bacteroidia; order Bacteroidales; family Bacteroidaceae; genus Prevotella. The sequence goes on from JALFBL010000090.1 coordinate 16,433, forward strand.
ATTCCCAACAGACTTTGAGTGATAATCATATGCCCAGTAGATGACACAGGCAGGAATTCTGTCAACCCCTCAACAATTGCCAGAATGATTGTTTCTAAAACCGTCATTATTCAGCAGAGAATGTTTGAACAGACTCACCATCGGTTTCATTCTTTACCGTTTTTGGTTTGCGGATGATGGCATAGACGATAAACACAAATCCCAAGAAAGTCACCACTGGCGCAACCTTGATGCGCATGGCACTGAAAATTTCGGGATTGAACACTTTTTCATCAGAACCGCCCCCGCTCATCAAGACAAAGCCGAGGATGACAACCGCCATGCCCACAGCAAGCAGGATGAAGTTCATACGGTCGAAAGCAAAATTTCTTTTATCCATGTGTTGTTGAAATATTCTATTATCCTTTTAAATCTTATACAATTCTCCTGCCGTCATCTTCAGAAACTTATTGACAGAAAAATAAGCACAAAGCAACGTTATCAGCATGCCAAACACCAGCACGGCACCTGCCGTTACCGCCATTGCCTGCCAAGTAATGACCACTAAAACGTCAGGTTCGTAAGTATACAGCGCATATACCCCGCCCGCCAAAACCAATATGGCTATCAGTGCGGCGGCCACACCAATCAGCACACTTCTCCTCAAGAACGGCTTGCGGATGACCCCCCACGATGCACCCACCAATTTCATCGTGTGGATGGAGAACCGTTGGGCATAGACTCCCAAACGTATAGAGTTGTTAATGAGCGAGAATGAAACAATAGTAAGCAATACCGCCAACACCAACAGCGTGAGGTTGATTTTGTTCAAGTTCCGGTTCACCGAATCCATCAAATCTTGCGGATAGGTGATTTCGTTCACTTTCGGATTTGCCTTCAACTCCTTTGAAATCCATTTCAGCGAATCGCTATTGGCATAATCGGCCTGCAACTGCAGTTCTATGCTTCCCACAAAAGGATTCATTCCCAAGAACTCGCTGGGATCTGTCCCCATGGCCAGAGTCTGCTCCTTCAGGGCTTGTTCTTTGCTGATAAAAGTCAGTTGATTGATATAAGGGCGTTTCTGCAAATCTTTGCACAATTTCTGTGCTTCAGGATTGGTCATGTCCTCTGCCAACATCATCGTTACGGTGAGATTCTCTTTCACATAGGCAGAAAGATTCCGTGCGGTGAGCACAGAGAACACTACCATTCCCAACAATATGAGTACCAAAGCGGTACTTATGCATAAAGTAATCACCTGCAATCCGCGCCGATTGCGGGTTTTAGTTCTTTTTTTTCCCATTTTTACGGCCGTATGACACCAATTTGCTTGCAAAAATAGTCAAAAAAAGGGAAATGCACGATGATTTAAATCTCATTAACATGAGCCATCCAATCTTTCAACGCAATTTTTTACCACAAATCGCCCCATGCCTGCTCTTCCAGTCCATAACCTTTGGCACCGGTGGGATCACCATCGGTAGAATCGGCAGTCTCAATCGGAATTTTAGGATCTGTACCATCGCCTTTTCCAACACTATAGGTACTCGGAGACGTTAAAATAAACTCTGTATGCACAGACGTTATACCTGTATCTGGACTGGCATATCTTCTTTTTCCCATTTTTTCGCAGTATTATGTGAAAAGCTGTTTTCAAGGTCAGTAAACCGCTACTTTCTTGCCATCAACCACATAAACCCCAACAGGAAGGTTTTCCGTGGAAGTGCCTTCAGCCACTTTCTGCCCCTTGAGATTATACACACTTTTGGGTGCTCCATTCCTGTCTGTGCGCACCGTTTCCGTTGCATTAATGGAGGTCGGCTCGTCTCCGTTTTCATCAGAGACCCCCACTTTGGCTCCTTCTCCCGGATGGTCGCTGTACTCAAGGTACCAACGAGTTCCTTTCAAGGCAAACGGATGCGTATAGCGCATCAAGGCCCCTTTGTTCATCACATAAATGTAGTTGCTCTCGCTGGCCTCTATCTTTCCATGCTCCAAATTGCCTTCCTTGGAATAATAAAGGTTGGGCTTCAGGGTAATGGTCTTCGTCGTGCCAGGCAGCGTGAAACTTTCCGGAATCGGACTTATGTCACCCTTCTTTATCGAGACGGCTGGAATAATGTAGTGAGGGCCTTTTGTCACCACCGGTGCACCACCAGAGATCAGCCTAGGCCATGTAATTTCATTGTCCATACTCCCTGCCATTTCGGGCATGATCAAGTAGGCCTTGTTTTTCTCCACAACAATGTCATCTGATGTTGCCGCTACAAAATCCACCGTTTTGAACGCGATGTTTGTTCCTTCATGGTCGAGTCCTACCAATTTTGCCAATTTCACACCTGCTCCGAAAGCAGTCAGCACTTGATCTTTGTTCAAATCAACGGGCAAGAGGAAAGAGTTCCATTTGCCCACCTGAAAAGTGCGGAGCAGCACCATTGTCTTGTAGTCCTGATCACCATAATGATCATAGTCAGCAGTTTTCTCAAAATCCTCGAACACGGGGAATATGCTTCCGAGATATTTCAACTGCATGTTGTCGAATGCCGTCCAGTCTTCTGTAGGGTTTGTCGTCACATCTTCCACTGTGATTCCCAACATGAGTAAATCTCCGGGATTTGCCCAAACAAGTGTTTTCGTCAAATAATTGTTTTGGTTTTCATAAAACTTGATACCACTCTCCGTAAGATTCGTAGGTCTGTTAGGGATGCTGCCCCACAGTGGCAAAGGAGTTTTCGAGCCGTAAGTTGCATTACCACTGTGGTCGAAAGTCACGGCATAGAGACTGGCATTCTGCGCATTGCTCCCATCGCCAGGCCTGTAGAACCCTTGACAAGTGACCATGTAGAACCCTGACCTTTCAGGCATTTGAACAAGCTGCCAGACATCTCCTTTTCCTCCTTTGACTTCTGTATTGTAGAACTGCCCATACATCACGTTATAGTTGATGGCGTCTCCTGTGGCCAATGAGGTGTATTGCGTATCAGCAGCATCTGTACCGACAACCCATGTCGGAGCATCTCCAGGCGTTTTTTTCCCTTCGCTCCTGTCAGAAATCTTATTCCCCACTTTAATGTTCGTTCCTTCTTCCGGGGCAAGCATCCAACTGGATGCCTCACCGTTTTCGCGCGAAAAGTTTTGGTCGTGCAACAAGAAACTGGCATCTGCCACATCCCTGTAATTTCCAGGTGTAACGTCGAATCTGTCAATAAGATCTTGGCGGGTCACAATCACCCAACGGTATTTGTCATTGGCATAAGTGTTTGCCGTAGCAGCAGCGCGGTTGTCAAACCACTTCATGCTGACGACATGCTTGCGCATTCCTACATCTTTCGACTGCAGCCCATAGCCCAGATAATAATATCCAGAACCTTCTCCGTTCCAGTCGCTCAGCCCCACCGCGCGAAGATAATATTGATTGCCCACGTTTTCTCCTTTATACAGGATCCAATCGGTGCTCACGTATGCAGTATTTTCTATCGAACCTCTTTTTCTGTCAATGAAAACACCTTGTCCATCTGCCGTCACTTGATAACCTGACTTGCCAGAACGCACCACCCCCACACGATTGTCTTCTGCTGCATCGGTATTTGGACTGACCAGGACTTCCACTCTGGGGCCTCCAGCTCCCTCTTCTCGGTATAGGAAATGAAGTGGGATGCCTATTTCAAAAAGCGAGGCTTCCGTTCCCCAGTGTCCTCCTTGATTAAAAAAAGTACGTGTGTTTCCTGCTTCTTTGCAAGCCGCCACATTCACCAAATAGAGCGTGTTGTCATCGGTAGCCGTTGTATCACCGTCTGCCAGATAAAATTTTGTGGACAAAGAATAAGTACTGATGTCATGTCCAGTCCACGGAGTGCCATTCGCAGTCTGTGCCGACAATGTTTGTACCGATACTGCCATCAGTGCGAGCACAGACAAAGATAAAGAAATCTTTCTGTTCATTTTCATTAGTATATTAGATTTTACGAAAAATGTTTTAGCATAGTATTATATTATACATTGTTTCAGGCATGGCCTACAGTCTTTGGGGCTGTCAACAATCAAGAGAGAGAGTTTTACTATAGGTAAACTCGTGATAGGGTCAATTACATTTTAGATGTTGCAAATTTACTTTATATTTGTAAAATCACCCCTTTCAATTAGTTAAATATCATTAAACCCTATGATCCCGATAGAATGCAACTCCTTTTCCTTTAATTTTCAGCGTTCTTGCCAAAAACAAAAACCATGAAAAATACTGCCAGGCTTTTCAACATCCGCATATTTCATAAAAAAGACTTGCCAAACTTGCGCACATGTAAAAAAGAATGGCTATTTTTGCAAATGGAAACAAAGAAAAACATATAAATCATGGCAACAATTATATATCCATCACCAATATTCGGACCGGTGCACAGTCGCCGATTAGGCATTTCATTGGGAATTAACCTGATGCCTCCCGATGGAAAAATTTGCACCTTCGACTGCGTTTATTGTGAATGTGGATTCAACAAGGATTTCCGTCCCGCACTTCCACGTCCGCCACGGTTGGTCGTGGCCAACAAACTGGAAGAGAAGTTGAAAGAGATGTCAACAAAGCCGGAAACACAACCCGATGTGCTCACTTTTGCAGGCAACGGTGAGCCCACGGCACATCCAGACTTCGCCGACATCATTGACGACACCATCCGCTTAAGAGACAAATACTGCCCGAAAGCAAAGATTTCGGTATTGAGCAACAGCACTTACATTCACAAAGAGGCAGTAAGAGAGGCACTCATGAAAGTGGATAACAACATACTGAAACTCGACACAGTAGATGCCAATTATATCCGTAAAGTGGACCGCCCCACAAGCCAAAGGTATAACGTGGAGGAAATTGTAGAGAACATGAAATGTTTCAAAGGCCATCTTATCATCCAGACCATGTTTCTCAAAGGAACGGCAAACGGTGAGAACGTAGACAACACTGGCGAAGCGTTTATCTCCCCATGGCTGGAAGCGATAAAAAGCATTGCCCCCCATGAGGTGATGATTTACACCATCGACCGTGAGACACCCGACCACGGTTTGCTCAAAGCCAGCCCTGAAGAATTGGATGCCATCCGCGACCGCGTGGCGGCCGAAGGGATTCGCTGCACTGCCTCATATTAAAGGAATCTAAAACTATTCAAGCCACCTACAGCCATTGGCAGTCATCTTTCGAGAGTCGAAGAAAAAAGAGAATGCAAGGAAAGAGGAACCATTCTCTGCCCACAATTGTCCTTGCATTCTCTTTTGTTGTCCTTTTCTTAAAGTATCGGAGTCAAATATTTCACCAGCCAATAGCCTCCAACTACAAGCCACGAATACAAAAAAACAGCAAGAAGAAATGGCTTGAAACCTGCTTTCCTGAATTTGTCAATGCTCGTTTCCGCTCCCAATGCCGTCATGGCCATGGTGAGTAGGAAAGTGTCAAAATCGTTGATGAAAGCCACAGTGCTTTCCGGTAGCAGATTCAGAGAATTGAAACCAATCACCACCAAAAAAAGAATAGCAAACCATGGAATATTGATTTTGCTTTTTTCCGTCCTCACCTCTCCATTTCCTTCTCTTTCCGCCATATTTCTGGCAACAAAAAAAGCGATTACCAACAGCACCGGAACCAGCATCATCACACGAATCATTTTCACAATAATGGCAGAATTGCTCACTTCAGCCCCCATGGCGTTACCTGCTCCCACAACATGAGCCACCTCGTGCACCGTAGCCCCTGTAAAGATACCCATCTGGTCAACGGGCAAATCAAAGACACCTGCCCTATACAATATAGGATAGAGGAACATGGAGAGCGTTCCGAAAATCACTACCGTTGCCACGGCCACCGCAGTTTTGTAAGGTTTCGGCCTGATGGCTCCATCAACGCCCAATACCGCCGCTGCCCCACAGATGGCACTTCCGCATGATGTGAGGAGCGCAATGCTGCGATCCATCTTCAACAGGTTGCCAATGAATACACCCAAACAAATGGTGGTTACCACAACAATGGCATCAATGACGATGGCTGGCAAGCCCACTGCCATCACATCTTGAAAGGTAAGTTTGAACCCGTAAAGAATAATGCCGAAGCGCAGTATTCTCTTCGAGCAGAATGCAATGCCTGGAACCCAAGTTTCCGGAAGATTGTTCCTTAAACTGTTGGCATACAACATGCCCAGAATGATTCCAACTACCATAGGACTGAGCGAAAGAGCTTTCACCCAATTCATGCCCCCTATGTAAAAAGCCGCACACGAAAAAAGCGTAATCAGCAAAACTCCATGCAGCATGCTGCTGCGTTGTTCAGAAAACTTCATTATCCTTTATTTATAATTTTGTGCAAAGGTAATGGAATTTGTTTTTAGTTGGTCATATACAATAACTATACCTTATAGTTTTTGGTTATAAACAGCCTCAGTTTCTTAAGCACCCCCGATGCTTCTCCACGTTTCTCTACAAGCATCAGTTCACGTTCAATGTGCATCCCCTCTATATCAATTACCTTGAAAAGGTTGGCATAAATTTCTTTGTCCACAGAGCGTATACTCACAATTCCCATACAGTCGGAATGCTCCACATAATGCTTGATGCCTTCGGTCGTTCCAAAATTCATCTCAATATTGAGATCCGAGAAACCCACTCCTTCTTTTTGCAAAGCCTGCTGTATCACATCGAGCGTTCCAGAGCCAAACTCACGAAATACAACAGGGATCTTTTTCAACTGCTCAACGGTTATGGTCTGGTTTTTCGCCAAAGTGCTTTTAGCATTGACAATGGCCACCAACCTGTCTGCCATAAATGGGGTATATTTCAGTTCAGGCTGCCTGACCGTACCCTCCACCATACCTATATCCACACGTCCATTCACCAATGCCGCCTCCACTTCCCGAGAATTTCCGCTGAGCATCGTTATCTTCACATACGGGAATTGCTTGCGAAAAGCAGCAATGATTTCGGGCATTACATATTGTGAGATGGTTGTACTCGCACCAATTCTCAACTCACCCACCATCCGCTGTTGAAGTGCCTTCATCTCATAGTCCATTTTCTGGTAACCCCTCAATATTCTTTCCGCATGCCCCAACAACAGCAGCCCCTCTCGGGTCAGCTGTATGCGATTGCCCATACGGTCGAAGAGTCTCACATCATATTCTTTCTCCAATTCCTGTATATGTTTGCTGATGGCAGGCTGACTGATGAACAACTCCTGAGAGGCTTTCGTAAAGCTAAGATTTGCCGCCACACAACAAAATACTTTCAGCCGAATATCTATCATTTTTCTTATTTCTTTGTAAACTTATTCCAAAACCGGGTAAGGATTCGTCACCTGTACCGATGCTTCCATGCAAATTGACGAAAGAATCATGAAAACAGCAAATGATAGGATTGGCTTGATCACTTGCCAGCTATACCATTCCGGGTATCTTCCAGAAATTTCACAACAGTCTGGATCTCCTGACCATCGGGCACCTGCTCTTTTATCTGCATGATGGCATCAAAGGCACTGGTCTGCCCGTGGAAAAACAAACGGTAGGCATTGACAATGTGTTTGACCACCTTCTCGTTGATTCCATGGCTTTTGCAAATGGTTGCATTCACCCCTCTGTACGACACAGGGTTACCGCCTGCAATGCTGTAGGGTGGTACATCTTTCGAGAATGTGGTTCCAGCCTGAACCATGGCACACTCTCCTACCCTTGTAGCGGCATTCTCTATGACACTAGAAGAGAATATCACGCCATTGCCGATTTCACAATCACCGGCAATCTTGGTTCCATAACCAAAAACACACCCATTTCCCACCTTAGTATCATGTGAGATATGAGCACCCTCCATCAAGAAATTATCATCGCCAATCACCGTCTGGTGACCCGAATGTGTAGCGCGATTGACAACCACATTCTCGCGGATGGTATTGTTGCTGCCGATAATGAGTTCCGACCGCTCACCACAGAAATCAAAATCCTGTGGCAGCGCACCGAGAACCGAGCATTGGTGAATTTTGTTATGGCAGCCCATGCGTGTGCCATTGAGGATACTGACAAAGGGAAAGATGATACAATTGTCGCCAATCACCACATCGTCCTCAATATATACAAAAGGGAAAATCTTGCAATTGTCACCAATTTTAGCATTGGGAGAAACCTCCGCTCTTGGACTTATATTATTCATATTGTTTTCTTTTTAAGATTGATTAATTGGCACCACCTCCCAGTGCCTGATAGAGATTCACTACGGCCTGCATCTTGTAAAAGTCGTCGGCCACCTTCGAAAGTTCCGCATTAAGCAGTCCGCTCTGCGCCTGAATCACTTCAAGATAGGTGCTGCGAGAGTCGGTGAACAGCATCTTAGCATCTTCCACGTTCTTTGCCAACACTTCCACCTGCCTTGCCTCCAACCTGGACCTTTCATCAGCCGAGTTGTACATGACCAAGGCATTGCTCACCTCGTTTCCAGCTTTCAGAATGGTGTTCTGCCAAGTATTGTAAGCCTTTTCATACTGCATTTTGGCCACTTTCAGCCCAGCCACAATTTGCCCGTGCTGGAAGATGGGTTGTACCAAGCTGCCCACCACACTGAGAAGCACCTTGCCCGGATTCACAAAACCATTGTTGTTGGTGAAAGCACCCGTCCCGCTGATTTTGATGTTAGGGTAAAAGCGGCTTCGCGCCACATTAATGTCATAGAAACATTGCGCCAGATTCATCTCTGCCGCATGCACGTCGGCACGGTTGTTCAACAGCTGTATGCCCACACCCGTACTGAATGATGTGGGCAACGACTGTTTTTCAAGTTTGCCGCGACGGATGGTCTGTGCCGGCTGACCTATCAACAGCGAGAGCGAATTTTCCATTTCACGGATTTTCTGTTTGATGTTCACGGCCTGTGCCTGCACGGAATAATAGCTTGCCTCCGAGCTCTGAACGCTTGTGGAGCGGGCACGCCCCAACTGCATCTGCAATTTCATCATGTCCCACGTATCCTTGGTGAGAACGGTCATGTCGGTAACTATTTCCAACTGACGGTCAAGCATCAATAGCGTGTAGTATAGGTTGGCAATGCCCGAAATGACATTGGTCTTCACCACAGTCTGATAGTCTTTCGTGGCCAGCAGCTGTACCTGCGTCCCACGCTTCGCATTGAGCAGATTGCCGAACAAATCCACATTCCAACTCGCCGTTACCGGAAGCGAGTACGACCGGGTGGCTTTAGCCCCGTCAAACGAAGCGATGGTTCCCTGCGGTGTGAAAGCCAGCGAGGGAAGGAATGCCAGTTTTGCCACCTTGAGTTGTTCTTCCACCATCTTTACGTTCAACGCAGCATTGAGCAAATCGGCATTGTTGGCCAGTCCTGTTTCTATCAACGACTGCAACTGCGGATCGGTGAACACACTTCGCCATGGCATCTTCCCGAAACTGAGCGTATCGGAAACCGCCAGCGTATCGGTCAGCGACGACGCATCGCGCACCAGCCCTGCCGTTTTCACCTCCGGGCGTTCGTACTTGTTATATATGCCGCAGCTGCTCAACAGCAAGACCGACGACATGATTGTCAAAAACTTCTTCATTTCTTTTTTCTACTTAATATTCTACCGGACAAAGTTTCTGTCCACATCTTACATTCCCGTCATTCCTCCGATTTACATTCAATGGGACGACGAGCATATTGAGCCAGTTCGGCATCCAGCACATGATTTGTCTCGTCTTCAAATACCATCGGCTTTATTCTTTCTTGCAGCGACTGGAATACAACGAACAACGCCGGCACAACAAAAATCTGGCACAATGTACCGATGAGCATACCGCCAATGGCCGACGCACCCAAAGTCTGATTGCCATTCTTGCCCACGCCCATGGCAAACATCATTGGCAGCAGACCTATAATCATAGCGAGCGAAGTCATCAGAATCGGGCGTAGGCGAGCAGAGGCACCAAGGATGGCAGACCATGTGATGGCCATACCCATCTGACGGCGTTCAAGGGCAAACTGCACAATGAGGATGGCATTCTTTGCCAACAGTCCAATCAGCATGATAAGCGAAATTTGCATATAGATGTCGTTGCTATGACCGAACAATTGTGTGAAGAGGAATGCTCCCGCCAAACCAAATGGTAGCGACAGAATCACTGCCAACGGAAGCAGATAACTCTCGTATTGGGCCGACAGAATGAGATATACGAACATGACGCACAACAGGAAGATGAGCGCAGTGGAATTGCTTGCTTCTGCCTCCGACCGCGTCAGACCAGACAGTTCGTAAGTATATCCCTGCGGCAGATTGTCCAGCGCCACTTCCTCCAATGCCTTGATGGCCTCGCCTGAAGAGAACCCATCGTTGACGGTTGCCATCACATTGATAGCGGTAAAGAGATTGAAGCGGTTGATGTTGGCAGGGCCGTAAACACGTCTCATCGAGCAGAACTCGTTGATGGGCGACATTCCCGAAGGAGTGCGCACATAGATGCTGTTCAAGCCATCGGGCTTCATTCTGCTTTGCACATCACCCTGCACCATCACGCGGTAAAGTTTTCCGTAAGCATTGAAATTGGAGGCGTACATACCGCCATAGTATCCCTGCAGCGTGGAAAGGATAACGGATGGCGTGATGCCTGCCTGCTTGCACTTGGCCACATCCACGTCGATCATGTATTGCGGATAGTTAGGGTCATAGGAAGTCTGGGCCATCTGTATCTCCGGCCGTTTGTTCAGTTCTGCAAGGAACGATTTTGTTACTTCAAAGAATTTGTTGAGGTCTCCACCCGTCTTGTCCTGCAAAGAGAACGATAGACCGTTGCTCAGCGAGTAGCCCTGCACCATGGGTGGAGGGAAAGCAATGATCTGCGCATCCTTGATGGTGGCAGTCTGCTTATAGATCATGCCAAGCACCATGTTGGCACTCATCGGATTCACAAACAGGCTCATCAGTCCTTTTCCCTTTCGTTCCTCAAACGGTTTCAGTTTGATGATGAACGTGGCCTGGTCAGATCCGGCTCCGGCAATGAAGTTATAGCCTTGTAGCATTTCTCGGCTCTGGATGGCCGGGTTGGACGCCAGCATGGAATCGATGTGGTTGATGACTTCCTGCGTGCGAGCTGCCGAAGTAGCGGGCGGCATGGACACCGTACAGAACAACGTTCCTGTATCTTCATTGGGCACCAGTCCTGTTTTAGTAGTTTTCATCGTGACTACAAGCACAGCAATGCCCACCAGCACCATTGCTCCTATCAACACGGGCCTACGTACGCTCTTCTCCACCTGCTTCTTGTATTTTCCCAACACCTTATTATAAGAGGTGTTGAACGAGACATGGAATCGTTCAACCATCGACATGCTGCGATCCGTACCGTCTTCATTCTTGGGTTTCAGGAAAATGGCACAAAGTGCCGGTGACAGCGTGAGGGCGTTCAAAGCCGAAATAAAGATAGACACAGCCATGGTTACACCAAACTCACGATAGAAAGTTCCGGAAGTTCCTCCAATAAACGATACGGGAATGAACACAGATGCCATGACCAACGTAATGGAGATGATGGCACCGGAAATTTCGTTCATGGCATCGATACTTGCCGTAAGCGTATTCTTATAGCCAAGGTCGAGTTTGGCGTGCACCGCCTCGACCACCACGATGGCATCGTCCACCACAATGGCAATGGCCAGAAGCAAGGCAGAGAGGGTAAGCAAGTTAATGGAGAAACCAAAAACCTGTAGAAAGAAGAACGTACCAACCAATGATACAGGCACCGAAATCAACGGAATCAGCGTGGAACGTATATCCTGCAAGAACACATACACCACAAGGAAAACCAAAAGCAGTGTAATGGCAAGCGTCTTGACCACTTCATCAATAGAAGCGTTCAGAAATTCCGTCACGTCATACACAATCTTATAGGTAAGTCCCGGCGGAAAGGTTTTTGCCTGGTTCTCCAGCTCTGCCTTACAAGCCTCGGCAATGTCGTTGGCATTTGAGCCAGCCACCTGTTGCACCATACCAATGACGGAGTTTTTGTTGTCGCTCTTCATGGATACAGAATATTGCAATCCTCCCAGTTCCACCTTGGCAACATCTTTCAGTTTCAGCGTTTGTCCGTTCTTGTTGCTGCTGATGATAATGTTCCCAAATTCCTCTGCTGTCTTCAAGCGCCCTTTGTAACGCATAGTGTATTCATACGCCACATTACTCTGTTCTCCAAACGAACCAGGAGCAGCCTCTATGTTCTGCTCTGCCAGTGCCATCGTAATGTCGGAAGGCATAAGCGAATATTGTTTCATTACATCGGGCCGCAACCATATACGCATGGAGTAGGTTTTCATACCCGGGGTCATCACGTCGCCTACGCCCTTCACGCGTTTCATGGCAGGAACGATGTTGATGTTGTTGTAGTTGGTCAGGAACTCGTCATCGTAGTTGTCATCCTCAGAAGTCAGCGTGTACATGATGACTTGCGAAGTCTGTCGCTTGGTCACCGTCACTCCCGCCCTTGTGACCTCGGCCGGCAGCAAAGCCTGTGCTTGCGAAACACGGTTCTGCACGTTCACGGCACACATATCGGCATTGGTTCCTTGCCGGAAGTAGATGGTGATGCTCGCAAAACCCGAATTGCTTGCCTGGGAAGTCATGTAGGTCATGTTTTCCACACCGTTGATGCTTTCCTCCAATGGGGCAAGTACAGAGTTTTTTACTGTTTCCGCATCGGCGCCCTGGTACACGGCCTGAACCATGACCGTTGGAGGAGCAATGTCGGGATACTGCTCGACAGGCAGCGTGACAAGTCCGATGATACCCAATATAACGATGAGTACTGAAACCACCGTTGACAGTACCGGACGTTTTATAAATGCTGTAAATGTCATAAAATTTCTCCTTTAAGTTACATGCCCATTGCCTTCTTGAAACCTTCAAGACTTTCCTGGTTCTTTCCCAGTTTCTCGGCCTCCGCAATCTTTTTCATATACTGTTCCGTACTGATGGGCTTTATCTCCATTTTGTCAGTCAGTTTCGTGATTCCCCTTGTCACATATTTGTCACCTGGTTTCAGTCCACTGCGCACGATGTAGTTGTTGCCGTCATTCTGCGGGTCAACGGTAATCTCGGTATATTTCACCTTGTTTTTCGACCCAAGCACATACACGAAATGCTTGTTTTGCACATCTACTACAACATTTTGCGGAACCACTATGGCGGAATGGTCGTCGCGCGGAATCACGATAGAGCCGCTGGCACCGCTCTTGACCAGGTGTTCGGGATTGGGAAAATGTGCAATCATTGACACTGTTCCCGTCGAAGCGTCAATCACTCCGCTCGCTTTCACCACCTTTCCTTCGTGGCCATATATGCTACCATCGGCCAACTGCAATTTCACGGAAGGATAAGCATTGATAGCGGCATTCACTCCCCCTGACGTTTTGGTCATTTCAAGCATATCTTTCTCTGTCATGGAGAAATACACCTCCAGAGTGCTCGCATCAGAAACAGTGGTCAGGGCAGGAACGCTCGATGCGCTCACCATGGCACCGGCTTTGTAGGGAAGATTTCCGATAACACCCGATGCAGGGCTCTTTACATAGCAGAAGTCGAGCATTTCTTTGGCAGACGCAAGTCCGGCCTTGGCCTGTGCCAACTGCGCCTGCGCACTTTCATAAGTATTCTTGGCCGATTCGAGTTCAAACGAGCCAATCACTTTGTTGTCGAATAATTGTTTGCTGTTATTGTAGGTAAGCCGAGCCGTATTGCACTGGGCTGTAGCGGTGTTAACGGCTGCCTGAGCCTGGCGCACCGCAGCCTGATAAGTAGCATTGTCAATCACAAACAACAACTGGCCGGCACTCACTTCCTGCCCTTCTTTCACGCACACTTTCGTAATAAAACCAGCCACTTTGGGGCGAATTTCCACATCCTGAATACCTTTAATGACGGCAGGATAAGTTGTCTGCAACGATGCCGACTGTGACTGAACGACCTCTACGGGATATTCATTGTCGGCGAAATTGGGCATTCCCCCTTGTTTGTTACCACACGAAACAAGGAGGACGGCAACTGCCACCATCACTAATAATCTGTTACTTTTCATACCTATATTATATTTATAATTGTTCTTGGATTCTTATCCCAAACAGTTCACGATGCGTAAAACTTTTTACGTCATATCAGTTTTCGCCATGCAAAAATAATCATTATTATCAAATATAATGGCCAAGAAACTCAACTTTAATGATAATTAACTTCAACAAATGAGATTAAAATGTGCTTTACTTATTGAGTTCGCATGAATCCTACACCGACAAATCATGATAAAAATGTATGGCACATATACGAGGCGCCATCTGTTGACCATATTCATAGCGGCAGCATCGATCCCATGCATGAACTATGATGCCGAGTCCTTCACCGGAAAAATGCTGCCAAGAACCACAGGCTATACGACAGACCTACCAACGACAGGCTGTTCAAGATGCAACCCATCGGTTGGTACAAAGCGGATGTGTAAATTGGCGATACGGGTGGACAAGACAAACTATTATTGCCATGAGTGGAAATAAGACATTGCCATGCCATCCCCGTCCGCTATTTCTTTCGGGCGCGCAGCGTGACAAGCGGAATGAGCATTTCCTCCATGGAGATGCCTCCATGTTGGAACGTGTCCTTATAATAGGAAACGTAATAATTGTAGTTGTTGGGATAAGCGAAGAAGGAGTCGCCCATGGCAAACACATAGCTGGTGGAAAGGTTGGGAGCCGGCAACTGTGCCTTGTGCGGTTCTTTGATAACGAACACCTCCTTGGGATTATAGCTGAGGTTCTTGCCCAATTTGTAACGGAGATTGGTGTTGGTGTTGCGGTCGCCAATAATTTTCACAGGTTTGTCAGCACGAATGCTGCCGTGATCGGTAGTGAGAACAACGGTATAGCTGCTTTGCGCCAGCAACTTGAACAAATCCGACAAAAGGGAATGGCGGAACCAGCTGAGTGTAATGCTGCGGTAGGCACTCTCGTCATTGGCCAGTTCGCGCACCATTGTCGATTCTGTTCTGGCATGGCTCAGCATGTCTATAAAATTAATCACGAGCACATTCAGATCGTTCTGGTGCAGATTGTTGAATTGCTGCATCACCTTGTCGGCTCCGTTTGAATTGTAAATCTTGTGGTAAGAAAAAGTGTTCTTGCGGCGATAACGTTCCAACTGGGTGCGGATGAGCGGTCCTTCATTGAGATTCTTTCCTTCTTCTTCGTCTTCGTCCACCCATAAATCAGGAAACATCTCCGCAATTTGGGTGGGCATCAAACCGCTGAATATGGCGTTACGGGCATATTGGGTGGCCGTGGGCAGTATGCTCATGTACAACTGTTCCTCTATATCGAACATGTCGCCGATTTCTTGCGCAAGCACCCGCCATTGGTCATAGCGCAAGTTGTCAATGACAATCAGGAACACTTTCTCCTGATTATCAAGCAGAGGGAAAATTTTCTTTTTAAAGATGTCCGGGCTCATCAACGGACGGTTGTCTGTATCTGCAGTGCCAGTCTGCCGATGAGCCGCAGTGCGTGCAACAGTCGTTTTTTCGGTGTCCACCCAGTTCATGTAGTTGTTCTTGACAAACTTGGCAAATCCGTTGTTGGCTTCTTCTTTCTGCATGTTCAGCATTTCGGTCATGCTGCTGTCGGTACTGCTCAGTTCCAGTTCCCAATACACGAGCAAACGGTACACCTCCATCCAGTCGTTCCACGTGCCGCACTCCGAAATTCTCATCGCTATGTTTTGGAAATTCTGCTGATACCCGGTTTGCGTCACCTCGGTCACGATTTCCTTTCGGTGGATATTCTTTTTCAGCGTAAGCAGGATTTGATTGGGGTTGACAGGCTTGATGAGATAGTCTGAGATCTTGCTTCCTATGGCTTGGTTCATGATGTCCTCCTCCTCGCTCTTCGTCACCATCACCACTGGTGTGACAGGGGTGATTTCCTTGATTTGCTGAAGTGTTTCCAGTCCGGTGATGCCAGGCATCATCTCGTCCAGCAGAATCAAGTCGAATGTACGGTTACGGCAATGCTCCACAGCATCCGTTCCATTGTTCACCGTCACCACTTCATAACCTTTCTTTTCAAGAAACAGGATGTGCGCCTTGAGAAGTTCTATCTCGTCATCTACCCAAAGTAATAGTCCGTTGTTCATATACCGTTTATACCTTATTTATATTATATGTGCCCAATACCTTTATATTGTCATGGCCGCCTGTACCAATCCGGCTGCTCCTTCTTCCCTTCAGAATCCTTCCAAATCGTAATACTCGTCTTCAGGTTCGGGTTCCTGTTTCTTCGGCTGCTCTTTTTCTTTTTTCTTCTCCCCCACCTTCTGTTGCTTGGGGGATTGCTGTTGTTTTACCGGTTGCTGCTGTTTGGAAGGTTGCGTCTCGGACTGCTGCGGTTTTACGGGCTGTGGTTTCTGTGGCGCATCCTCCACAACGATTGTTCCTTTATCGGTTTTCAGCGGAACTTCTTCTGCCACTACCGTTCCAGATGTCGCACCGCTCTTCGGCTCCTCGCCGATACCCAAGTCTATGAGCACCCCTTTATCCAACACACCACCGTTGTAAATGCCATCATCAGGAATGACAGCCGGTGCTTCGGGCTGCTTCTCATATTCGATTTCCGCAGGTTCGGTAAGCAGTCTCACCGTACTGATTTTCAGCGGGACGAAGTGTTTCTCGTAAAATTCGTCATAATCCTTATAACTGAAATGCGACCCCAGCAGTTCAAGGTTAGGCTCGCTGATAATGATTGCCCTTGCCTTTTCCAACAGACGGGTAACCGACTTGTTGCCATACAATTGGCGAACATACTGCAAGACTTCATCGTAATTCCGGAATCCACCTACCTTCATGCGCCTCAAGCCATCGGTTTCCTCAATAGAAAGTTCGAAATTGCGCACAAGGAAATGGGTGAAATTGAAACGGGAAAGTTCAAAGAGCAACTGATTTTCGTTCACGGAATCCGGCTCAAAGGCAATGAGAAACACAAAGTTGTCGTTTCTTTCAGCAACAAATTGCTTGGCTGCAATTGAATCGCTGTCGCTCAGTACCACCGAACGTCTTTCCCATACATCGCCCACATCAAACTTTCCGCCGTGCAAACGTCTTCCGGCTTTCACACCGTTGATAATCATTCCCGCCATCGTGCAGACTTCGCTCTGCGGATATTTATCAACGATTTCCTGCATAGCGTCCGTGCAACCTTTCGTGTCGCCACTGTTCAACTTGCCCAATCCGCCAATGAAAATAAACTTGTCACGATTGGCTCCCAACGGAAACCTGCTTTGTGAGAGACTGCTGTTGCCCGCAACTTCTGCCAGCCGGTTGGCCTTAAAGGCTTCGTAGGTTGCTGCATAGAGCGAATCTTCGAGATGCACGCCAAATCGGGCATTGTCTTCAAAATAGGGATCGCTCAGGATTTTGGTCCATGGACTCTCAGCAAAATGCGCTTTCAAGCGTTCAAGATATACCTGTGCCTGCCGGGTGTTCCCCTTTCTCATATATAATAGATAAAGGTGATAGAAGGCATCGTCCATTTTCCCGAAGCCGGGATAATGGTCGGCCAGTCTGCGCAACTGCCGTTCGCCATGCACCAAGTTGTCGAGTTTGTCTTTAAAAATCACTCCGCTTTGGTACAGCCCATCCATAATGACAAGATTGCTGGCCTGCACCTGTTCCTCCGTGAAGGGTATTTGCGCCAGATAGAACTCACGCCTATGGGGATCGTTCCGGGCACTGTCTTTGAGTTGCTCAAGCGAATCGCGCGCAGCCTCTGCCTGATAGATGGAATCGCGCATAGCGTCGCTCATGTCACCGAGCGTGCCAGCCTGCGCCACCACGGTTTTGTTGATGCGCTGCCAGTTGTCCACATTTTCGCGTTTCCCCCACAACTTCTGGAAAGCGGCCTTTCCTTGGTTCACCGCCATGGGGTTGTAGAAATACCATACTCCCTTTTGCTGGCTGCCTTGCGGTTGAGGGCCGGGACGGTTGCCCAGTGTACCTCCATTGGCATTCCGGTTGCGCAGCTGCTCCTGCGCATTGGCTTCCGCCTCCCTGTCGCGTTCTTCCTTTTCCTTTTTCTTCAAAGCCTCTATCACACGGTCTATGGCCGCATTGCGTTCTTTCTCGCTCATCTTCGCCAATGCCTGCAACGAATCCTGCAGGTGCACGGCATCGGTAAAAGGCACCAACTCATCGAGCACTTTGGAACGTTCGGACAATTGCTCATAGTCCTCACGATCCTTGTCCAACAATCCTATCGCCTCACTGTAACAGCGACGGGCATCGCCAAACGCCTCCCTTTGCCAGTAAAGGTCGCCAAGGTGAAGCAGCAACACGCCCTTTTCTATGCCGTTGCGGGTTGATTTTTGGTTTCCCTGTTCATAAGCCGCAATGGCATTGGCCGTGTCCTTCTGTGCCAAATAGATGTTGCCGATGGCATAATATACCTGATCGAGATATTCCTTGTTCTTGTCGGATGCAGCCATTCTGCGCAATTTTCCCACCATTTGCCTGGTTCTTCCCTCTGCCATTACTTCCGACATGGCAATGCGAGCGTTGAAATCCACCTCATAGGGCGGGTTCAGCCGTGTCACTTTCTTAAATGCCCTATAGGCTTTTTCCTTATGCCCCAGCGCAGCCTCCAACTGTCCCAGCAAATACCATTCGCGCGCCTTTTGCTTGCGGCGCCCTTCATGACGAATCACTTTTCTCAAATACGGAATGGCTTCGGCATAGCGGTGGGTATGAATGAAATAGTCGGCATATGTATAGTCCCATTCTTTCCGGGCATGCCGGTCTATCGAGTCGCGCTCCATCTTCACGATCACATCCTCTGCATCATAAATCCAATTCTGCTGAACATAGCATTTTGCCAGCCACGCCCGCGCCTTTCCGTAGATGGCCGGCTGTGTGGCATACAATCGGCTCATGTAGGCAAAGGTGGAGGCGGCCTCCTCGAATGCGCCCTTATGGAACTGCGACCGCCCCATGAGCATCCACACTTTCCACAAGAATGGGTTGTATTCGCGGCGGTTCAGCCATTCTATGTCGCGTTCGGTCTTCTTCCTGTTTTTCGTCCATTCAGGACGTTTCTTGATGCTGTGCCGCTGAATGGCTTTTTGACTTTTCTCTATGGCCCGGTCGAAATTGCCCTTGCCCAAGTCTCGGCTTTTTTTGTTGGCCACGGTATAGAGGGGGATGATTTCGGTAAAATTGTCCCTGTTGCCATTCTCTTTCTCCAAAGATCCGTCAATATAAGCCAGCGAACCATTATAATAAGTATTGTACTTGGCATTGAACGAATGCCACCACCGACTGCGCGGAGTATTCTTTTCAGTAGCGCATGCCACCAGCATCATCGCCAAAACGGCGACGACAAGTACAGTCGGGGCTATATGTTTTCTGTTGATATTCAACTTGTGGAGCAATCTCTTCATGTTCTGGTATGATGTCATGCCTTGCTTGGGGGCAACAGTGCTCTCCGTTCATTTTATGGGGAGACGAGCACAAACACCTCGTCTTTCACTTGGTTGGGCAAACTTACACCTCTTAATGTCAAACTGCGAACCCATCCTGACACCTCTTCCTGCTTCATGGTGTAAAGGATTTCTCGGAATTGTTCTGCTTCGTCATCGTTGTAGGTGTCCGACGGTTTTCCTCGGAATATGTCCAAATCCTCATCGTCGTAGTATTCTATCTCTTTGACGGCAGCCTCCATCATGCATTCCTGCCCGCACTGTTCGGAAGTTCCCGTGCAAGTGGCGCACGACGAGACACCTTTTTCAATAACGTCCGTACCGTCCTTTTTATTGTGTTGCAGTACCCCTATCAGAGCAGCCACCACGCCCAGGGCAATCAATGATACAATGAGACAGGTCATTCGTCGATTTCTTCTATGGTGAATCCGGCCTGTTTCAAATCATCCCAAAACCGTGGATAGCTCTTGCTCACCACGTGTGGATCGTTGATGCGCAGACCGGGAAAATGAAAGCAAAGCGGAGCAAAGGCCATGGCCATGCGGTGGTCGTCATAGGTGTCTATCGGCTCCATGGTTGCCTCGCACCGCTCGCCGTCCCAAACCAATTCGCACCCATCCACGTCTTTGAGCACATATCCCAACTTGCGCATCTCTGCCTTCAAGGCTTCAATACGGTCGGTCTCCTTGATTTTCAGCGAGGAAAGGCCTGTGAAGCGAAAAGGAATGTTCATCACGGAACAGCACACAACCAGCGTCTGGACCAAATCGGGCTGGTTCACGAAATCATAGTCAAGGCGTGGCAGCCGTGCGCTCACTTTCTTTAACGTCACCGTTGTGGGCAGCCCCTCGCCAGTTGTTTCAAACAGGGTTTTGACACCCAGCATGGAGAACAGGTATTTTACCACCGCATCGCCTTGCCGGCTTCCGTCTGCCATTCGAGGCAACTTCAGCTCGCTGTAGGCATCGTTGCAAAGCGCCATCGCTTCATACCAATACGAGGCAGCGGTCCAGTCGTTCTCAATCACGTATTCCGCAGGCGTGTAGTTCTGGTGCTCCACCTTGATGGTGTCTATGTCCGTCCACTCCACACTCACTCCAAAATCGCGCATCGTATGCAGCGTGAGATCGATATAAGGCCTGGAAACAATCTGGCCGGTGAGTTTCAGTTCCAGTCCTCTTTTCAGGCAAGGCCCCACCATCAGCAAGGCTGAAATGTATTGTGAGCTGATGCTGCCCGATGTTTCCAGCCGTCCACCTTCCAGTTCGCCACCGGCTATGCGGAGAGGCGGAAAGCCCTCTTCTTCGAGATATTCTATCTTTGCGCCCAAATAACGGAGAGCCTCCACGAGTGCCTTTATCGGCCTATGCTTCATTCTTTCCGTCCCGATGAGCGTGTGCACGCCTGGCGTCACGCTGAAATAAGCGGTGAGAAAACGCATGGCTGTTCCAGAGCCTTTCAGGTCGATTACCCCGGGCATGTCTCTCAAGGCACTGACCATGACTTCAGTATCGTCACAGTCGGAGAGATTGCAGGGCAAAGAAGAGCCTTGGGCAAGGGCATTCATCACCAACGCCCTGTTGCTGACGCTTTTTGACGAAGGCAGATGTATCGTTGTGTCGATAAGACCCGGTGCTTTTAATTTGTATTGCATTTTCGAGTATTATTTTATTGCAAATGTAATGAAATTAATCCATACCACAACAAGCAAATAACAATATTTAATGCATTGAACCCTTTCCTGCCATTGCGCCTTGTCAAAACATTTCACAATTTGCTCGTCTGGAAATGCAGCATTCTGTACAAAAATGAGAGGATGCGGGAAAAACGGAAAATTCAGCAACCCACACAAACAAATGATTATCAACAACTTGAGTATTCATCATCGTAATTTCCATTTTGTCACATCCCGAAAAACTGCGCAACGGATGATTCCCTACCCTTGTTCCGGAAGCAGAAAACCTGTCCATTCCATCGAAAAACAATCACCTTTTTGTGCTGCCCGCACCCTGAGCGGCCTTTCGCCCGTTTTCCCGTTCATCTTCTCATGGAGCGCAAGGGATGTCCAGTTGTCGGGCAAGGGATGGTTCCTTGAAACCCGATGGATGATCCGTTGCCGGACAAGCGATGATTCGTTCGGCTGCAAGGAATGTTCCAATGGCTCCAAACCGCCGTTTTGAGCAAGATGCCGGAAAATTGCGCATGGGAACAAAGACTGATTTTGGGCAATGCGCTTTGTCTTTGGAGAAAGAACGACCGATTTTTCTTTCTCTTTGGGAAACGTTTTTTTCGGAGATTGTCAAAATAATTCGCAAGAATGAAAGCAAAAATCATGCGCATTTAGAGACGCATACATAAAACATTCAGGACAAAATGGCCAATGGCGTTCAAAATATTTTTCAAAAATCCGAAAAAATATTTCCTTTCTTCTTTGTCATATAGATAATTCTTTGTACCTTTGCACTCGCTTTCCTCACCTTGAGTGAAGGCCGTGCAAAAATCGTACGCACCTTGTTCATCCACAACGCTGAACACAATGCA
>JALFBL010000030.1 GCA_022773395.1 Prevotella sp.
CGACAGTTTTGTCATTCTCATTGGTCTGAAAGGAGAGGGCACCGTTGTTGACAACGAGGGAAATGAAACGAACCTGAGCATGGGCGAGACATTGCTTGTTCCCGCATCAACAAAAGAAATCAAAGTTTCCGGAACGGTCAGATTCTTGGAAACTTACGTTTAAGTGTGTTGGTCTCTTCCAATTCCCGATGCAATAAAAAGGCGGGAACGTGCGTTAATTAGATGTATATACGAGAAACTGAGACATGATAGAATATGTAAAAGGTGAATTGGTGGATGCCACTCCGGCCTATGCCGTAGTGGAAACTGTAGGCGTGGGCTATGGGGTGAACATTTCGTTGAATACCTATTCTGCCATTCAGGGAAAAAAGGAAGTGCTCCTGTGGATACACGAGTCCATACGTGAGGATGCCTATGCGCTGTTTGGCTTTGCCACCCGTCAGGAACGGGCCATGTTCTTGTTGCTGATCACGGTTTCGGGCGTGGGAGCAAATACGGCACGCATGATTCTCTCTGAGATGACTGTTGCCGAATTGTGCAATGCCATTTCATCTGCTAATGAGAAGTTGCTCAAGAGCGTGAAAGGCATAGGACTGCGTACTGCCCAGCGCATTATTGTGGATTTGAAAGATAAGATCATCACTGCTGGTATTGTTCAGGAACTGCCTGCCGATGCAGGCGAGGCCAGTGTGGACATCGGTGTGAAAGACGAGGCGGTGGGAGCACTCACCATGCTTGGCTTTGCCCCTGCTCCTTCGCAGAAGGTGGTGGTGTCGATATTGAAGCAGCAGCCTGACCTGCCGGTTGAGCAAGTGGTGAAAATGGCTTTGAAGCAAATAAAATAGAGAGCCTCTGTTGTCAGAACAAGACTTGTCATGAAGATTCGGAAAATATTGTCCATATTGTTGGTATGTGTCGGCATTCAGGTGCTGGCGTGGGGAATTGCACCCCAGATTCAAGATGACAAGACGAGAAAAAGACAGAGAGACGACAAGGCGGGGGTGGCGGATGAGCAAAAGACAAACACTCAAGGCGGTGGCCCGAAAGTGACAGCACAGCCCATTTTGGAAAACGAGGACAGTATTCCCGATTCGCTGCTGCATCCCCGATGGAAAATACAGAAAACACAGCCTGTTACGCAGGATGACTTGAAAAAAAAACCTGTCGATTTGAAGTTGCCCGACAACATTACGCAGGATGTCGTTTACAACGATACGCTGGACAGTTATGTTCTTGGTTCGAAAATGGGCAACTCGTATTTGGGTGCACCGTTCATGTTGTCGGCCGACGAGTTTGGCAAATGGAGCGAAAAACTTATGTTCAAGAATTTCTTTCGCACCAAGAACGAAGAGATATACCAGACCAAGGGCAAGGAAAAGTTTTCTTTCTCGGATATGCACTTTGATTTGGGGCCGGCCGAAAAAATATTCGGCCCGGGCGGCGTGCGTATCAAGACACAAGGAACGGCAGAACTGAAATTTGGAGCAACGCTGAAAAGTATTGACAATCCATCATTGCCCATCCGTAATCGCCGGACCACTACGATGAATTTTGACGAGAAAATCAATTTGAGTGTTAACGGAAAGGTGGGCGACAAGGTGAACATGAACCTGAACTATAATACGGACGCCACGTTCGACTTCGACTCGCAGAATCTGAAACTGAAATACGATGGAAAAGAAGACGAAATCATCAAGTTGGTGGAAGGTGGCAATGTGTCGTTTCCCAGTAACTCGTCATTGGTAAGAGGAGCGTCGTCGCTGTTTGGTATCCGTACCGATATGCAGTTTGGAAAACTGAAACTGCAGACGGTGCTGTCGCAAAAGAAATCCAGTTCCAAAAGTGTTTCGAGCAAAGGAGGTGTTCAGACTACGGCATTTGAACTTGATGCTGCCAACTACGAGGAAAATCGCCACTTTTTTCTTTCGCAATATTTTCATGACCGATATGATGCATCTATGAAAAGTCTGCCCAACATCACGTCGGGTGTGACCATCAACCGTGTGGAAATCTGGGTGACAAACAAGACGGGAACCACCACGAATACCCGCAACATCATTGCCCTCACTGATCTGGGAGAGAACATGAAGGTGAGCAATAAAAACTGGAACACAACAGGGGCTCCCGTTCCTTCGAATACGGCCAATAGCGAGTATGCATCGATGGTAAACGAATATGGAGCCGCCCGCGACATTGACCAAACTTCTTCTGTATTCGATGCCATCAACGGATTTACGGGAGGAGCCGACTATGAGAAATTGGAAAGTGCACGGTTGCTGAACAGTTCAGAGTATTCGGTCAACAAGCATTTGGGCTATGTGTCGCTGAAAACCTCTTTGCAGTCCGACCAGGTGCTTGCGGTTGCATACGAATATACCTATGGAGGCATGACCTATCAGGTGGGCGAGTTTGCCGGTGATATCTCTGACGTGAGACAGGCTCTTTTCGTGAAGTCGCTCAAGAACACCAGCAATAATCCCCAGCAAGGCAACTGGAACTTGATGATGAAGAACGTGTATTATCTGGCATCGTCTATTGAAAAGGACAAATTCCGTTTGGACATCAAGTTCCAGAGCGACACTGCGGGTGTGTACCTTTCTTATATACCAGAAACACAAGTGAAGGATCAGACCCTTATCAAACTATTGGGTGCTGATCGTTTGGACAATAACAACAAGGCACATCCCAACGGCTATTTTGACTTTGTGCAAGGCTACACGGTGGATAATGGAAGAGTGTTCTTGCCTGAAGCCGAACCCTTTGGAACATATCTCTACAAAACATTGCGCGAAAGGGGATTGGCGGACGACGTTGCCAAAAAATATTGTTTCTTTGAACTCTACGACTCCACGAAAACGGTGGCAAAGCAGATTGCCGAGAAAGACAAATACCTGTTGGTGGGGCAGTATAGGGGGACGACAGCCAACGTGATTTCGTTGGGAGCATACAATGTTCCTCAGGGAAGCGTGGTGGTGACTGCTGGAGGAATGACCTTGACCGAAGGTTCTGACTATAGTGTGGACTATAATGCCGGAGAGGTGACCATCCTCAACCAGAGCATCATCGATGCCGGCACGTCCGTCAATGTGAGTCTGGAAAGCAACACCGACTTTGCTCAGCAGCGCAAGACGATGTTTGGCGTGAATTGGGAATACGATTTCTCCAAAAATTTCCAATTGAGCGGAACCTTGCAGCATTTGTCGGAACAGCCCTTGACCAATAAAGTAACAATGGGCAGCGAACCTCTGAACAACACTCTTTGGGGCGTGAACCTGAACTGGAAGAAAGAAAGCCAGTGGCTGACCAACGTATTGGACAAACTTCCCGGACTGCATTGCACTGTTCCGTCGCAAATCTCGTTTACGGGCGAATTTGCCCATTTGATAGCGGGGCAGTCGAGCGGAACGCAGGACAATGCTTCCTATCTTGATGATTTCGAGAATACCAAGAATTCCATTGATGTGAGTTCACCGTCTTCATGGATGATTTCAAGCGTACCCACCATGTTTCCCGAGTACAAGGACAAGGTGTCTGTCACGAGTGGCTACAATCGTGCGTTGCTGGCATGGTACACCATTGACCCACTGTTTACCCGGCGCAGCTCGTCGCTGACCCCCTCCCATATCAAGAGTGACCTGGATCAGCTTTCCAATCATTATGTGCGCGAGATTTACGCCAACGAACTTTTCCCCTATAGAGACCAAAGTAGTTATAGTGGCGCAACCTCAACCCTTCCCATTCTCAATCTGGCTTATTATCCCACGGAGCGTGGGCCTTACAATCTTTTTACCGACCTGAATCCCGATGGAACTCTGAACAATCCGCTGCAGAAGTGGGGCGGAATGATGCGGAAATTGGATACCAACGATTTCGAAACGGCCAATATTGAATACATTGAATTTTGGATGCTCGATCCTTTCCTCTATTCCAGGAACCAAGCGGATGCCAGTCTATATGGAGGCGACTTCTACATCAATCTGGGTGAAATCAGCGAAGACGTGTTGCGCGATGGAAAGAAGTTCTACGAGAGTGGCATGCCTGTTGACGGCACGCAGAATTTCACCACAACCCAATGGGGAAAGATTCCGGCACAATCCACCGTGACCTATGCTTTTGCCACGACTGCCGGTTCGCGCGATTTGCAGGACGTGGGGTTCAATGGACTGACCGATGCCGAGGAGCGGGATTTTGGCGTTTACAAAGATTTCCTCGATGCCATACAGGGGAAGGTGACGCCTGCTGTTTATGACAGTATTAAGAATGACCCGGCCAACGATGACTACCACTATTTCCGTGGTTCCGACTTCGACCGTGTGCAAATGCCCATTCTCCAACGCTACAAGCGCATCAACAATCCGCAGGGCAACTCGCCGGAGAACAACAACAGCAAGGAAAGTTACAGTACGGCCTACAAGTCAACGCCCGATGTGGAAGACATCAACCAGGACTATACGTTGAACGAATATGAAAAATATTTCCAGTATCATGTGAGCATCCGTCCCGAAGACCTTGTGGTGGGCGAGAATTTCATTGTTGACAAGCGAGAGGTGACAAGAAAACTGCGTAACAATACGGAGCAGGCCGCCACATGGTATCTTTTCCGCATACCTTTGAAAGACTATGAAGAGAAGGTGGGCACCATCAACGACTTTACCTCTATCCGTTTCATGCGTATGTTCCTTACCAATTTCCAGAAACCCATTGTGATGCGATTTGGAAATTTGGACTTGGTGCGAGGCGAATGGCGCGTTTACGAACAGTCGCTCGGAAATGGTTCCAGCGAAAGTGGAAAGGTGACAGTGAGTGCCGTGAACATTGAAGAAAACAACGATAAGGAACCTGTCAACTACGTCCTTCCGCCAGGCATACGCCGAGGACAAGATCCCAGTCAGCCGCAATTGGTGGAAAACAATGAGCAAGCTTTGAGCATGGTGGTCAGGAATTTGTCGAACGGAGAATCGAAGGCGGTTTACAAGAACACGTCGCTCGATATGCGCCAGTACAAGCGAATGCAGATGTTCGTGCATGCCAATGCCATGCAACAGAATGTCACCAATTTGCAGGACAACCAGTTGGCGGTGTTCATCCGTATGGGTAGCGACTACAAGAGCAACTATTATGAATACGAGATTCCGTTGAAACTCACTGCCCCGAAGAATAATTACAACCGCTATTCTTTGTCAGACCAGCGTTTGGTGTGGCCAGAAGACAACATGCTCGATGTGCCTCTGTCGGTGTTCACTCATGTCAAGAAACTGAGAAACGTTGCTAAGGCGGAGGGTAGGGCGTCCTACAACAGAGTGTTCTCCACCTATGTGGAAGAAAAACCGAACAATAAAATCAGTATTGTGGGCAATCCTACATTGGGCGAGATAAAGACAATGATCATTGGTGTGAGAAACCTGTCGGCCGACATTAAGTCGGGCGAGGTATGGGTAAATGAACTCCGATTAAAGGAATACAATAACGAAGGCGGTTGGGCGGCACAGGGAGCACTCAACATGCAGTTGTCGGATGTGGGCAGCCTGAATCTTTCAGGACGAATCACTACCGAGGGTTTCGGTGGACTGGAAGACGGTGTGGCTCAGCGCAGCAAGGACAATTACAGCACATACAGTGCCACGGCAAATATAGAATTGGGCAAATTCTTCCCGGACAAGGCCAAAGTGAGCGCACCCCTCTATTATTCGGTGACCCAGGAGGAGTCGAGACCCAAATACAACCCGCTGGACACTGATATGAAATTACAGGATGCGCTTGATGCCGTGGGCAGCAAGCACGAGCGGGATTCTATCGAGAGCATTGCCGTGACAAAAACACGGAACACCAACTTCTCGTTGTCGAATGTGCGGGTGGGAATCACTACCAAACGGCATCCCATGCCTTACGATCCGGGAAACTTCTCGTTCTCTTACAGTCATTCGCATCGCAATACGAGAGGCGAAACCACGGTGTATGAGAATGAAGACAACTGGAGGGGGACGATGAACTATAGTTATACGCCCGTTTACAAGACTTTCGAGCCTTTCAAGAAATTGTTGGCCAAGAGCAAGGGCAAGTGGTTGGAGATATTCAAGCGTTTCGGACTGAACTGGTTGCCGCAGAACA
>JALFBL010000097.1 GCA_022773395.1 Prevotella sp.
CAACGGCGGCAGGGACGTGCCGCTGGCGGGCACCGACTGCCGCCTTGTGGCCCGCTACGAGCGGTGGCTGCGGGAGCAGGGCGTGTGCCCCAACACCTCGTCGTGCTACCTGCGCTCGCTCCGTGCCATCTACAACAAGGCCGCCCAACGCCGTCAGGTGAAGGACCGCAAGCCGTTCCGCAACGCCTTCACGGGCAACGACCGCACCGTGAAGCGGAGCATCGGCGCGGCCGACATCCGCAAACTGCATGTCGCCGAACTGCCCGCGGGTTCCCGGCTGGCTCTGGCCCGCGACCTGTTCATCTTCTCCTTCTGTGCTATGGGCATGCCCTTTGCCGACATGGCGCAGCTACGGCGCGGCCAAATCAAGGAGGGTATGCTCACTTACTGCCGTCGCAAGACGGGCCGTCAGGTGCGGGTGAAGATAGAAGGTCCCATGCGGGACATCCTCGACCGGTACGCCCGTGAGGACACCGACTGTCTCTTCCCGATACTCTACAGGGTTGTGGGCAAGCGCCTCCGGCCGCGCCGCTATTCCACGGCACTGCGCGGCTACAACCGTGCCTTGCAGACGCTTGCACAAAAAGCGGGCATCAGGGCGCACCTCTCCTCCTATGTGCCCCGCCACTCGTGGGCGAGCATGGCCTACCGCCACAACGTGGCCCTGCCCGTCATCTCCCAGGCCCTGGGACACGGCGACACCCACACCACGCTCATCTATATCCGAGGGATAGACGACCGGCAGGTGGCTAAGGCCAATAAGAAACTGTTGTCGGAAATTCTGGCTCCACCTCTTGGCAAGAGGTGGAATAAATTATGTAACCGGCTGCAAATTTAGGTATTTTATTTCTAATTGTCAACGATTTAGCAAAATATTTTTTTTCTTTGCCTGGCACGATGTCGGCAAATTGGACTGAAATCCCCCGTGGGGGATGCCCTGTGAAAAACCAATCCGCACTATCACGCCTGCCTTGGCATTTTCCCGCTTATGGCTTGCCAAACTCCTTATCAGTAAATTGCCGAACTGCACGCCACCATGCCTTGTCACGAGCATCCGCAATATCCTTCATCCCCTCTTGCCAAGAGGAATTGTCTCCACTTCATCCCCTCTTGCCAAGAGGTAGTCATCATTTTATGAAGGATTATCAATGAATACAAGGCAAAAATCGGCTTATGCAAAACCCCAGATCAAGGTTGTGGCAACAGGCACTGGAAACATCCTGCCTGCCGCCGAGTTTCCCGTTGCCCGAAGCGGAAAGACGGGGGATGCAGACGCCCCGGTCTGGGAGGATTGAAACGAAACCGTACAAACACGCTTGCAAGGAGATGAACGGGAAATACGGCGACGGCACGGACGCGGCACGGAACCACGACTGAGCCTGCCCGTCCATAGAGCAGCCTGCGGCAGACGTCATCAGAAAAAGTCAACTAATCATAAACGAAAAAAATCATGGACAAGAAAGAACTCAAGAGAAGGCCCTATGTCAGCCCTTTCGTGGAAGTAATCAAAGTAAAAGCCGACAGCCGGATCCTGGCCGGCAGCCCTGCCGTGCAGCCCGGCGGCGGAGGCGGCGGCAGCGTCAGCATTGAAGATCCCGTGGAAGACGACGAAGACACCGAAATCTCCGGGGCCAAGAAGTTCAACCTGTGGGAAGGAGGGGACGACTGACAGGCCCCCGCCCCGCATGGGCGGAGAGCGCCCGGGGGTCGTCCTGCCACCACGCAATCCTTATTAAAATTGAAATTACAAAGAGAAACAAACAAGACAATGAAGAAAATGAAAACAACGAGAATCCTTTTCTTGTCGGGCGTCCTTGCCTCACTGGGCATGCTCGCCTCGTGTGCCGACGACGGCCTCGCCAGCGGCGGCGGGAAAGAGGACGGCGACCGCGGCGCAGCCGTAGCCTTCACCGTGAGCGACGTTCAGGACGACGCCCAGAGCGCCATGCCGGCACCTGCCTCCGGCAGCGCCCGCGCCTTCAGCGGAGAGGTCACCCGCGCGGGGTTTGCCGGCGCGCTCTCCATGCAGGGCCTCACGCCCGGGGACCTCACCGCGCAGAAGCTCCCCGTTGAGGGCGGCGACGGCAACACCTGCCTCATCGAGACCACCGTGGCGGGCGTCAACCCCGTGAAGCACACGGGAGCGCCGACCCGCGCCGACATCACCGACCTGGCAACGCTGGGCGACTTCACCTCGATGGGATACAGCGGTGCCGCCGCGACAAGCATCTCCGGCACCCCCGACTGGTTCCACAACGAGAGGACCAGGAAGACCGGCGAACTCTACAACGTGCGCCACTGGAGCTGGAGCGGCAACCGTTTCGCCCGCTTCTACGGCGTGTACCCGTTCGTGGACGCCTCCTACCCCAAGCTCACGCTCTCCGACGCCACCTACGCCTCCACGCCCTACGTCGAGTTCGAGGCGGAGACGGACGTGAAGAAGCAGAAGGACCTGATGACCGCCTGCTCGGGCGTGGTGCACTACGCCACCCGCAATGTCGCTCCCATCACCAACCTCGCCTTCCGCCACGCCCTCACCGCCGTGCGCTTCAAGGTGGGCCAGAACCTCTCGTGGAACAAGACCATCACCAAGGTGGAGATCATCAACGCCATGAGCAGGGGCAAATACACGCTGTCCTCGCAGGCTGACGGCGCGGGTGCCGCATGGAGCGACCTCTCCGCCCCGGCTACCTTCACCCTTGACGGGCTCAGCGTGAGCACCTCGAAGGCCGTGAACCAGATCCTCATGGGCAATGCTGGTGACAACTATACCTTCTACATGATACCGCAGCCGCTCTCGGGCGTGAGCGTGAAGATCCACTTCGCCGACGGCTCCCACATCAGCGTCAACCTCTCCGGCACGTGGAAGGCAGGCACCACCAAGACCTACGCCCTCTCGCAGAACACCTCCACATGGCAGTACCAGCTCACCGTGGGCAATCCTGCCGCCGCTGCCTACACCTCCACCACCGCGGCCAGCTACACCGTCCAGAGCTACCGTGAAGACCCCGTGACCCATGTGCAGCAGCCCGTGAAGTGGAAGGTAGTGGGCTATCAGGAAAGCACGGACGGCGGTGCAAGTTTCGGAACGGAGACCACCGCCAAACCTGCATGGCTCACCGCCCTGTCTTTGGAGAGCGGCAATGGCGGCACGGCTGCCGAAAGTGGCACAGCCACCCTTACCGCGAGTATTACTGACCGCCTGGCCGCCTATAACAACGTGCTGAAAACTGCCGTACAAAAAGGCTCTGCAGGCAACTACTGGAATCTCTCCAACCCCGCAGGTATTGCCACGGTTCAGAACACCGCCAACTCCTATCTCATCTCCGCTCCGGGCTACTATCGTATTCCGCTGGTCTATGGCAATGCCATCAAGGGTGGCGTGGACAATCCCAGTTCGTACAAGACATCCCACACAGGAACATTTATCCTGGCCAACTTCAAGGATCATGCCGGCCAGGACATCACCTCACCTTACATCAACGTGCAGAACTCCAGTGATCCTGCCACAAAGGCAAGCATCGTGTGGACCGACCAGAGCGGTATTGTGGACGGCCTGTCTGTAACCAATGCAGGTGCCAACTCGTTCGTCAACTTCCACGTTCCTGCCGACAAGATCAGGAACGGCAACGCCGTCATCGCCGTCATGAACGCCTCGGGCACCGTCATGTGGTCTTGGCATCTTTGGTTCGACCACGACGACGTGCTCAACACCATTGCCTGCACCAACCACCAAGACAAAGTCTATAACTTCACCAAGCAGACGCTCGGTTTCGCCTGGCGCAAATGGGTGGGTTCCACTTATGACAAGCCCCGAGTGGCGCGCGTCATTGTTGAACAGACCATCTCCAATGGTGGGGTGAAGCAGCGTGCCTATATCGACATCACGCAGAATCCCGGCAGCGTCAAGGAAATTTCCTCTACCCTCTACCAGTTCGGGCGCAAGGATGCCATGCCGGGCGTGCAGACCGTCAGTGACGGCTCTTTCACGCAGAATGGCGGCAACAACATGTCCATCCAGAATGGAATACAGCATCCGGAGATTTTCTACATTTGGGGTGGAAGTTGGCATAACAATCCTCCCTCCGGTTACTCTTACTACAACCTCTGGTCGATGGAGAATACCGCAACCGGCTTCAACGACAATGCCGTTGTCAAGACCGTCTACGACCCCTGTCCTGCCGGTTTCAAGATGCCTGCATCAAATGCCTTCACCGGTTTCACTACAAACGGTTCCAACAGCAGCACACCATCTCAATTTAACGTCAGCGGTGCCTGGGACAACGGCTGGAACTTCAACAACAAGATCAGCAATCCTGATGCCACCGTATATTTCCCCGTTTCGGGCTGGCGCAACCCCATCGTCGGTTCGCTGGTCAACGTGGGCCTCAGCGGCTTCTGTTGGCCGGCCGTCCCGATCGGCGCGGGCTACGGTTGCGGTCTGGGCTTCACCCAGTGGAACGTGGACCCGCTGGACCACAACAGTCGGTCGTTCGGGTTGTCTGTCCGCCCTGTCTCTGAATAATCCGATTGATTTGATTCATTCGGTTTATTCAGGGCGGCCTTCAAAGCCGCCCGTCAAGGATGAATAACCGTCCGCAATCTTCCGCACCTCGTTCATGGGGTGCGCGTGGGGAAAAGTTCGCTCTTTGGCATACTGACACACGACGGAAGTGAAAATCCGCGGCACGGATTTGGAGTTGTCGCAGAAAAACAGTGTATTCCGTCCTACGCTTCATATCGTTTGGAGCGTGGGACGATTGCCTTTTCTCTCCATCGCCGAGATTTTCGCTTTCCCTCGTGTGGTCAGATGCCATGATGGAAAAATATACGATAAAGGGCTATCACCGTAGTTATCACCACGAATCGATGATGTCGAAGGCAAAGGTGATGCTCATCATGATCCCCTTCCACGATTCAGGCTACCGCTGTCTGAAACATTCCTATCTGGTTTTTGTTTCAACTACGACTTTTAGGGAGGTGCCGGGAGGGCGATGGCCGAACAATGCGAACAAAGTTTAACATATTGACATTGTGTATCTTATATTACGTTGACATGAAATGTTATTGTTTTTAACCTTATCGGGAAACAAAAAGAACCCCATTTTTCATGGATTTGACAAATTGATTTTTTAAATTTGCAAAAGAATCAAAAGACAAACTTGATGAAGAACTTTTTTTATCTTTGCTTATGACAATATGCAAATTACCATTAAAAGCATCAACATTTAGGCAGGATATATGAATAAAGATGAAATCCGGAAGGACAAAAATAACCTTGTACCGTTTTAAAATTAAAGAAAAGAAATAAGATGATGAAGCAATCTTTATGTATCGTATCATTGTCCCTGCTCATGGCTATGGCGGCCAATGCCCAGGCGATCACGACAGACAGCACTGTAGCGGCAAGAGACTCGGCCGTGTACAAAGAGATGGAACTGGACAATGTGGACGTCAAGGCACGGAGGAAACTGATAAAAACCGGTATTGACAGAATTTCGTATGACGTGGAGCACGACAAGGACGCCAAGACGAAAAACACGCTGGAAATATTGAAAAAGGTACCGTTGGTGGCTGTGTCGGGAATGGACAATATACTGGTGAGGGGAGGAGAAAATTTCAAAGTCTATAAAAACGGACACTTGGAACCAGCTTTCTCCGGTGCCAACCTGTCGCTGACCCTAAAGTCCATACCTGCCACGGCGTTCAAGAGAATTGAGGTAATCACTACGCCGGGTGCCAAGGAGGACGCGGAGGGAAGCGGTATCATCTTGAATTTGGTAACGGCAGACAAATCTTTCTTCGACGGGTGCGTAGGGAATGTGGAACCTACCCTGGCATCGTATGGCTCGTATTCTGGCAGTGGCTATGTCCTGACACAGAAGGGGAAGTGGACCACCTCGCTCAACGCAGGGATGTCGCATTCTTCCAGCAGTCTGTCAAAGTCGAAGAGGAGGGTGGAAACTTCTTTTCTCGACTCGCATGAAAAGCTCGTGGAGGAGGGACACTTTGAGGAGCCCAAAACCGGCATCTACGCCTCTATGGCAGGAAGCTACGACATCAACCAGCGCAACCTGCTCACCTACTCCATTGCGGGCAACTACAACACGGGAGGCCACACGGGCACAACGGACTTCAGCCGCTACAACGCTGCGGGAGACTTGGCCTACAAGTACAGGGCTGTGCAGGACAAGCCGGAGAGCAACAACTATGACGTGAGCGCAAGGCTCGACTACCAGCACAAGACGAAGCGCGAGGGGGAATCGGTCACACTGTCTTATATGTGGGTGGACAAGGAGGACAAAAACAACATGGTGGCGGCATTTGAGGACATGGCAAGCATACCGGTGCCTTATACCGGCTACGAAACGAATGGCACGACGCATTTTGCCGAGCACACGGTGCAGGTGGACTATGTGCGCCCCTTGGGCAAGATGTTCGGGCTGGACATGGGGCTGAAATACATCAGCCGCAAGAACAAGAACGACAATGCCATGCGCTACATGAACTATGCGGAGGGGAACACGCTTGAAAAGTTCCACTACAACCAGCAGGTGGCGGCGGCTTATTCGCAATTCACCTACAGAGGGGAAAAGTGGCAGGGAATGGCAGGACTGCGGTATGAGCATGCCTATATGAAAAACAAGTATCCTGCCGGCGACCTCCCCGATTTTCACAAGAGGCTGAACGACTGGGCACCGGTGGCAAGCATCAGGTATCTGCTGAACGATGCGGCATCGCTAAAACTGAGCTACGAAGCACGCATCAGCAGGCCGGGCATGTATTATCTCAATCCGGCCGTGGTCAGCACGCCAACCACACTGAGTTACGGAAATCCGCACCTGAGCAGCACGAAATTCCATCGCATGCAGCTGGAACTGTGGAAATATGGAGAAAAACTGACCCTCAACCTCACGCCTTTCTATTTCTGTTCAAACAACGGATGGGGCAACGCCATGTTCGTGGAGGGCGGCAAGAAGGTGTTTACCTTTGACCAGGGCGTACATTCTAAATATGGCGGTCTGTCGTCATACGTTGAATACATCCCCGCAGAGAAAACCCGCATCAGCTTCAACACGACGCTATACGACGGAAAGGAAGAAAGCAAGTCGATTGGTCTGTCGGAGCACTGCCAATGGGGAATTGCCAACGTGGGACTCAGTCAGATGCTGCCCTGGAAAATAAACATGGACGTGGGAGGCTATTTCCGGTTTGGCCACCATCTGAACTCGGTCTATGGGTATAGCACGCACCCCTACACCTACGACATCAATCTTGAACGGGCGTTCCTGAAGGATGACCGTCTGGTTGTTTCGGTCTATATGCAGAACCCCATTGGTGCCAGATATACCAAGACCGACCATCATATCGTGCAGGGCAACTACACGGAATTTTCAAGACTCCACACGACGGAGAAGGTTTTTGCCATAAGGGTGGCATTCCGCTTTGGCAACTTGCGGACTTACGTCAAGCGTGTGGAAAAGTCGATCGAGAACTCTGATTTGAGCAACGGAGGGGAACAGAAAGACAAAAAGCTCTAACCCAACTTTGGCGGTAAAAATAAAATTCGGGAATTTTCAGGCGTACAAGCTCATTTTGCAGGTTGGTTTTGCAAGGTCTGTTCATAACCAATGGAACTTCCTCGAAAGTCTTAGCGGACGGCAATGAAATAAAATGCGGAAGGCCTGGAAGAAAATGATTCATTCCAGGCCTTCCGCATTTTATCCATGGTGGGCAGAGACAGCCTCCTTGCCACCGTCCTTTACTTGTCGCCTTCGGGCGCCTTGTCGATCAGATCCATGAACTGGTCGAGTTTCGGAGTGATGATGATTTGTGTACGGCGGTTGCGCTGCTTTCCGATAGCGGTATTGTTGCTGGCCAGCGGATTGTATTCGCCACGGCCTCCCGCAGTCAGGCGTTTCGGGTCAACGCCATAGTTGTTTTGCAAATACTGCACCACGCTTGACGCACGCAGACAGGAAAGATCCCAGTTGTTGCGGATGTTTTCGCGAGAGATGGGCACATTGTCGGTATTTCCCTCCACCAGGACATCATAGTCCTTGTAGTCCATGATGATTTTCGCGATTTTGCTCAATGTTTCCGCCGCACGGTCGTTGATTTCGTAGGAACCGCTCTTGTAAAGCATGTTGTCTGCCAGCGAGATGTAAACAACGCCCTTGAGCACCTGCACGTCAACCTCGCGCAGTTCTTCCTTGCTCAAGGAGCGGGTCAGGTTGTTGCTCAACACCATGTTGAGCGAGTCGCTCTTGGTCTTCACCTCTACCAGATGGCGGATGTACTGGTTGCTGGCGTTGATTTGGTCAACCAGCTTTTCAATGCTGATATTGTTCTGGTTGGCATTGGTCAAACTCTTGTCGAGCGAGCCTTGCAGCGAGGCGAAATCCTTCTTTGCCTGTGCCAGCTGTTCCTGCAATGAGGCCACACGCGCGTTGGCCGCAGCCAGTTGCTCTTTTGTCACCTGGTAGTTGGTGTTCAACTCCTTATTCTCGTTCTGCAAACTCTGGTTGTCCATACGGCAGTCTTCGAGTGCTTTCTTGCTGGCGCAACTGCTCAACAGCAATGTGCCGGCAACAAGTGTCAAGGTAAAAATACTTCTTTTCATGATTCAATTACTTATTTTTTAGTTAGAAATCACAGCTGTACTTATCAAAAAGCGATTGCAATGATAGTGCAAAATCATTAGTTAGACGAGCGAACAGGCAGATTGTTGCAATGGTTTATGGAAATTTAACCACATACACACTTGGCTTATCTTATATTAACGGTACTTTCCTGCATTTCTTCCTCTGTGGGAAGAAAAATGAAAAATCCCAGAAATATTTCAGATTTCATTGTCACAAATCGGTTGTTTGTTCGTTTACCTTATGAACAGACGATATGGAATTAGAGCAATTCAACCATACAATCATTCCGTTGCGCCCCAAAATCATGGCGGCGGCAATCAAGATGACAGGAGACAGAGACGCTGCCGAAGACCTCGTGCAGGAAACGATGCTCCGGCTATGGAGCATCCGCTCTACGCTCGACAGCCACCCCAATCCAGAGGCACTGTCCATAGCGATTCTGAAAAACAAACAGCGCGACGAGTGGCGGCACCGGCAATTGGAAACGGGAAACGGTGTCCGTGCGGCGGTGATGGTTGCGGAGGAATGTCAGGCCGAACGGTTTGGAGAGATGGAAACCATCCGCATGATTGTGGACCGTCTTCCCCCATTGCAGTCGAAGATATTCCGGATGAAAGAGATAGAAGGTTACGAAGCCGAAGAAATCATACAGATAACGGGGTGCAGCGCCGAAAGCCTGCGCCAGCATCTTTCGAGAGCCAGAAAGCGCATACGTGAAGAATTTTTGAAAATGACAATGACAAGAAGATGAAAGAAGAAGATGTAAGAACACTGCTTGACAAATATTTGGACGGAACCACTTCGAATGCAGAAGAACAGGCCCTGCGCAGATATTTCACGACGAACGGAAAGGACGTGCCCGAAGAATGGAAAGTGTATCGCGCACTGTTCTCCTTTGAGGCATGCGAACGGAAACAGCATGAGAGCCATGCCGTAACGGCCAGACCGAGAAAGGACACGTCCATCCGTCAAATGCTCATCTGGAGTGCATCCATTGCCGCCTCTGCCATCTTTCTGTTCAGTGTCGCACTGCCGCAGATGGGAAGGGAAACGAGAAACTATGTCCTGATAGACGGGCAGAAACAAACCGACAAGGAAGTGGTGATGCAAGAAGCGGAGGCCGCACTCACACAGGTTTCTTCAGACGAGGAAGAGTCGTTCGGAGCGTTGAGACAAATGCAATAAAAACATCGAGACATGAAAACAGCCACATTGAAAAGAACCCTATGGACCGTTGCCCTGCTCCTGGCAGGCATCCTGCAGGCAGGGGCACAGGAAGGATTGCAGATAGACAAGGTGTTCGACCAGTACGGAAGAGCCAAGGGATGCAAAATGGTGGAAATGCATGATGCCACCTTGCGCGGATTTCAGTTGCACGTCTATAAAAGCCTTACGTACAAACAGCTGGGAACGGCCATCGCGCCTTACCTGAAGGCCGACCGGCGGCAGGCCAAGAAAATACGCGAGGTGGTGGAAGACGGCCGTATCGTGAGCGGCTACTATATGATGCCTTCTGCCGGAAACGAGATGAACCGCTACATTCTGTTCAGTTATACGGGAGAAAACAGCGGTGCCGTAATCTATATAGAGGGACGGCTGTCGCCCGACGACATCATGAAAATGTGCTATACAAGACGTTGAAAACGAAAAAAACGACAAAAATATGAAGAGCATTTTATCATTCATGCTGCTTGCCCTCAGTTCGGGAGCAGCCGCAGAGGAACTGTCAGACACCACGTTCCACGTAAAAGACAAAAAAATTGTTGTGGATGTAGATTGTGACAAAACAAGAATCCAGGTGTACAACGCCCACGGTGATGAACTCACGAAAGCGTATGAGAGCGAATACGTTGACGGACAGGAAATAGAACGCATCTACGTGGGGTCTCCTTTCATTCCCAAATCCAAGAACAAGCCTTTTGACAGCACCATTCCAACGCTGTTTTTCGGATTGGGACTGCACACCAACGATCCGTGGGGCGACAACCGGCACAGCACCACCATCCACACCAACAACAGCCGTTCGTGGGAATGGGGCCTGTCTCCCTTCCACGGTACGGCCGCGTTGAACAGGCAGAAAACATGGGGCGTGATGACTGCCCTGCAAATCAAGTTTTCCAACATACACATCGACCGCAACTTTGTGATGGACGGAACCAATGAGCTGACACCTTACAACGGGCCTAAGTTGGAAAAGAACTATCTGCATTACTTTTCGGTCAACGCCCCCCTCATGCTGGGATGGCAGGAGAAACTGTGGGAACACAAATTTTACCTGGGACTTGGCCTTTCTGCCGAATGGCGCCCCAACCTCCATTCGAAATACAGATATACGGCAGAAAACGGCGACAACGTGAAACACGACACGAAAATACCCCTGAACCATTGGGGCATCAATCTTGAATGTCACATCGGCTACGGCTCTGTCGTGCTTTTCAGCAGAGTGGCCCTCACACCATTATATACGTTGAAAAACGGGCATTCTGCCTATCCTGTTTCCATCGGAATCGGCCTTAGATAATCATCTCCTAAAACAAATACGCATGAAATCAACCTTGTTGTGGGTGCTCTTCGCCTTGACAGTGGGGGCGAAAGCCGAAGAAAAGACAGACACCGTATTCTATGTGAAGGACAAGAAAGTGGTGGTAAATGTTGACAGCGGTCAGACCAAGGTGCAGGTGTATGCCTCCAATGGCGACCAGCTGACCAAATCGTATGAGAGCGAGTTTGTTGACGGTCAGCAGATTGAGCGGATATACGTGGGTTCGCCCTTTTTCAGCAAGACAAGAAAATACCCTAAAATCCGCAACTATCATCCAATACACGATTAAGGGTAGATTTATGAGTCGTTAGTAGCAGCTTTCAGTAAAAAGCAACAGCACAACATCAATATGTAGCCACCATCCCCTT
>JALFBL010000044.1 GCA_022773395.1 Prevotella sp.
AAATAGAAAAGTGACGGATGATCCGTTGGAAAATCGTGAAAAACAGCGGAGCGGTTTTTCAGAGCCGTTCCGGTAATTTATGCCTACTTACATCGCAATTTGGCATATTTTACCGGGTAAGTAAGCCTTACTTACATGGTAATTTGGCATAAATTACAAGGTGAGTAGGCATAAATTACCGGGCAGGATTTGTCAATATTTTTCAACTCGCTGTATGCCAGTCGTTTGCTAAACGCCCGTAGAATCGCGTATTTGGACGCGCGAAAAACTTTTTTCGGAAAACGGCCGTTTTTCGTGTTAAAGAATTTTGGGAAAACGTTAATGAACGTTTACGAACCGGCAACATTCCCTTGCAGAGAATGAGAAATGGGCCTGAAATGGCCAGGATCCTTCATCTACAGGTCTTTTAACACAGCCCTTGGTGTTTTTTGAGAATTTTCCTTTATCTTTGTGGCAGATGATACGAACATACAATTCTGTCGAAAAGTCAGCAAACACACTGATAGGGCATTGACGCTATACTATTTATTAATAAAAACTATCATTTATGAGAAATCTTTTACCCAGAAAGATGCCGGTGACATTTGTCGCACTGTTCATATCCATGTGTGCCATGGCGCAGGATGCACCGGCGGTAAACACCGCAGTCATCGACGGTGAGGAGAAGCCTATCCTGTCAGTCAGCTTGAGCGACCGCGGCAAAGGTAATTTCAACCTGTGGTTCTACGTCAACGAGGAGCAAACCGAGTTTATCGCTCTGGCAAGCAATCCTGCCTACTACGAGGGCAAGGACATTGACCTTACAAAGAAACAGGAAACGAAACTCGACTACTGGGAGTGGTCCGTGGGCTATGTGAAACCTGACGCAGGCTGGCTTTTCTGGACCGACGGCGGTTATAACACCCCGACATTTGCCGTATTCGACACCGGCACGATGCGTATTGAAGGCGATGTTAACGGCACGCTGAAGATTGTTCTTATCAACGGTACCGTCACCGATACCAGCCATGGCGACGGACAGCCTCACACGTTCAGTTTCTCGTTCGACTCTACCGTGACAGCCATCCCGTCGCCGGCCACTGCTGATGAGCAGAAACTGCGGAGCGGCATCTACAACCTGCAGGGTGTACACCTCGGCAACGACCTCAGCAGTCTGCCAGCAGGTCTGTATATCAAAGACGGCAAGAAAGTATTGAAAAATAAGGGTTGGAAAAGCAAATAAATTGCAGGGGCGGCTTGTAGGATTGAACAAAATGCCGTATATTTGCGGATGAATCAAAAAAACAGGGAAAACATGGCCATGAAACTAAAGACAATCCTCAATTCAGTTTTGGCAGCAGCAGTTGTCTTGCTGGGATTCAATGCCTGCAAGACCCCCAAGGGCACGGCCAGGGACAAGACGAAGGACGTGCCCAAAGACGACGGAATGGACTCTGTGATGAAAAGGGACAGAAGAGAACCCATTCCCTGCGTTTACGGTCCGCCACCAAGAGAATTCAAGGATACGATTAAAGTGGAAGAACAGGCGGAAAGACATTTCTGAAAGCTGTTTGATACACTCTTTACTTTCCATTTTACACCTTATATTAAAGTATTTGGCATCGCCCAATGAGGTGATGCCAAATACTTTTGGTTTGTTTATGCCAGTAGTTTCTTGACAATGGTGGAGATGGCACGGCCATCGGCTTTGCCTGCCAATTGCTTGCCGGCAACTCCCATCACCTTACCCATGTCCTTCATTCCCTCTGCACCAGTCTGGGCTATGATTTCCTTAACGGATGCCTCGATTTCCTCTTCCGAAAGTTGCTTGGGAAGGTATTCTTCGAGCACCGCCACTTGCGCCAGCTCATCATCAGCCAAGTCCTGACGACCCGCCTGTGTGTAGGTAGCAGCGGTTTCTTTGCCCTGCTTTGCCAGTTTGGCAATGATTTTCAGTGCCTCACCGTCTTCCAGCATATCGTTTGCACCCGGAGCGGTCTTTGCCTCCAGAAAAACTTTCTTGATGTTGCGCAGCGTTTCAAGGCGCACCTTGTCGCGCGCTTTCATTGCCGACTTGATGTCTTCGCTTATTTGATCGAATAATGCCATATTATGCAAATTTAATGGTTCCTTGTATGTTTTCTTTCCTTTCTTCTTCGCTGGCCTTGCCGTTTCCGGCCGCCTTGTTGCGTATTTCGTCCAGAATCTGGCGTGTGCGCTTGTAGGTAGGTGTCTGCTCCACATCGGAAATCACATCATCGTTGTCGAGATCTTCCTGACGGAAGATGAAGATGTGCGGACGACGCTTGTACTGGGCCGTTGTTCCATCCTTTCCGTAATAGCGATTGCGGCGGTCCAAACGTTCGGCGGCCTTTTCCTCTTCGACAGCAATCCGGTCGGCCTCCTCCTGCGTGCGCTTGGTGAAGTGTCCGGCCATGCCGTCCACATCCTCGATGCCGAATCCTGTTGCAAGAATGGTGACCTTTACCTTGTCGCCCAATTCCGGATCGTTGGCCAGTCCCCATTTGATTTCAAAGTCGCCTCCAAACTTCGCCATGAAGTCGTTCACATCGTTCATTTCCTCCATCATCAATCCCGTCTTGCTCTGCCTGTCGCTGCAGAACGAGATGTTGAGCAGTATTTTCTTGGAGTTGAACACATCGTTGTCGTTGAGCAAAGGAGAGTTGAGCGCATCGTCGATCGCCTTCTTCACACGCCCCTCTCCTTCGCCATAGCCCGTGCTCATGATGGCCACGCCGCCATCTTTCAGCACAGTTTTCACATCGTTGAAGTCGAGATTAATGAGTCCGTGAACAGTAATGATTTCGGCAATGCTCTTGGCAGCCACGCTCAACGTGTCGTCTGCCTTGCCGAAAGCATCGAGCACGGTCAGTTCGGGATATATTTCGCGCAAGCGCTCATTATTGATGACAAGCAGGGCATCCACGTGTTTGGACATTTCCTCCACGCCGTCCAATGCCTGGTCGATTTTCTTCGGCCCTTCAAAACGGAACGGAATGGTGACGATGCCCACCGTGAGAATGTCCAGTTCCTTGCTCACACGGGCAATCACCGGAGCCGCCCCCGTACCCGTTCCACCGCCCATGCCGGCTGTGATGAAAGTCATCCTTGTTCCGTCGGACAGCATATTGCGTACATCCTCAATGCTTTCTTCGGCCGCCTGCCTTGCCTTTTCGGGCTTATTGCCGGCCCCCAGACCTTCCTTTCCCAACTGCAAATGCACGGGAACGGGACTGTCGTTCAACGCCTGATTGTCGGTGTTGCACAAAACAAAGCTCACGTCGTGTATGCCTTCGCGGTACATGTGGTTTACGGCATTGCCTCCTCCGCCACCCACACCGATGACTTTGATGATGCTCGGTTTCTTGTCGGGTTCACCGAAATCAATGATATCTAATCTGTTGTCTGCCATAATTGTCGAATTATTAGAGTTTTTAAGATGATGGAAAAATGAAGTGATGCCCGACTTATTCGTCTTCGGCAATCAGTTTCTTGAAGATTTCTTTTGCCTTTCCAAGGATTTTTCCGATACCTCCGTCTTTCTTCTTCTCTTCCTCTGCCAGGCGTGCCGCCTCGGCTTCGGCTTCCAAACGGCGTGCTTCGGCTTCGGCCTCTTCAGCCCTGATTCTGTCCTCTTCGGCCTTCTTCTCTGCCTCTGTCATTACAATTCCCTTGCCAATTTCCGTAGGTTTCCGAGGTTCGCGGTGAATATCGGCAGTAGTGGCTGAGGCAGGTTTCTGTTCTGCAAACAAGTCTTTGTTCGGGTCAACCTCCTCTCCGGCACAGTTCATGTCGCCCTTGGCGAGCAATCCCAGAACGGTGTTCATCATTCCGTTTTGCGCATTAATGTCGGCATCTTTTGTCGTGATGCTTTGCGTAATGGTTTTGGCAATGCGAATCTTGTCGATGTGCGTATGGTTGCGGAAAGCAGTCTCGATGTCCCTCATATTCGAGCCTCCTCCTGTGAGGATGATGCCTCCCAACAGACGGTCGGCATACTCGGAAGGCACTTGATACCATACGTTCTCAATGACCTCTTCAATGCGCCCTTCCACAATTTCGATGAATTTACGGCTTTCCACAGAGCGGTCGCTGTCGATATTCAGCATCAGCGAATTGTCGATTTCGCCATTGTCGGTCCATGCGCTGGCGTATTTCAGTTTCATCTCCTCGGCCGTTTTTTCCTCCATCTGCAGCGTGGCAATGTCCTTCGTGACGTTGTTGCTTCCCAACGGGATGACGGCCAGATGGCGCAGAATGTTCTTGTAGTACACACTGACGGTGGTGGTATCGGCACCAAGATCCACCAAGGCACATCCCGAACGCCTTTCCGCATCGGTCAAGACACTGTCTGCCAATGCGAGCGGTGCAAGATACATTTCGGCAATGGCCACTCCGGCAAGGTCGAAACATTTGTTCAGGTTGCGATAGAACATCTTGCGCCAGAGGATGTTGAGAAAATTGCCTTCCAAGCGTGCACACGGAATGCCCACGGGATCCATCTGGTATTGGTTGTCCACCTTGTACTCCTGCGTGGCGGCATCCAATATTTCCTGATCCTGATAACTCATGTTGCGGTTGGCATCCA
Organism: Prevotella sp.; assembly: GCA_022773395.1. GTDB lineage: Bacteria > Bacteroidota > Bacteroidia > Bacteroidales > Bacteroidaceae > Prevotella. The sequence continues at coordinate 4,589 of JALFBL010000044.1, forward strand.
TCAGTTCGTTCACCATTTCCTGAGTGACGATGGTATCGGCAGGCAAGTTTTTGATGATGACATTCTTGATGCTGCGAATAGACTGTCCGCCCACCCCCACATACACTTGCGAAATGTTTGCCTTGAGGATAGTGGTGAGTTTCTTCACGATATTCGAGATGCACAATGCAGTTTTGTCGATGTTGTAAATCACTCCCTTGCGGATGAAAGTAGAAGAATCCTCCTTCACCACGGCAAGCACCGTGATACTCCCGTCGAGATTTTTCTTTCCCGCAATACCCGTCATCTTGGATGAACCGAGTTCGATTGCTACGATAAATTCCTTTGCTGCCATACGCTATCTTGTTTTTATTGTTTCCTTTATGAAGTTTCTTTATGCCCCCGTCATGTGTTTCTCTTTGCGAGAGGACGGCTGCTTTTGTTTTTTGGAAGATTCCGCAGAAGCTTTGGCGTCTTTCTTTTTACTGGAAGACATTTGTTTCGGCTCGTTTTTCTTTTCTGTTTTCTTGTCCAGCTTGTCACCTTCCAACTTTCTATCAGTTTTGTACTCCCCTTTTTTCGGAGCGGGTTCGGCATTCTTTTTCACCTGTTCCTTGCCGGGTTGCTCCACACTTACCACGTTTTCGTCCGTCACTTCGTTCTTCTTCTCTTCGGCCTGGGCAGAAGAGCCAGACTCGACGAGCACTTCCCTTTCATTTCTTTTACAGATAATCTGATTGTCAAACTCCAGACTGATATAGTGATATTTGTTCCATCCCGCCTGATTAAGGCCGTATTTATAGAACTTCTCCAAACGGTCGAGTTTCTTTTTCACACAATCGGTTACTGCCTGCACGCGTTCTGAAGCCTTGAGACGCTCCGGCATATAGCCGATGAAAACGACATGGTCGCCCACACGGGGAACCAGTTCAATGCCCTGGTCGGGCAGCACATTGATTTGCTCTATCTGGTTTTTCCAAAAGTCGCTTTCCATGAGCGTCTCTGTTAGCGGTGACAGATATTTCCGGGCAAACCCTCTGTTTATGTAGCCCGTAGCGATAATCAAATCGCTCGTATATTTCGAATTGAGCATCACTCCCCCCTTGTCGTCCAAATAATAATCTTCGCCCTTGACATTTTTGATGCGCACCACCGGCAACCGCTGTGTGACACTGATGTTTACATGTCCGTCCTGAGTTTTGTAGCATTGGGCCGTTTTGACAAACGAACTGGTTTTCAGTACCTCTTCAATGTTGCGGGGATTGATTTCGGTGAACCTCCGTTCGAGCGGGTAGAGCTTTTTTTTCTCCAATATGCTCTTGATTTCCCGTGCGCTCAAAAAGCCGTTGGCATTCTCGTCGGCAATGTGGATACTCACCTTGGTACACACCTTTGCCGACACGTCCGGATTGTTGAACGCGGTGACCGCAAAACCCAGATACACTGCCAAGACAATATCCAGGAATACGATGAGTGCCTTTTTCCAGTTGATGTGCACTATATATATTTTTCTTTCAATATCTGTTCCATGGCAGGTACCTGATTGTCCAAATCGCCTGCACCCAGCACCACCAGAACTTCAAAATCGTTGTCCGCCACAAATTGCAGCACGTCGGCTTTCCTTATCAGCTCCTTTTCAACCCCCTCTTTCAGGTTGTCGTATATCAGTTGCGATGTAATCCCCGGCAGAGGCAGTTCGCGTGCGGGATAGATTTCCGTGAGAACCACCCTGTCCAACAAGCTCAGGCTGCTTGCAAAATCCTTGTAGAAATCGCGCGTTCGCGTATAAAGGTGCGGTTGGAAAATCACCGTTACCTTTTTGTCGCGATACAATTGTCTGATGCTTTTCGCACTCTGGTAAATCTCCTGAGGATGGTGTGCATAATCGCTGAGGAAAACAATTTTGTCGTTCTTGATTTTGAAATCAAACCTACGGTCAACCCCATGATAAGTCTGCATTCCATATTTCAATTCCTCTTCGTCGCAGCCGTTCAATTGAGCCATGGCCATTGCGGCAACGCCGTTCTCTATGTTGATGGGTACGGGATGCCCCAAACGCACGTCCCTGATACTTTTGACGGGAGAAATGAAATCGAAACGGATTTCTCCATTCTCTATCTTGATGTTTTCAGCATGGAAGTCACCTTCGTCCAAACCATATTCATACACGCGCACCCCTTCCTGCACATTGGCTTTCATTTCCAAGCCTTTGCGGATGATCAGTGCACCATCGGGCTGAATGAGCGTGGTGTAATGACGGAAACTTTCCAGATAAGCCTCCTTCGTTCCGTATATATCCAAATGGTCGGGATCGGTACTGGTAATGATCGTCATCCACGGGCGAAGCCAATGGAAGCTGCGGTCGAACTCATCGGCTTCAATAACCACGAAATCGCTTTTCTCGCTCAGCATGTAGTTCGTTCCGTAATTCTTTGAAATACCGCCGAGGAAAGCATTGCAGTTCAGATGACTTTGGTGCATGATATGGGCACACATGGCAGAGGTGCTTGTTTTTCCGTGCGTACCGGCCACACACAGTCCTTTGTGCATTTGTGTGAGCATGCCCAACACCTGTGCCCGCTTCTCTACATCAAAATGATTTTCACGGAAGTACACCAATTCTCTGTGCTCTTGCGGAATGGCAGGCGTATAAACCACGAGCGTGCTTTCCGGCCGACGGCAAACATGGGGAATTTCATCCACATTTTCTTCATAGTGGATGAGCATTCCTTCCTTTTCCAATTGCGTGGTCAGCGCCGAGGGTGTCTTGTCATACCCGGCCACCACCATTCCCCTGCCCAGAAAATACCTGGCAATGGCACTCATTCCGATGCCACCTGCCCCTACAAAATATACCGCTTTGATGTCCTTTATCGTCATTTTTACAGTCTGCATGCCAATTTGATAACCTCGTCGGCAATGATGTCTGCCGAGTTGGGTAATGCCAATTTCAATATATTCTTGCTCAAAGAAGCCAGTTTTTCTTCATCCTGTACCGTTTCCAACGCCATCGAGACCACCTTTCCGGGGGCTTCCGCATCTTTCACATAGAGGGCAGCCTGCCTATTGACCAACGCCATGGCGTTTTTTGTCTGATGATCCTCTGCCACATTGGGCGACGGCACGAGGATAACGGGAGTTCCCAACAGGCAGAACTCCGAAATGCTGCTCGCCCCGGCCCGGCTGATCACCAAGTCGGCCGCCTTGTAGGCCGCGCCCATGTCCGAAATGAAATCCAGCACCTTGAGCATCGGCATCTCCCCCCTATTCTTTAGTTGTTCCAAGATGGAGGCATGATAGTATTTGCCCGTCTGCCAAATCACCTGCACGCCGCTTTGCTCTATTTCGTCAAGGTGCATCATCACGCTCTCATTCACGGTACGCGCTCCCAGCGACCCCCCCACAATGAGGATGGTCTTGCGCCTGGGGTCAAGTCCGAACCCCTTGATGGCCTCTTCACGGCCGACAGGCGTTTCCAGCAAAGACTGGCGAACAGGATTGCCCGTCACGATGATTTTTCCGGCAGGGAAGAAACGCTGCATGCCTTCGTAGGCCACGCAAATCTTCTGCACTTTTTTGGCCAGCAGTTTGTTGGTGACACCTGCGTATGAGTTCTGCTCTTGGATCAAACAGGGAATTCCCATGGAAGCACATGTGTTCAGTGTAGGGCCACTGGCATAGCCGCCTACGCCCACCGCCACCATCGGACGGAAATCCCTGACAATGCCCTTTGCCATGCGCTGACTTTTCCATACCTTGCACAATACGACAAAGTTTCTCAGCAGATTCTTGCGGTCGAAACCGCAAATGGGCAAGCCCTTGATTTCATAACCTGCCGCCGGCACACGCTGCATTTCCATTCTTCCCAATGCGCCCACGAACAAAATCTTGGCGCCAGGCCACTTGTTTTTAATGGCGTTGGCAATGGAAATTGCAGGGAAGATGTGCCCTCCCGTGCCCCCTCCGCTAATCACTACTCTTAATTCTTTCTCCATATCTGATGGATATATCTATTAATGGGCAAAAGTAATCATTTTTTTTCTCTTTCGAGCATCATTTTCAGATTTTACTTGCATTCTCGGCCAACTCCTCTTTCTTTTTCGCCGTATAACTTACACTCAGAATGACACCGATATATACACAGTTGACAATCGTGGATGTCCCACCCTTACTGACAAGAGGAAGAGGCTGTCCGGTGACCGGTGCCAGTCCCACGGCCACCGCCATGTTGAACATGGCTTGCGTCACCAGCAGCAAAGCGATGCCCATCACCAGCAAGGCCGGAAAGGCATTGGCACAGCGGTTGGCTATGGTTGCTGTCCGGAAGAGCAGTATGATGTAGAGCAGGCAAACGCCGAAGGCGCCCCAAATGCCCATTTCTTCGATGATGATAGCATAAATGAAATCGGAGAAGGCCTGTGACAAGAAGTCGCGTTCCACCGAATTGCCCGGCCCCTTTCCCACAATGTTCGACGAAGCGATGGCTATGTTGGCATGCGCCACCTGCGCATCCTTGTCAAGGTCGATATCTTGCGGCGACAATTCTTTACTGTCCAAAAACTTGTCGATACGCGCTTTCCACGTATCGGCACGGTGGAAAATCTTGTCCACAAAGTTCTTTTCCTTCTTTTTTCCTTCCATCTGTTCCGTCAACTCTTTCCGATCCTCCTGCATGGCATCCTTTGCTTCGTCCTTGCCCACAAGCATGACCATAGAGAAAGCAAACACCGCCATCAATGCCAGAAATCCCAACAATTTGCCCAACTGCCGATTCCGCACTCTGCCGATGAACATCAACAACATGACGGTAAACAACAGGAGGGCAGCAGTGGAAAGGTTTTCGATGGCAATCAACAGCAGGAACGGGACAGACACGCCGAGAATGTATTTACATGCCCTGCGGTCGGCTCCGTCCACCGTCTGCATAGCACTGAGTATCTGCGCTTCCGCCAGAATAACGGCTCCCTTGGCCAGTTCCGAAGGCTGAAACTGAATCCCAAACACCTCTATCCATCGTTGCGCCCCGTTGGTGGACTGTCCCACTATCAGCACGACGACAAGCATGAGGAATGAAAAAAGCAAGGCAAAGGGTGTCACAATCTTGAAATACTTGCATTTGATGTTCATGGTAACAATCATGAACCCCACACCGAAGATAAGCAAAAACGTGTGATAGGCCACAGGTTTCCAATAACTTCCGGCCTTGTAGGTCAGTGCACTCGAGGCACTGTACACCTCCAGCACACTGATGATGCAAAGGAAAAAGAACACCATCCAAATGATGCCGTCGCCTTTCATCTTTATTCGGGATAGGCTGTCAAACATTTACAAACGTTTTTATTATAAGTTTCTTACCAACGCTTTGAACTGGTCGCCCCTGTCTTCCATATTTTTGAAAAGATCGAAACTGGCGCAACACGGACTGAGCAATACGGTCATTCCCGGCTCTGCCATCTCACAGCAAGCCTCCACACACTCTTTCATCGAGTGGGTGTCGCGCACGGGAATGCCCAGGCCGTCAAAATTTTCGTGCAGTTTTGCATTGTCCGCCCCCAGGTAAACCAGCCCGGCACACTTTTCTTTCACCAATTCCTTGATGGGTTCATAGTCGTTGCCTTTGTCCTTTCCGCCTACAATCAGGATGGTAGGCGTTTTCATACTTTCAAGCGCATACCAGCACGCATCCACATTGGTGGCTTTCGAGTCGTTGACATATTGCACGCCGCCCACGGTGGTTACTTTTTCCAGCCGGTGCTCAACGCCAGGAAAATCGCTCAGGCTCTTGCGAATGATTTCTTTCCTGATACCGGCCACACCCGAGGCGATGCCTGCCGCCAGCGAGTTGTAGATGTTGTGCCTTCCCGTGAGCGAAAGTTCCTCTTGCTCCATGTTGAATGGCGTGGGTCTCTCTATTTTATAGCGCCCCTCCTCAATATAACCGATGCTTCCCCTTTCTTTCAATGCCGAGAACGGAAGCCGCACCGCCTTGATGTCGTATTTGTCCAGTTCCTTTTTGATTACAGGATCTTCGTTCCAATAGATGAAAGCGTCCTCGGCAGTCTGATTGCGGATGATGCGCATTTTGGCATCTACATAGTTCTGCATGTTGTTCTGGTAGCGGTCCAGATGGTCGGGCGTGATGTTCAGCAGCACCGCCACGTTGGCGCGGAAGTCGTACATATTGTCCAGTTGGAACGAACTCAGTTCTATCACATAGTATTCGTGCGGTTCCTCCGCCACCTGCAACGCCAGGCTCCGCCCTATGTTGCCTGCCAATCCCACATCGTAGCCTGCCTCCTTGAAAATGTGGTAGATCAGCGATGTGGTGGTGGTCTTTCCATTACTTCCCGTTATGCAAATCATCTTGGAATGCGTGTAGCGGCCGGCAAACTCTATCTCGCTGATAACGTGAATGCCCTTGGCTATGATTTTCTGCACCATCGGAGCCTCATCGGGAATACCGGGACTCTTCACCACCTCATCGGCCGACAATATTTTGTCTTCCGTGTGGTGCCCTTCTTCCCATTCGACACCGTGCTCATCAAGCAACCGCTTGTATTTGTCCTTGATAAGCCCCATGTCCGACACGAACACGTCGAATCCCTCTTTCTTGGCCAGTACGGCAGCACCGGCACCGCTTTCCGCAGCACCCAATACCACTACCCTGCCCTTCTTCTCTTCCATATTCCGTGGGAACGCCCCCTCTCTATTTTGTTTTTCCATGCTTTCTTTCCTATAATTATCGCCTATCTTATCTTCAACGTAATAATGGTCAATGCCGCAAGAATGATGGTCACGATCCAGAAACGGACGGTGATTTTCGATTCATGGAACTGCCGTTGCGGCCATCCTTTCAGGATATAGCGGCTCGTTGCATCGAGCTGCGAGTCTAATTTGCGGAAGTTGTCATGAATGGGTGTCGCGCGGAAAATGCGCACCCGCTGCCCCTTGCGCTTCATGAATTTGAAATAGCCCGACTGCATCATCACGCTGAGACTCTCCACCAAGAACACTCCGCACAGAATGGGGATGAGCAGTTCTTTGTGAATGATAACGGCAAACACGCCAATGATGCCGCCAATGGTCAGCGAACCCGTATCGCCCATAAACACCTGTGCCGGATAGGCGTTGTACCAGAGGAAACCTATCATCGCCCCGATGAAGGCACAGATAAACACCACCAATTCCTGCGATCCGGGGATATACATGATGTTGAGGTATGCCGCATATTCGATATGACTGCTCACGTATGCGAGTATGCCCAGTGCCACACCTATAAAGGCAGAGTTTCCGGCACACATGCCGTCCATGCCGTCGTTCAAGTTAGCACCGTTCGACACGGCAGTCACCACAACAATGGTCATGACGACAAAGAGAATCCACCCTGCCGCCACCTTATGTTTGCCGAGAAACGACATCACCTGCGAGTAATCGAGATGATGGTTTTTCACGAACGGGATGGTGGTTTTCAGCGATTTCACCGCCTCAGACTTGTGCGTCACCACCGTTGCGCTGCCCTGTCTCTCAATGGTCATGTTCTCTCTGATTTTCGCATCGGGACTGCTCCACAGCACCAAGCCCACAATCAGGCCTATGCTCACCTGCCCCACAATCTTGTACCTGCCCTTCAGGCCTTCCTTGTTCTTCCTGAAAATCTTGATGTAATCGTCCAAAAAGCCAAGGAATCCCAGCCACACTGTCGTGATGATCATGAGAATGAGGTAGATGTTTCGCATGCGCCCGAGCAGCAGCACCGGCACAAGTATCGACACGATGATGATGATACCACCCATGGTGGGCACGCCCTTCTTTTCCGTTCCGAACGGGTCGATAGACGCATCGCGCTGCACCTCCGAAATGTTTTTCCGCTTCATGTATTTGATGAACTTCTCGCCAAACCATGCCGAAATGACCAACGACAGAATCAGCGTGAGCAGCGCGCGGAACGAAATGTACGACCACATGTGCGCTCCCGGAATATCGAATCTTTCTAAAAATCTGAACAAATAGTATAGCATATCTGAATACGAATTGGTTTCTGATGTAAATGCAGACGTCCCTTACACGCCGACAGGCATTCTCTCAGGCACTGAACATGTCCTTCAACACTTCTCTGTCATCGAAAGGGTACCTCACGCCCTTGATTTCCTGATAGTCCTCGTGCCCTTTTCCCGCCACGAGCACCACATCGCCTTTCTCTGCCATCATGCAAGCCGTGCGTATGGCTTCCCGACGGTCGGCGATGCTCAACACCTTCTTCATTTGCTGCCTGTCAAGTCCCGCCAGCATATCGTTGATGATGTCCTGCGGCTCTTCAAAACGGGGGTTGTCGGATGTCACAATCACCCTGTCGCTCTGCTTCACGGCCTCCTGTGCCATGAGCGGCCGCTTGCCCTTGTCACGGTTTCCTCCCGCCCCGCAAACGGTAATCACCTTTCCTTTTCCGTTCAGCACTTCATGGATGGCACTGAGTACGTTCTGCAGCGCATCGGGCGTATGGGCATAATCGACGATGGCCGTAAATCCCCGGGGTGAATACACGGGTTCCAGTCTTCCGCTCACGCTGCCCAGAGTGCTCATCGCCACGAGCACCTCCTCCGCCTTTTCGCCCAGCATCATTGCCGTTCCATATACGGCAAGCAGGTTGCTCACGTTGAATTTTCCGATGAACTGAACGCCCACCTCCCTGCCGTCGATGTCGAGATACATCCCCTCGAAATGGCATTCCAGTATGCGTGCCTTGAAATCGGCCATTGTCCGGGTTGAATAGGTTTTGACTGTGGCCTTGCAGTTCTGCACCATATAGGCTCCATTCTTGTCATCGGCATTGACGAGAGCGAATGCACTTTTGGGCAGTCCGTCAAAGAATGCCTTTTTGGCGTTGCGGTAGTTCTCCACCGTTTTGTGATAATCCAGATGGTCGCGGGTAAGGTTTGTGAAGATACCCCCTGCAAATTTCAGTCCGCCTATACGTTTCTGAGCGATGGCGTGCGACGAACATTCCATAAAGACATATTCGCATTCCGCCTCCACCATCCTGCCCAGCAAGGCATTCAAAGCGATGGGATCGGGGGTAGTATGGTCGGCCGGCACAGCCTCGCCTTCGATATAATTGCAGACGGTTGACAGCAGGCCGCACCTGTGACCCAGTTTTCTGTACGTATTATATAATAAGGTGGCGATGGTGGTCTTTCCGTTTGTTCCCGTCACGCCCACCAACTTCAGTTTCACCGACGGATTGCCATAGAAAAGGGTGGCCACTTTTCCGGCAGCGTCTTCGGTCGATTCCACCTGCACATAGGTCACTCCATCGTTCTTCTGCCCGGGCATATCCTCACACAAAACGGCAACAGCGCCCAGTGCCTCGGCCTTTTCTATGAAGCGATGCCCATCCACCTGCGTTCCTTTCATGGCCACAAACAAATGCCCTTCGGCAATTTTCCGGCTGTCGATATTCACACCCGTTATTTCCGTATCCTTGTTGCCCACAACCTGAACGGGCCTGACATTCTTCAACAATTCACTCAGCTTCATATCAACTCAATTTTAATGAACAAACTTCCCCTCTTTTAATGGTGCGTCCTGCCGGGATGCTCTGCAGGGTTACTTTTCCTCTTCCTTCCAACCTCACTTTCATTCCCCTGCTTTCCAACAGATAAACCGCATCGCGCGCCCCCATTCCCGACACGTCGGGCATGGTGGTATGTCCTCCCTGCGACACCTTGGCAATCTGCAAAACATTGCTGGCATGCCGCGCCCTGCCCCATATCGGGTTACCGCTGGCATAACTGCCCCCCCATCCGTTGTTGGTTTTGATGCCGAGATGCGTCAGCACATAGTCGGCAGCCAGCATATTGCCATTTTTCACATCGGGCAGCATCACCGACATGGAGTCGCGTGCGTCCGACACGTCCAATTTCAGGCTCTGCGCCATAATTCCCTCCGCTATGTCGTGGAACACCACACCGCTCATGCCGCCTCCCGAAGCGGGAAGCCCCGACTTCTGGATGCACACAATGCAACTGTAGAGCGGATTGTCGGCAGGGAAATAGCCGGCAAACGACAGCAGATAGTTCATCTGCCCCGTTTTGTATCCTCCCACGCCTTTCGATATTTGGGCCGTTCCCGTTTTGCCCGCCACTTTGAAAGAGGGCGACCCGGCTTTCTTGCCCAGTCCCTGGCTCACCACGTGTTCCAGAATGGTCTGCATGGTTTTCACGGTGTGCGGTTTGGCAATCTGCTCCTTGATTACCTCCGGCTGATAGTCGGCCACCACCTCCCCGTTTTTCAGCACCTGCTTCACAAAACGCGGGCGCATCATCTTTCCGTTGTTGGCAATGGCATTGTAGAACGTGAGCGTGGAGATGGGCGGCACCTGCGATTCGTAGCCGATGCTCATCCATGCCAGTGCCGTTTTGCTCCAGTTCACATACTGTCCGCGACTGTTCTTCTTCGGCATGCGGATGCGTGCCGGAGTGGCTCCCACCAAGGGAATGCCCAAATCGGCAGCCAGCCCCAGCCGATGGATGCCTTCCACAAATTTTTCGGGGTTCTTTCCATAATGTTCGTCAATGATGCGGCTCACGCCAATGTTGGAACTCACCTCCAGCGTTCGCGGCAGCGATATTCTGCCATAGCCGCCCTTGTGCCAGTTGTGGTCACGCATTTTCGCCCCGTGCATGTCCATTATGCCGCCGAAAGTTTCCACCTGGTAGTTGGTATCCACCACTCCGTCGTCCAACGCCACCATGATGGCTGCCGTCTTGAACACCGAACCGGGTTCCAGCAGGTCGGACACGGCATGGTTTTTCGCCTCGCGATAGCGGCCGTCGGGTCCTTTCGACATGTTGACGATGGCCTTCACGTCGCCTGTCTGCACCTCCATGACAATGGCCACGCCCACGTTTCCGTTGATCAGTTTCAGCTCGTCAGTCAGCGCACGCTCTGCCAAATCCTGCATGCCCACGTCGATGGTGGTCACGATGTCGGCTCCATCGATGGGTGCACGCTCCGTGATGCTCAGATATTTGTTCATCACTTTCTTGCGCTGCACCACGCCCGGCTTGCCCCGCAGCACATGGTCGAACGAAAGTTCCAGTCCGCAACGGGCGGTATCTTTCGCACCGAACATATCGCCCACGGTGCGCTGTGCCAAAGAGCCAAACGGGCGTTGGCGGGCATTGAACGCCTCGACATGGAATCCGCCTTTGAACGGCGGAAGATTGAACACCGGCAGTTTTTTCACCTCCGAGTAGATGTCATAGCTCACGCGCCTTTCCCATACGGGCCAGTTCTGGCTCTGTTTGCTGCGCCCCTCTTCCAGACGGCGTTTGAACTCGGCTGCCGACCGTTCGGGGAAAATGTCGTTCAACCCCATGCAGATGCTGTCCAACTTGACCTGCCAAAGCGAGTCTTTCTTCTCGCCTCCTGCCTTGAAGTCCATGAACAGTTTGTATTCGGGCAAACTGCTGGCCATCAGCCGTCCGTCGCAACTGAGTATGTTGCCGCGCACCGGTTTCACGTCCACACTGTCGCGCTTCAGCCGGTCGGCCACTTTCATCCAGAAATCGCGCTTCACTGTTGCCGTGTAGGTGGCTTTTGCCACGACCGACACGCCCACCAACACCATCACGTATGCGATGATTTTGTAGCGGGGCACTATTTTTTTCCTGTCAAACAAACTGCTCATTGCTCGGGTACATTTATTATATAAGGTGGCTGACTGGCAATTTTCAGCACACTGTCCTTGTTGTTCTTCAGCATTTCCAGCACGTTGCTCTCGCGGCTTTTTTCCGTCAGTTCACTGGAACTGGACAATGCCCTGTATTTGGCATCCGTCAGTTCTGCGTTCAGCCTGTCTATCTCCAGCAAGTCTTTCTGGCAGCTGTACCGGTTGCTGATATAGACGATGGCGAAAAAGACGACGAGCAGTATCAATCCGATTTGCCTTCTCAAGAAATCGGCAGTGAGCCAGTCGCCACCGATAATCTTGCGCAATGTGAGTGTAGAGGTGAGCAGAGCCTCGTCTTCGCGCGCCTGCTTTTTGATGGCAGCCGACAGCGATGCCTCTCCGTTTTCCTTTCCCTCCTTCCGCTCCGGATCCTGACGAGAGAGGTTCTCGCCCTTCGGCGGTTTCTGCTCCCCGGCCGTTTTTCCGCCGTCAGGCTGTACAGACGTTCCCTTGAGCGCCTCCGGCTGTTCGGCGGATTGCTCAAGGGCGGTTTCTTTCACCGCTCTCTCTATCAATTCATCTATGCTTGTCTTGCTGTCGTCCATATTCCTTTATTTCTTCTCCGCAATCCTCAACTTGGCACTGCGGCTGCGCGGATTCTGCTGCTGCTCTGCCTCGCCCGGCGTTATCACTTTGCTGTTGACCAACAAGAACGGCGTTTCAAACCTGCCGAAGAAATCCTGTTTCACCCTCCCTTCCACATTGCCGCTCTTCATGAGGTTCTTCACGATGCGGTCTTCCAGACTGTGGTAGGTGATGACAGAAAGCCTGCCGCCAGCACACATCAGCCGGGTGGCCGCCGCCAGCATTTCCCCGAGTGCTTCCATTTCGTGGTTCACCTCTATGCGAAGGGCCTGAAACAGTTTTGCCATGTCTTTTTTCTCACGCTCGCGCTGAAACAGGGGCTGCACGGCATTGATGAAATCGTGCGTGGTGACGATGGGACTCGCCGTCCTTGCCTTGACGATGGCTGCCGCAATTCTGCGCGCCGTTTTCAGTTCGCCATACAGGTAGAAGATATCGGCCAGCCGCTGTTCGTCCCATCGGTTCACAATATCGGCCGCCGTTGTGCCCGCCCGCTTGTTCATGCGCATATCCAAAGGCGCATCGAACCGGAAAGAGAAACCGCGGGTTTCGTCGTCGAAATGGTGACTCGAGACGCCCAGATCGGCCAGCAACCCGTCAATGCGCTCCACACCGTAATAGCGCATCCAGTTGTTCAGATACCTGAAATTGCTGCGCACAAAGGTGAACCGCTCATCGCCGATGATGTTTTTCTCGGCATCGGCATCCTGGTCGAAACCGTACAGATGCCCCTTGGGCCCCAACCGGTTCAGGATTTCCCTGCTGTGCCCTCCGCCGCCAAAAGTCACGTCAACATAAACCCCGTCGGGCTTGATATTCAAGCCGTCAATGCTGTCGTGCAACAGCACAGGTACATGATAGGTATCTGGAATGTTCATTGTCTTAGTTTTCTCATTCAACCGTCCGCGAGGAGATGCCCTCTTTCATCACCTCCTCGATGGCGCGCCCAAAGGCATCGGCATCCACAAAGGGCTTCTCGGTCTTTTCGCCACTCCATATCTCTATTGTGTCGCCCATGCCGATAAATTTGATGTTTTGCCCGATTTCCGCCATTTTCTGATAGCGCTTGGAAATAAGGAAGCGGCCGTTCCCATCGAGCGCCACCAGTTCCACATCGCTCACAAACTGGCGGAAAATTTCCTGGTGCTCCTTGTTCCAACGGTTCAAACGGCTGCGCAAAACCTGCATCTGCTCGTTCCACACCGACTCGGGATAAAGCACCAAACAGGGCTGAAACACGTCTTTTCGCAGCACCAAAGACTCCTCGCCTGCCACTTGCAGCGACTTGCGGAAAACTGCCGGAAGGAACACACGCCCCTTTGCATCGGCCCTTGCTTCTATGTTGCCTAAAAAACGCATGCGACCATATTAATATGGATTCGGGGTCAAAGTTATACAAAAATCCCCACTTTCCACCACTTTTCTCCACAAAATTATCAAAACACCGCTGTTTTTTAATAAACCGGACAGAAAGAAGAGATGGGGCACAAAGGAACGGTCATTTATGGTTTAAGAAAACGTTACATTTTAAAGAGGCTGAGAATGGGCATGAAACTCTTCTGCCAGCGCTTTCTGCCAGCATTTCTCCATTTTCGGGAACCGGCGTTTGGATTTCGCAAATACCTGACTGTCAGCATCCCTCTTGTCTTACCTGCAAAAAGCGAGGCCTGTTTTTGGCAGAACACAAGCAAAATGGGCATAAAACGCCCATTTCTTACCGTCTTTTTCTGCATCAGAATCCATTCCACCCTCACATCCGGCATCGTCCACGGCTTTTCCACCCGTCATCCTTTGCGCACCAACGCATCATCCCTTGTCTGCCAACGGATGATGCGCTGGACATCAACTCATTATCCGTTGCATTCCAACGCATCGTCCGATGATTGGCAACCAATCATCCAAAGGCATTTTCCTTTTTCGTCCAAGCCGTCCGCCCGCTGCTGCCGTCCGCCCCACCCCATCCTCCCCGTTTCTGCAAGGCAACAGGCCTTTTTCTGAGAGCAACCATTTGCCACAGCCCATTTTTTACACACTTTGAGGACAACAAACAGGCAAATGCTTTCATTTTTAGGAAAAAGATAACATTTTTCCACATTTTAGAAACGTTTTTGAAAAGAATCGTTTATTTTTGCATATCCTTTTACTAAAGATGAACGCTGTTACGGAGAATACGATAGACATAGAGAAAATTCTTGCAGAGAAAATGGGAACGAAGGCCAAATTCGTGCCGGGCATTCTCATAAAGTGGCTCAAGCACATCATTCACCAAGAGGAAGTGAACAGTTTCCTGTGGGAAAACAGAGACTTGAGCGGCACCGAATGGCTGGAAGAATGTGTGCGTTATCTGGACATGACCCTGAAAATTGAGGGAATGGAAAACCTTCCCGACAAGAACGACGGAAAGCTCTATACTTTCGTGAGCAACCACCCGCTGGGAGGAGCCGACGGAGTGGCGCTGGGCAGCATCATAGGAAAACACTACGACGGACGGTTCCGTTACCTGGTGAACGACCTGCTGATGAACCTGCCCGGGCTGGCGCCCCTGTGCATCCCCATCAACAAGACGGGCAACCAGAGCCGGCAGTTTCCGGCCATGGTGGAAGCGGGCTTCGGCAGCAACAACCACATTCTGATGTTTCCGGCAGGGCTTTGCTCGCGAAAGACCAGCGGAAAGATTTGCGACATACCATGGAAAAAAACGTTCATCAGCAAAAGCGTAGAGACGAAACGCGACGTGGTGCCGATATTTTTCGGCGGCCGCAACTCCGACTTCTTCTACGGACTGGCCAACGTGTGCAAACGGTTCGGCATCAAAGTGAACATCGCCATGCTGTTTCTTGTCGATGAAATGTACAAGAACGTGCACCAGACGTTCCGCGTGGCCATAGGGAAACCCATACCGTGGCAAACGTTCGACAAGAGCAAAACACCTGTGGAGTGGGCGAAATATGTAAAGGAGCAAGTTTACAAATTATAAGAAAACCTCATCGATCGCAAACAGTGGAGAGAAAAACGTACATGCGGTTGACGCTAACGAGTGATAAGAATGGAACAAGAAATTATCCTACCGGTAAGCAAGGAAATGCTCAGGAGTGAGCTGACACCAGACAGACAGCTCAGGATGACCAACAAAAGTCAGAACGAGATTTACATCATCACAGCGCACAACGCCCCCAACGTGATGAGGGAAATCGGCCGCCTGAGGGAAATCGTTTTCCGGGAGGCCGGAGGAGGAACAGGAAAAGCCCTCGACATCGATGAATTTGACACTTGCGACAACTGCTACAAGCAACTCATCGTGTGGAATCCCGAGGCCGAAGAAATCATCGGAGGCTACCGCTACATGCTGGGCGAAAACTGGCAACTGAACGACGAAGGACAGCCACTGCTGGCCACCAGCCACATGTTTCATTTCTCTGAACGGTTCCTAAAAGACTATATGCCTTACACGGTGGAACTGGGCCGGTCGTTTGTTTCGCTCGAATATCAGAACGTGCAGAAGAACACCAAAAGCATATTCGCACTCGACAACCTGTGGGACGGACTGGGCGCGCTGACCGTCATCAACCCCGGACTGAAATATTTCTTCGGGAAAATGACCATGTACCCCTCGTATGTGCGCAAGGGGCGCGACATGATTCTCTATTTCCTCAAAAAACATTTCAACGACAAGGAAAATCTGATTGTGCCCTCGAAGCCATTGGTCATTGAGACAGACCTCACGGAATTGGAAGCCTTGTTCATGCACGACGATTTCAAGTCGGACTACCGCATCCTCAATCGGGAAATCCGGAAGATGGGCTACAACATTCCGCCATTGGTAAACGCCTACATGAACCTCAGTCCCACGATGAAACTTTTCGGAACGGCCATCAACGACGGCTTCGGCGAAGTGGAGGAAACGGGCATCCTGATTGCCGTGGACGAGATTCTCGAAGACAAGCGCGTGCGCCACATCGACAGTTTTATCAAGGAGCACCCCGAAGCACTTAAAATCACGTCGGGCGCCAACAAGATTATCTATAAGGAAAAGAAAAGCGAAGAGGTGGGGCAAAGTCAATCATGAGAAGACTGTTGTTCATCGCCATTATTATAATTTTACTTTCCGCCTGTACAGGCAGACGGGCTTATCGTTCCGTTCTTGACCGTGCGGAAGCCGTGATGAACGACCGCCCCGACTCAGCCCTCCTGCTGCTCGACAGCATTTCCGGTCTGACGGCAGACGTTCCCGAAGGAATGCGCATGAAATTCCTGCTCCTGCAAATGCAGGGGCAAAACAAGTGCGACACCGTTTTCACCTCCGACAGCATCCCCCTCCTTCTTACTGCCTACTACGACGAGCACGGAACGCCCAACGAGCGTATGCTCGCCCACTATCTGCTGGCAAGAGCCTACAGCGACATGGACGATGCGCCCGCTGCCCTGCAAAGTTTCCACGATGCGGCGGAGTGTGCCGATACCACCAGTGACGATTGCGACTACGCAACCCTCAACAGGGTATATGGGCAAATGGCAAGTTTGTTCTACCATCAGAATATGTTTGACGAACAATTGTATGCCCTACGAAAGGCGGAACGGTATGCCCTGAAAGGCGGCGACACGTTAACTGCCCTATTGGATGTTGATATTCAGGCTTTGGCTTATGACATTATGGACAAGAAGGACAGTGCCATGACAATAAATCAGAAAACTTATAAAGCCTTTAAAAGGCTGGGGCGGAACGATTTGGCAGCACGTACTTTATTTGGAATCCTATCACTTAATATTGACAGACAGAATTATCAGGGCTTGGAATCGTCATTCAAGGAATACGAACGAAATTCGGGATATTTTGACAAAAACGGCAATATCGACAGGGGAAGAGAACTATACTATCATACCAAAGGCAGTTACTTCGTAGGCATCGCAAAATATGACTCTGCGGAATATTATTTCAGGAAATGTCTTGCCAATGCGAGCGAAGTTGAAAGCAAATACGCAGGCTATCATGGCTTATCCTGCTTGTACGAAAAGACCCACAACAAGGATTCGCTGATAAAATACGCATTGCTCACTTCCCTTTATTGCGACTCAAATTATCTGAGCAGAAACACGGAGGACTTGCAGCGCATGAGAGCAATGTACAAATACGACCGTCAAAAGAAGGTGGCTGACGAAATGAGAAGTATGGCGGAACAGGAAAGGCTCAAAAGAATCACATCGCTGGTTTCCGTCGTGGCACTGCTCATTGTGGGTGGAGTCATTATCCTGTACACTAAAAAAGAAAAAGACAGAAAGTTCCGTGAAATGACGGAGAGATATGGAAATGCCATTTCCAATTTGGTGCAGGCGAAATCTGACCTCAAATTATTGATGGAAGAAAAGGAAAGCAACTTTGTCAGACTCATTGAGGAAAAGAAAGAGCAGATAGACAGTCTGCAAAGAAAGATTTCCGAATACAATGCCAAGCAAAAACGGGAAGACGTCACATCGTTGGATGAAAAGTTGCTGTCTTCCGACATCTATCTCGTTTTCCTCAATTATGCCTTAAAACCAATTGACGTTCCGACAACGAAAGAATGGAACGAATTGAGAAAATCGTTTATGGAAATCATTCCGAATTTCCATGAAGAGTTGATGGTCAAGCATGGAATCACTTTGACAGATTATGAAATGTGCATGCTGATGCGGTTGGGATTCAAGCCATTGGACATTGCCAATCTTATGAAATGCCAAAAATCAACGGTTTCCACAAGACGCCAAAGACTTTTTTTCAAAATGTTTGGAAGAAAAGATACCGACAAAGAGCTGTCGAAATATCTGAAAAGCATAAAATAACATATTAACACAAAAAACATGCTTCACAACACATTGGTATTTAGCGTTTTGTGAAGATGCGAACTTCTGCGAACTATTAGCGACCTTATTTTTTCATTTTTTCTTGGTTGTCCAATATCTTTGCAAAAAAATTAAATCACAAGAAAATGAAAAGAAAAATTTTAGTATTGTTTTTATTGATAATATCCATTTCAATAAATGCACAAAAAGAATGGGGCATTATGGGAGGCTTGAACCTGTCTAATACTTCTACAAAAAATATGGATTGGCGTTTAGGTGGTTATATTGGAGCGT
>JALFBL010000110.1 GCA_022773395.1 Prevotella sp.
TCTTGAAATCTACCAAAGCTTTTCTGACGGCCTGCATGGAGGCGTGGGAATCTGCCGCAAACATGCCTGATTCTATGTAAATGCCCTTGATGTTGTCTATCTTCTTTGCATCCCTGATTGCACTGAGCACATCTTCCAGTCCTATACTGTTGCTGACTTTTCCTGTCAACTGGCCCCAAATGTCATCTTCCGACCTTTCGTTCAGCATGCCGTCCAGGTCTAAAACAAGCACACTGTTTTCTTTCACTTTCGTTGTGGAATCAGACGCCGCCACCATACCTACAATGCTCATGGCACCTAAAGCGCCGATGACCAACAGAAATACGATGAGGCCTACAATTGTGGCAAGTACATTTTTCAGAAAATCTTTCATACTTTAAAGAGTTAAACTAAATTAATGGTACAAAGATATTAAAAAAAGTTGGAAAAGGATTTCAAATCACCATTATTCACAATAATATCACAAATTTTAATGTTCTGTATGAAGATTTGTTTCATACATTTATTGAAAAAAACAACAGGAGACATGAATATGAAATGTGCAGTGGTTGTCGGGGCATCGTCGGGAATTGGACGTGAAGTGAGCAGGTTGTTGGCGCAAAGCGGCTGGAGAGTTGGCTTGGCCGCTCGTCGGGAATCCGCTTTGGAAGAAACGAAGGCGGATTTCTCTGGACGAATGGAAGTGGCGGCATTGGATATTAATGATGAGCGGTCATCTCAGATTCTGATGCAACTTGTTGAACGTTTGGGAGGAATGGACCTGTATCTCCACGCCTCAGGAATTGGAAAGCAGAATCTGCCACTTGACGAACACATTGAAATGAACACGGTTGAGACAAATGCCAAAGGTTTCGCAAGGATGGTTGGCACGGCCTATCGCTATATGGAAGAGCATGGAGGCGGCCACATAGCGGTGGTTTCCTCGATAGCCGGGACAAAAGGACTTGGCGCCGCTCCGTCTTACAGTGCCACCAAAGCATTTCAGAGCACTTACATCGAGGCTTTGGAACAACAGGCGGGCATGCGAAAACTCAACATACGCTTTACCGACATTCGCCCCGGATTTGTAGATACGCCCTTGCTGGGCGGCTCTTCCCGCTATCCCATGTTGATGAGTGCAGACAACGTGGCCCGCGACATTGTAAGAGCCATCAACAAGAAGCGTCGTGTACACGTCATCGATTGGCGATACCGTGCGGTGGTGTTCTTCTGGCAGTTGATTCCCCGTTGCATTTGGAGAAAGATGAGGGTGCGTTAGAGTTTGTCCGGTGTTTTTGTTGAGACAGAATGCTCTTTTGAGGCAAAGCACAGGAAGGGCAATTGACCTCAACTGACAAAATTGTCAGTCGGCTTTGACAATTGTGGCAAATGACATTTTGGCATGGAGTTTGCTTTATGAGGGGTGTGGACGACATCCTGCCGAATAATCGGTTTTCCACATCAATAATAAAGAAAAATAGTATAACAATAACGTTTAAACATAAACAACTATGAACATTCAACCATTAGCAGACAGAGTTCTGGTTCTTCCGGCATCAGCCGAGGAGAAAATCGGCGGTATCATCATTCCTGATACGGCAAAAGAAAAACCATTGCGTGGCACCATTGTAGCAGCAGGCAAAGGGACGAAAGATGAAGAAATGATTCTCAAAAAGGGCGACGAAGTTCTCTACGGAAAATATTCGGGCACAGAACTCGAATACGAAGGAGAGAAATTTCTGATGATGCGCCAAAGCGATGTGCTGGCAATCATCGGCTAACGCTATTGTCAATCAGTTCAGATTATTATCAACGAATAAAAAGCAATTATCATGGCAAAAGATATCAAATACAACATGGATGCCCGCGACCTTTTGAAGAACGGGGTGGATCAGCTGGCAAATGCAGTGAAAGTAACATTAGGCCCCAAAGGCCGCAACGTCATCATCGAGAAGAAATTCGGTGCGCCTCAGATTACAAAGGACGGCGTGACTGTTGCCAAGGAAATTGAACTTGAAGACCGTTTCGAGAATACCGGAGCACAATTGGTGAAAAGTGTAGCCAGCAAAACCGGCGATGATGCCGGCGATGGTACAACTACCGCAACCATTCTTGCACAAAGCATCATTAACGTTGGCTTGAAGAACGTTACAGCCGGCGCCAATCCCATGGATTTGAAACGCGGTATCGACAAGGCTGTTGATGCTGTGGTGGATTACATCAAGAACAATGCGGAGAAAGTGGTGGACAACTACGACAAGATCGAGCAGGTGGCCACCGTTTCTGCCAACAATGACCCAGAAATTGGCAAGCTGCTTGCCGATGCCATGCGCAAAGTGTCTAAGGACGGTGTCATCACCATCGAGGAAAGCAAGAGCCGCGACACACACATCGGTGTGGTGGAAGGAATGCAGTTTGACCGCGGATTCCTCTCAAGTTATTTCATGACAGATGCCGACAAGATGGAGTGCGTGATGGAACACCCACGCATCTTGATCTACGACAAAAAAATCAGCAACCTCAAGGATTTGATGCCCGTGCTGCAGCCCGCAGCAGAACAGGGTTTGCCTTTGTTGATTATTGCAGAAGACGTAGATTCTGAGGCACTCACCACTTTGGTTGTGAACCGCCTGCGTGCCGGACTGAAAGTTTGTGCCGTAAAGGCTCCTGGTTTCGGTGACCGTCGTAAAGCCATGCTTGAGGACATTGCAGTGCTGACAGGCGGTTTGGTCATCAGCGAGGAGAAAGGCTTGAAGTTGGAGCAGGCTACACTCGATATGCTCGGCACTTGCGACAAGGTGGTGATTTCAAAAGACAACACCACCATCGTAAATGGCGGAGGCACCAAAGAAGCTATTGCCGACCGTGTGTCTCAGATCAAGAATGAGATTGCAAACACTACCAGTTCCTACGACAAGGAAAAACTGCAGGAACGTCTTGCAAAACTTGCCGGTGGTGTGGCCGTACTTTACGTGGGTGCCAACAGCGAAGTTGAAATGAAAGAGAAGAAAGACCGTGTGGATGATGCGCTTTGCGCAACACGCGCGGCCATTGAAGAAGGTGTTGTTGCCGGAGGCGGAACTACTTATATTCGCGCCATCGATGCCGTTGAAAAACTTAAAGGCGACAATGCCGATGAAGAAACCGGCATCAAGATTGTTCAACGCGCCATTGAAGAACCGCTCCGCCAGATTGTATTCAACGCAGGTGGCGAAGGAGCGGTAGTTGTCCAGAAAGTACGCGAGGGCAAAGATGACTTCGGCTATAATGCCCGTACCGACAGGTATGAAGACCTTCGCGAAGCAGGAGTTATCGACCCAGCAAAGGTTGCCCGTGTGGCTCTTGAAAACGCTGCATCCATCGCAGGCATGTTCCTCACCACAGAATGTCTCATTGTGGACAAGCCCGAGGAAAAGCCACAGATGCCAATGGGCGCACCAGGCATGGGTGGAATGATGTAACTGTAATTGCAAGTAAAGGCACTAGGAAAAGAGACTGATTCGCAGGAGTCAGTCTCTTTTTACAGATTTGGACTTTAGAAAAGTACAAAACGTCTGTGTTTGGAGAGAAAGTGTTTACCTTTGCCGAGCAAAAACAGAAAACACACCGGCCTGATCCGGTTTTTTTATTTGTTTCGGTAGATTCGTTTTTAAGTAGTTTTGTTTGGGGCACCGTATGTCGTAACGACATACGGTGCCCTTCCCTTGCAGGGACGGGTGATCGGGAGGAGCATTGCCCCGATGGAGCAACGAACCCCAAAAGTATGGTCCAACTTTTGGGGTTCGTTGTTTTTTTGAAACATATCTTCCAAGTGGAGCTGGCGGGAGTCGAACCCGCGTCCAAACAGGGAAACCATACGCTTTCTACACGCTTATTCCGGACTTCATTTTCGAGCGTTGGCAAGACCCGGACCACCCACCACCGCCTTAGCCTCTAAAACTTCACACAACAAGCGAGGCATTGCCATGCTATTCCCGATTTACCTGCACCGCTTGACCAAAGAACTTCGGAACAACAGTCTCTGAGCGATGTCTCGTCCTGTCACCTGGTGACTGGATAAAGCTTCAAATCTACTATGCTTCGATTAAGCAGCGAGAGCGTATTTGTTTTCGCCAATTAATTTTTTGTCCACTCTGATTTAGGAGATAGCCGACGAGGCTCCGCGTGCTTACATACCATTTCGACCCGCTGTCAAATCCGGTCAACCCCATAAGATTCTGGTATATGCTCTGCAAAGATAGCATTAATTATTGGCATCTTCTACATTTTCCAAAAAAAATAACTACCTTTGCAATAATTATGTGACATTTATGTTATAAAAAGGTAGAAATTAAGAAATATAAAGAGAAATAGAAGAAAGATATGAGACATTTCAGAATCATTCTGTGGACGATGGTCATCTTGCTGGCGGCATCGTGTAAGACTCCGAGCAACGTCACTTATTTCCAGGACATGGAAAACGGGAACGAAGAAACCATCAGTCATGTAAGCGGAATCAGACTTAAACCCGATGACCAAATATCTATTGTGGTGAAGAGCCGAACGGCAGAAGTGACCAATTCGTTGAACCTCCCCATCATTTCACATTTGGTGGGATCGCCCGAAGAGGCTTCCATCAATCGCGGCCAAGGCAATCTGGGCTACACCATCGACAGCGAGGGGAACATTGATTTCCCGCTGTTGGGAAACCTGCACATTGCCGGCATGACCCGAAAGGAGGTTAGCGAACTCATCAAGAAAGAACTGGCCAGCAAGCAGTTGGCTGCCGACGTGGTGGTAACGGTCGATTTTCTCAATCTTTCCTATTCTGTCATGGGCGAAGTGCTCACTCCCGGAAAATACAGCATCAACAAAGAGAAAGTGAGCATTCTCGAAGCCTTGAGCACAGCCGGAGACATGACACTCTACGGCAATCGTGAAAAAGTGATTGTGCAACGGGAAGAAAACGGTGTGAGCAAGACATACACCCTCAATCTGCTCAATGGGAAAAGCCTGCTGAAATCACCAGCCTACTATCTGCAGCAGAACGATGTGGTATATGTAAGTCCCAACGACTACCGCAAGCGCCAGGCCTATGGCACCAGCAATGAAACCAAGACAGGCTCATTCTGGATTTCCATCGTGTCTGTCCTTACAACGGTAGCCGTTCTCATATTCAAATAATCAGACCAAAATCAAACAAGCAAATAAGTTTCTCAAAACAAGATGGATACTGTTCAAAACACCGAGACCGCCTCTTCGCACATCAGGAACGCGAACACCTTTACAATCAAGGATTTCTTCAATCTTTGTCTCGACCATTGGAAATGGTTTGCCATTTCCGTATTCACCGCCCTCTCTCTGGCAGTGGCTTATCTTGTGGTGAATCCCCCTGTCTATACGCGCAGTGCAGAGATATTGATAAAAGACGACGACAAAGGCGGAGGAGGAGGTTTGGCCAGCGCACTCGGTGGCCTTGCCGATTTCGGACTTTTCGGCTCTTCCATGAACGTTTACAACGAGTTGGGTGCCATCCAGTCGTCGTTTGTCATGTACAATGTGGTGAAACGCATGCAC
Source organism: Prevotella sp. (assembly GCA_022773395.1). Classification (GTDB taxonomy): domain Bacteria; phylum Bacteroidota; class Bacteroidia; order Bacteroidales; family Bacteroidaceae; genus Prevotella. Next base: position 5,536 of record JALFBL010000110.1, read on the forward strand.
TTGGACGTCAGCTATATCGTAAAAGGCATCCGCGACAAGGACCTTTACGGGAAAGACCGTCCCGTCACCGTGCAATTCACTGATTTCACGGATGAAGACGAAGGCGGTTGCGTCATCGATTTGAAAAAGAACGGCGAGGTGACACTTTCTGATTTCTACAAGAACAAAGACGATTTCGATGCAGAAATCAAAGGCAGGGTGAACAGCAGAATCAAGACTCCCATCGGTACGCTTTATGTGGCAGCAACGCCTTACCTTTCCAATGTGAAAGAAGACATGACCATTCATGTGGACAAGGCCGATCCTACGGTGGCTGCCGAAGATTGCTCCAAGCAATTCACATCGGTGGTGAGCAGCCGCGATGCCGCCATTATCAAAATGACCTATCAGGATGTCTCCAAGCAGCGCGCCGTTGACGTGCTCAACGAAATCCTGACGGTGTATAAAGAGGAATGGATGAACGACAAGAACCAAGTGTCCATGAGTTCTTCACGGTTCATCGAAGACCGACTGCTGCTGCTGGAAAAAGAATTGGGCATTGTAGATAACGACATTTCCCAATTCAAGAGCAAGAACCTGATGCCCGACATCGAGGTGGCAGCCGGCATGTACATGAAGAATGCCAATGCCGCCGGATTGCAGCGAACCGAACTCACCAACCAGTTGTTCATGGTGAAATATCTCAAAGATTTCCTGCGCGACAAGAGTCAGGCCGACCAAGCCCTGCCAATGGGCATGGTGCCGCTTGACAAGAGCATGGGCGACATGTTCATGCAGTACAACACCCTGCTGCTGCAGCGCAACAAGATAGCGGCGGGCAACAGCGAGAACCATCCCTACATTGCCGACTACGATGCACAGCTGGCATCCATGCGCAAGGCCATACTGGCATCATTAGACAATGCCATGAACCAGTTGAAAATAGAAATTGACGGCATCAAGGGAGCAGAGAACGAAAACAACGAGAAGATTGCTTCCAGTCCTACCAAGGCCACCCAGCTGCTGTCGTCGGAGCGACAGCAGAAAGTGAAACAGCAACTTTATCTTTACCTGCTGCAAAAACGCGAGGAGAACCAACTGTCGCAGGCGTTCACCGCCTATAACCTGCGTGTCCTCACACCGCCGATGGGTCGCAAAAAAGCCACGTTCCCGGTCAAGCGCAATGTGCTGATGGTGGCATTCCTCTTAGGATTGCTCATTCCTGCCGTCACGCTTTTTATCCGTGAGCGTTCCATCACTACCATCCGTGGCAGAAAAGACATTGAGGGACTGAAAGTTCCTTACCTGGGCGAAATACCTCTCTACAAACCCAGACGAAAGCAAGATGCCGTGAACAGGATACTCATCCAGCCCAAAAAACGCAACATTATCAACGAGGCATTCCGCGTGATGCGAACCAATCTCGAGTTTATGGCAGGCAGTTACCACGCGAAGACTTTTCTCGTGACCTCTGCCAATCCGGGCAGTGGAAAGACGTTCACCACCATCAATATGGCAGCTGTCTATGCACTGAAAGGAAAGAAAGTGGCACTGCTGGATTTGGATTTGCGCAAGGCATCGCTGAGTTTGTACGTGAACTCACCCAAGAACGGTGTATCTACCTACTTGTCGGAGCAGACTGACAACTGGAAGAGCATGATGGTAAAACATCCCGACAGCCAGGGGCTTGACATTCTGCCTTGCGGAACCATGCCTCCCAATCCCACAGAACTCCTTGCCAACGGCAGAATCAACCGTCTGATGGAGGAACTGCGGGCAGAATACGACTATATATTCATGGACTGTGCACCCATAGAAATCGTGGCAGACACCTCTATCCTCGCACCGCTTGCAGACATGTCGATATTCATTATCCGCAACGGTTTGCTGGAACGCGAAATGCTGCCTATCATAGACGGATATTACACAGGCAAGAAACTCAAGAACATGGCATTGGTTCTCAATGGAACCGACATCATGACCGGACGCTACAACCGCAACGGATTCGGCTATGGCTACGGCTATGGCGGATATACAGAGATGGATTAACAAAAGAGCCCATTTGTCCAAAACAAACAGCATGGTATTCCTCATCATAGCACTCCTCGCAATTCTTCTGCTCCTGTCATACGACTATATCATACGATTGGAGCCGGCAGGAGTATTCTCTTTGATGTGGATTAGCATGACCTTATTCGCTATTGCCATGCAGTACTTTATCGTTCTGCATTTTACGGGAATATTATTTATTGTGGTATGCGTTCTTTTCTTTCAAATGGGTTCCATTTTCAGTGAGACCTGCTATACCCCACGCATTTCTGTAGAAAGAACGCTTACCTTTAATAAGAAAAGGGCTGTACCCGTCTTGATTTTACTTTTCATATCAGCATTTTTTAATCCTATATATACTCTCTCACTGCACGGATTCAGCCTTAGGTCTGTGATTAATGTTGCAGCCCTTTTGCACATGAACAGCGAAATATCGGCAGACCGATATTCAGGTTCAGAAACTTCAAACTTTCTGAATCAATTGTTTCTGATGTTTTCATATACAGCTCCATTGATAGGTGGTTTTTGCTATAGAATGGTAGGAAAATATGCAAAGATTATCGCAGGCATGACCGTTCTTCCCGGAATTTTTGTGGCACTGACACAAGCCATGAAAATGGGTATGATTTCAGGATTTATCCTTTGGCTGGCTGGTTTTATCGTTTGCTCGTATAGTTATGGACTGCCGTTAAGAATAAAACTCAAACATGTGCTGGGAGCAGGTTTGGGAATATCTGCTTTTTTAGGTATTCTTTTTGTCTCTATGCTTTTTAGAACAGGTGAAATCAGCGATAAAACCCTGACAATCATAAGTGAGAAATTTCTCACTTATGCCATCGGACACATGTCATGTTTTGACAGTTGGTACGCTTCGTACGCTCCCACAGAGTATTACTACGGACTCAAAACATTTACGGGCGTTTTCTCCCAATTAGGATTGATAGAGCGAGTTCAAGGAGTTTATCACGAATTCATGCAAATTGGCAAAAACGGATTTTTCGGAATTTCCAATGTTTATACCATTTTCCGAATGCTCATCGAAGATTTTGGCGAATTCATTTCTTTTGTAGTGATGTTGGTATTAGGCTTCTTGTCTAATGCGTCAATGAAAAACATTACTGTGCGTAACTTGGTCTATTTCAACCAAACTTTCGCCATTGCTGTCTATGCTTATCTGTTATGGTCATTTGGAACTTCATTTTTTGTGTACACGAGTTATGTTGCAATGCTTTTTCTTGCTTACATTGTTCTTGTCTTTATTCAATCCAGCCATCATGAACCATGATAGTAAACCTGATCAAGAACAAACTGAACTCTCCCGTTGGCAAAGATGTTGTCTGGACGTTTTCCGTGCAGATACTGATTATGCTCTGTTCTTTTGCCATCAACAAGATCTTGAGCAACCGCCTGACCATCGATAATTTCGGACAGTTTAACGTCATCAAGCGCAGTGTATCGGTCATGTCGTTCGTCATGCTGGCCGGCACAGGCATCGCCCTTCCACGCTACATTTCTTTATACAAGGGCAAGGGAAGCGTATTGAAAACCCACTCGTTTCTTGTGGCTGCCGTTGCCTACATCCTTTCCGTGACGATGGTCATGGCCTTGCTTTGCGCCCTGTTCTCTGCCTACGCGCAGGAAATCATGACAGGAAACACGGGCGAACCTCTTCTGTTTGCCGTTTCCATCGCCTATTCTTTCGCTTTGGCACTGTCTGGATTCATATTTGCCTATTATCGGGGAATGGGCGATTTCAAGAAATTCAACGTCAGTCAGTTGCTCATCCAACTGAGCATCATCGTGCCGTTGCTCACCATTCCGCACATCACCACCGGCGATGTCTTCGTGTCGTGGCTGGCAATTACCTCCCTGCTGGTTGCCATATTCGTTTTCGGCGAGCAAACCAAAAAGCGGTTTATCCTGTTCAAACGGGTACGAACAGCCAATGTAAGGAAACAGTTCCTGATTCTCGTCAAATATTCCGGATGGCGGTTGCTGGGCGATTTCTTCCTGTTCTCGCTCTCGGCTTTCCCCGTGGTATATCTCAGCTATTACCATGATCTGCAATCGGTAGCCTATTTCTCCATCGGCATCACCTTCGTCACCATGGCTACCCCCATCTTCTCGTTCATGGGTTTCATCCTTCTACCCTACGTTTCAAAGGGCATCGCCACCGGGAAGATGGCACAAGCCAACGGATTCATCCGCAGGCTCGCCCTCATCTACATTGCCTCGTCGGCACTGATTACGGCAGTTTTTTACGGGTTCGTCCAGTTTCTCATCCGCCTTTTCTTCGCCGAAAATTATGTGGTGGCAGACGGACTCACGCGCATCCTCATCCTGTCCATTCTTCCCCAAGCCATGTATTTGCTCTATCGAAACCCCATCGACGCCGTTTCGGTGACACCCTATAACACCATCATTCTCGGTTTCAGTTTCTTCTTGATGGTCGTGCTTTTCTATCATTACCATACGTTGAAACAATATGCCTGTGCCTATCTTGTGGTGTCCGCCGTACAGGGCATCCTGTCTTATCTCGCATGGAAGATATTGCAAATAAAGCAAAAGAAACATCAAAACGATTAGTCTCATGAAAAAGATTGCCATATTCTGCGTTACTTACCATTCATACCGCGAACTTGCCCTCTATCTCGCATCCATCGACAAGGCAGTGCGGTATGCCGGAGACAAAGTGGAAGTGGAGGTGTTCGTTGCCGACAACACCGACAAGAACATCCAGCCCATAGAGTACCAGGCGCAGCATTTCCGCTTGAATGCATTTGTTTACGGCAGGAACAAAGGTTATTTCGGAGCCATTGGCGACTTGATGAAAACAGCCGACTTGAAGGTTTACGACTACCACATCATCAGTAACGTGGATCTCGTGATGCAAGAAGACACGCTGCTTCGCCTTGCCGATTATGCTTGTGCGGAGGATACGGGATGGATTGCCCCACAGATTTATTCGGAGTTGGAAAAGCGCGACCGCAACCCGAAAATCATGTCACGCTATTCTTTGCGCAAGTTGCAGATGTTGGAAATGCTCTACAGATTTCCTTTTCTCAACTGGCTCTACACCAAGACCATGTATAAGTCGAAGAAGTTACAAAGTCACGAGGCTGGGCAAATCTATGCCGGTCATGGTTCGTTCATCATCCTTACCCGCCACTACCACGAACATTGCGGAACCATCAACTATCCCATTTTCCTTTTCGGCGAAGAAATTTATTTGGCAGAAAGGTGTCTTGAAAAACATCTTCGCGTGATGTATGTGCCTGATATCAAAGTCATCGACAGCGAGCACACGTCAACGGGGAAAATGACCGACAGCCATTACTGTCGGTGCAATTACGAAGCCTTGCGGTATATCACCAATATCTTCTATTAGGAATCCCCTTTTACCGCAACAGGCTCTTGTCCTTCCCGTCGATTTTCATCACGCAAAGACTGCGTGTTCCGGTGTGAACCGAGTCGAAAGAAACAAGTGTTCCGTCTGCACTGCAACGCGGATGCAGGTCGCATTTCCAATTCTTATGGTCATTGGGCGACACGAATTTCTTCGGGCTCTTCACGTCTGCCAATAAAACAACCTCGTCAGTCTCCACATCCACACGATACAATTTGGCATGGCGGTATTTATCAGGATAGGTGTCCACGAGGAAATGCCCGTCGTCTATGAAATGCTGGTGCCCGTCTGAATTGAGTTGCGGGTATCCGCACCGCTTGTAGGTTCTCATGGTGGGATCGTTGAAATAGACGTGCGAATCTATGTCTTCCACACGGCAGTAGGCTATGATTCCGTTCTTGGAGTTCCAAGCATAGTGCGACACCATGCCCGTGGTGGGCGAAATATACATCTGCCGTGTCCGCAAGTCCATCACGATGAGCCTTGTCCTCTGAAACGTGCCTTTGTACCACCTGTGCAGAAAGGCGAGATAACGGCTGTCTGCCGAAAATTCCGTGTGGGTGACAAAGTGGTAGGTATCGTCCATCCCCTCTTCAGGATGCAGCTCCGATAACGTTTGCAAGTCAACCAACAATTCTCTGCTGTTGTTTTCAAGATTCACTAAATACAATCCCGTGTCCTTGGCCGTCATTTTGTCCAAATGCGCATCGTCATCCCCCGTCACATACCCGTAGCCCGGCATCATTTCCTGCAAACGCCCATAACTGAACGAGGCTGCCTGCTTTCCGTCACCGCTCACCGTGTCAATCGCCCAACCGATGGTTTCCTCCCCACCCGTCTCTATGTCGTGCACTCTCGATTTCAACACACCGTTGTCGCAGACATTATATATTACAAGGTGTTTGTTCACCCATTGCAGGCGACAACCCTTGTGGTAGTTCCAAGCACAGGTTTCTCCCACTTTCACCCATTGCGAGAAATCTTTCCCCGTCCAATAACCCACCTCCAGCGCATCCTGCTCCGTGGGCATACGCAAAGGGATGGTCAGGCGGTTGCTCAGAATCTTGCTGTTGTCCTTACTGAACGGACAGGCATCATGAAAACCAAAATAGCAGTCTTCCAAAACTATGGGTTCGTTGGCAAATTTCGACTCGTAGTTTGGCAGCAAGTCATAGAATCCCTGATACGCATTGCGCAGGAAATCCTTCAGTATATAATTGTTTTTTACCTGTTTGTAAACAAAAGCCTCTAATCGGTTCATCGTCTTTTCTTTTTAAATTCTTTTATTACAAGATTGTCAACACAAAACATTTTAATCTATGTTTTTCCAAATAGCACCATTGTTATATCTAACTTCAAATTCACAAAAAAATTGCATTCGAACCAGGATATTTGCGAATACGGACAACCATCAAAATTTATACATCATTGTTCCTGTATCGCCATATCGCGCACCCGTATCATTTCAAATCCGTTCCATGTTCAACACTCGTTTTTTACGTAGAATTGGGGGAATCAGAATATGGGGATGGAGTAGCGGACAATCGTGACAAGTACCCCAACACAGTGACAGCCATGGTGTTGTTGCGCAGCATGCGTTTCATCACCCGGTCGAATCTGACATTAACCTGCCATGGCCTTTCTTTTGTTTCTTTGGGAACAAAGATAGGGGTCACCCAAAAACCGTTAATTGCGTTAAAATTTCATCCGGATTTTCCGCAGGATTTACTCGCAAAATAGAAAAGTAAAGGATGATCCATTGGAAAATCGGGAAAAACGGCGGAGCAATTTTTCGGGGCCGTTCCGGTAATTTATGCCTACTTACATCGCAATTTGGCATATTTTACCGGGTAAGTAAGCCTTACTTACATGGTAAGTAGGCATAAATTACAAGGTAAGTAGGCATAAATTACCGGGCGAGATTTGTCAATATTTTTCAACCCACTGTATATCAGCCGTTTGCCAAACACCCGTAGAATCGCGTATTTGGGCGCGCGAAAAACTTTTTTCAGGAAACGGCCGTTTTTCGTGTTAAAGGATTTCGGGCAATTGTTAATATTTGTAATGTCATCTGCTGTCCTGCAACCGCTTGAGATGGCAGAAAAGGAGATTTCCATCTCCATCGCGCAAATGCATCCCATTGCCCTTGCAATAACGGAAATACTTGCAACGGGCACATTCGCCTTTGCGCATCCACTCACGGTCGCGATAGGGAACAAACCGACTCTCCCACACATCCATAAAGTCATCGGTATAGATATTGCCCTGGTGATAGTCGGCACGGATGCTCGCACAAGCAGAAATTGAGCCATCTACCAATACAGAACCTACGCTCACACCGGCCTGACACGAAAAGAAATGATTGCGCACATCGCCCTCATAGTTGCCGAGAAAACCCTCGCATCCGTAATCGGCCCGGATGCGCCCTTCCTTGCGGGTGGCCTTGATGAAGTTGAACAAGCCACGGAACTCTTCGTTTGAAAGGCGCATGTCGGAATCGTTTGCCGCACGTCCAACAGGAAAGATGGAAAACAGCCTCCAGCGTTTCACCCCCTTGGCTATGAGAAACTCTTTCATGGCGTCCATCTGGGAATAGTTGCGACGGTTGATGCAAGTCACGATGTCGAACACCAGCGAAGGAGTGCCCACAAGCATGTCGATGGCTTGCTCCACCATTTTAAAACTCTCTTTGTGTCCGCGCATCCAGTTATGGTCGGCTTCCAGTCCGTCCATGCTGATGGTGATGGAGTGCATGCCGGCATCGAGCAGCCGGCGGAAACGTTCGGGGGTAAGGTACAAACCGTTGCAAACCATTCCCCAGGGAAAACCTTTCTTGTAGATTTCGGCACAGCATTCTTCCAGGTCGTCGCGCATCAGCGGTTCTCCTCCTGTCACAATGACAAACACCTTGTGCGGGTCGGTCTTCGCCTTGATGCTGTCCAGCACACGCAAGAAATCTTCCTTGGGCATGTCCTGCTGCCCCACCTTCACCTTGCAGTCGCTGCCACAATGGCGGCAATGCAGGTTGCAGCGCAGCGTACACTCCCAGAACAACTGCCGGAGCGGATGCTCTTTCCGCGTGTTTTCATCCATTTTGCGCCACAACTCCAAAGCGGCCTTGCGTCTCAAGGTAAGTGGAGTTACTTTCATTTGCCTTCCTTCCTTATCAGTTTTCTTTCTGCAGAGATTTCGTATTTACCTTCATACCATCCCTCGCCTTTCTTGGTTTGGATTTTCTGCAAATGGTCGAGATCCACGCTGTCGTTGGCAAATTCACCTCCATTTTCCGGCCCGTCCATATCTTCAAAAATGATTTTCTTGTTGTCGAGCGAGATGCTTTTCAAGGTGTTTGTAACGAATTTTCCGTCCCTGTCCGTATAAACAGAATCCATGCCATACAACTGCACACCGTAACTTTCTCTCAGGGTCACTTTGATGCCTTTCAGGGGATGTCCTTCGGCATCGGTAACGCTTCCTTTCACCAAAAACTCAACCTGAGGTGTTCCATACTCGCAAGGCACATCGCCTCCGCCAATACACGAATCAAATCCCAACAAGCCAAGCAACGCCGCCAACGTTGCATGGTACCATTTTTTCATTTTTACCTTCATCGTCATTTTTTTCGTTAATATCACTTGGAAAACGGAGAAAAAGCCAAACCTTGCATTCCTCGTTGGCTTTTCGCCAGAAAAAAACAAAAAAGGGGAACACCTTATATATAGAGATAAGAGTGATCCCCTTCCAACATAGCTTGTATGAATTTTATACCTGAGGCTTCAACATATTGGCAGGATCAAGAATTTCGTCGAGTTTCTCCTTTGTAAGAATACCCTTCTCCAACACCAGATCGTAAACGGAACGATTGGTTTCGAGTGCTTCTTTCGCAATCTTCGTGCTATTCTTGTAACCGATATGCGGATTCAGAGCGGTAACGATACCGATACTGTTCTTCACCATTTCAAGGCAGTGCTCGCGGTTAACGGTGATGCCCTTCACGCATTTCTCTTTCAATGTGTCGATAACGCGGGTCAACCATGTAATGCTCTCAAACAGACATTCGGTAATGACAGGCTCCATGACGTTAAGCTGGAGCTGGCCGGCCTCGGCAGCAAAACAGATGGCAGTGTCGTTGCCGATGACCTTGAAGCAAACCTGATTGGTAACTTCAGGGATGACGGGGTTCACCTTACCGGGCATGATGGAAGAACCGGGAGCCATGGGCGGAAGGTTGATTTCGTGCAAACCGCAACGGGGACCCGAAGCCATGAGACGCAGGTCGTTGCAGGTTTTTGACAATTTTACGGCCAGACGCTTCAAGGCTGCAGAATAGCTCACGTATGCGCCCGTGTCGGGAGTAGCCTCTACCAAATCGTCGGCAGCAAGGAACTTCTCGCCGGTAAATTCGCTCATCTTGGCTGTACACAAATCGGTGAAGCCCGGAGTTGCGTTCAAGCCTGTACCAATGGCCGTTCCACCCATGTTGATTTCAAACAGGAGGCGCACGTTGCGCTCCAGATTGGCAATTTCTTCTTCGAGATTGTTGGCGAAAGCGCCGAACTCCTGGCCAGCCGTCATAGGAACAGCATCCTGGAGCTGTGTACGTCCCATCTTGATGACATCCTTGAATTCCTCTGCTTTCATGCGGAAGGTTTCGATAAGACTCTTAAGACTTTCAACCAGCCCTTTGTTCATACGGATGAACGCATAGCGGATGGCCGTGGGATAGGCATCGTTGGTTGACTGTGCGCAGTTCACATGGTCGTTGGGCGAGCAGTGCTGGTAGTCGCCTCTTTCATAGCCCATAATCTCAAGTGCACGGTTGGCAATCACCTCGTTGGCATTCATGTTCACCGACGTGCCGGCACCGCCCTGAATCATGTCAACCGGGAAGTTTTCGTGGAATTTCCCGTCGATGATTTCGCGGCAAGCCTGGGAAATGGCATCGGCCACCTTGTCGTCCAACTGTCCGAGCGCACGGTTGGCCTCGGCAGCGGCCAGTTTTACATAAGCGATAGAAATCACGAATTCGGGATAATCGCTCATCTTCGTATTCGAGATTTTGTAGTTGTTGATACCACGCTGTGTCTGCACGCCATAATAAGCATTTGCCGGCACTTGAAGTTCGCCTAAAAGGTCTGATTCGATTCTGAATTTTTCTTCAGCCATGATTGTGTTTTTTATAAATTTGATAATAAGTTAGTAACATTCCTACGCATGAATCCGAAGGGCCGTGGGAGCGGCTGTCTGCGCCACCGTCCGCAAAACAGTCATGGTATTTGGAGACCGATCCATGACGCCACGCCGGTTATTCATAGATGCTGTGCAAAGTTACAGATAATTATTCAATAAAACGAAATGAAAGGGACACCTTTTTCTCGAAAAATGAGAACAGGGGGATTGTTGGTTGGAAAATCGCCCGGAATCCGCTTTTTGCATCAAAACTTGAAGGTGATGATACCAAAAGGAACGCAATGGTTGTGGATTCGCACGGAAAAGAAACCGAGCAAATCTTCTTCTGACGGATTCCCCAAAATATTATAAAGTCCGAAACGCAAAAGCAGTTTGGCATTTTTGAGTTCTTTGCTGTACGAATAGCTGGCATCCACCCGGAAACGTGTGGGCTCTCTAAACTTGCGGAAATCCTCTACACCCATCAGTTGATTGTTCTCATCGACAAACTTGATTTTTCCAGAATGCAGATTCCCTCCAACAGAAAACATGGAACGCTTGCCCACCTCGCATGAAACCGCTCCGTTCAAAATGTGGGGTATGTCGTAGAGCGAAGGCATTTTTCCACGTTCCTTCATGTAGTTGAACCACTCGCGACTTTTGGAAAGGGTATAGGACATTTGCCATTTCAACCGTTCCCAACTGTCATTCAGATAGAAGTTCACTCCATAGCTTTCGCCATCGCCCGCCATGATGAGTTTGTGCCACAGATGGCCTTCGTCAAACACGTTGGGACGCAATGCCAGAATGTCTTTTCTACGCTTGTAGTAAACCGAAAGTTCCATAATGCCTTTGCGCGTGAAATGCTTCCATCCTGTTTCAAGATGAAAAGCCGTGCTGGGCTTGAATCCGTCGATGCTGGGCATGATAAAATCGGAAGGAGTGGCCACTTCGGAAACATAGACATGATGGAAGAACTGTTCCATGCTTGACAAGCTGCCATAAAGGAGATCGTTGTCGTCCAAGGAATATTTCAGCGAAAAACGGGGCTGTATGCTGCTGTACCGTCGGCTGTTGCGGGGGATGTATATCACAAGATTGGCACCTGCCAGCGCATAGAGCCGACTGTTGATGCGCACACGGTTGTCGTAGAACAGAGAAAATTGGTTCACCGGCTCATGCCTGCTGCTGAACTGAGGGTCGAACGCTGCCAGCTGGTAGCGTTCGTGCACGGCTTTCGCGCCCCACCGGGCGGTATAGACATTGGCAGAAGCATAACTGAACTCTGTGCTCAGGTACATGCTGTTGATTTTGCCATGCAGGTAATCGTTCTCACGGCTTTCAATGATGCCGAGGTTCATCCTGTTGGCGTGAATGGCGTATGCCAGCGACGTGTTGTTGGTAATCTTCGAGCCAATCATGGTGTTGAGACGGAGAGAATACAACTGATTGTTCCAACGCAGCAGAGAACGCTTGTTCTGGTTTACATCCGGCATATAATAATCGTCGGTGGAACTGTAGGCCGAAACGTCTATGGATTTTGTCGAATCAATGTCGCACGCTATTTTCATGTTGAAATCATGGAACGTATAGTTCATGCGGTCTTCTTCCGACAGCAGAGTGTCGAAGAAATCAAGCCAGCTGCGCCGTCCACTCACCAGATAGGACAGTTTGTTTTTAATGATGGGTCCCTCGAGCGTGGCTCCTGCCGAATTCATGTCGGCCGAGAGTGTGTTCACATAGCGCTGCTTGTTTCCTTCCCGCAACTGCGCATGGGTGACAGACGAGAGTCTTCCTTCATATTTGCTGGGAATGAATCCTTTGTAGAACGACACGCTCTTCAAGGCATCTCCATTGAAGGCGGTCAGCCCCGAGTTGATGTGTCCGGGACTGTATACGGGAAATCCGTCGAGCAGAAAGAGGTTTTCGTCCAATCCTCCGCCATCCACATGAAAATCGATATTGGCAGAAGATGACGAAATTCCGGGCAAAATGCGGATTTGTGAAAAAATGTCGGCACTGCTGAAGGTCACCATATTGGAAGGCGCCGTTTCGTCCAGTTCGTCCACACTTCTTCTCCTTTTCACGTTCACGGCCTTGATTTCAAACGGTATGGGTCGAAGCGAGATGCCCACAAAGCGGTCGGCCTGCACGTTGACACTGTTTCCGTATGGTTTGTAGCCACATAACTGACCGTGTAACTGCATCTGCCCTGCACCACTTCGACGGTGAAAATGCCATTTCGGTCGGTCACGGCATATATCTTCTTGCCATCGGCATCGGTCACCTGCACCGTGGCGCCCATCAGTTTTTCATTGCTTTCAGCCTCTCTCACCGTTCCCGTAAGACAAAAATACTGCTTGCGGTCAATCTGGATGAGCAACTTTCTGTCTGGCAGCGGTATCAGACGGAAGTCGTACCCCTCCAGCACGACTTCCAACAAACGCTCCACCGTAATGCTGCCATTTCTTTCAAATCGGCATTTCTCATTCATGTTGATCAACGAAGGATTATACGAGAGCGTAAGGCCTGTTTGCTGCTCAATCAGGCCAAACCATTCACGCACAGTGGCAGAAGAACTGTCAACTTTGACAATCTCTCCTGCCACCTTCGTTTGTCCACAAATCGATAACGTCACGTTAGCGAAGCAGACTACAATGATAAGAATAAACCTATTCATCAATAAATGTTACCTCTAAAAACTGAATCTTATTTTTTCCAATTAACCTTATAAAACTTTCCATGTGTACAATTCTCACTTATATTTTATCCATTTAATAATGTAACCTATAGTGCCGTGGCCCAAGTGTGTCGCATTGACAACCGCAGAGGTACGACAATTCTTTTAGCACTGCTCCCAAATGTTCGGGATTGATTTTGGTAGTCACGCTGTTTTCGGCAATGCCTTTGCCCAATTCAATTTTCACACCCAGCTGCTTTTCCAATTCACTTATCACCGTTCTCAACTGCTCGTTGCGATAGACCAACATTTTTTTACGGCTTAAAGTCTTTTCTTTATGGTCGGTTCTGACCAGTTTCCCTTCTGTCCATTCCACGCTTTGGTCTTTGGTCAAAATGGTTTGCTGCCCTCCGGCCGACACTCTCACTTTTCCCCTTTCCACCGCCACGCTTTCATTTTCTTTTTGCAAAACGTCAACGGTGAATGCCGTTCCCAAAACTTCCACCTTCAAATTCACCGCACTTACCACGAATGCTGTTCCATCATTCTTCACATCGAAATAGCCCTTTCCGGTAAGTCTCACATTCCTTTCTCCGTTGCCTTGAACATCTTTTTCAAACTCTATGGCGGAATTGGGATAGAGTGTCACGGTTGAATGATCGGGCAATTCCACTTTCTGCAACCGCCCTCTATTGTTGGCATAGTAGAACGTAGGGCTGTCAAAGAAACTTCTATATGCGTAGATTCCCACTCCCAGCAGCAACAGCAGGATGGCCGCCACAGCCATAAAAGCACGCACCGCGCGTATCTCGGCATATTTTCCGCCATTCAGCCTGCCTTCCACATTCTGCCAGGCCGCTTCCATGTCGAAAACCGGCTCTTGGACTTTCTTGTCCATACTCTCCAGAATCGCCTTCAGACGGGCATATTCCTTGCCATTCAGCCGTATATAGTCGGCCAGTTCCCTCTCCTGAGCCTCGTCAAGAGATTCGCCTGCGAAATGGCGGGCAAGCAGGATGTCTATATTTTCAAAACTGTTCATAAACGGTCAACTATATAAAGTGAAACAAATAATAACATCACCTTGGCCGGCATATTCTGCACATAGCTTCTCATGAGTTTCAACGCCTTTCCCATGTGATTCTCTACGGTTTTCTCTGAAATGCTCAATGCGGCTGCAATTTCGCGGTATTTCATCTTGCGCAATTTGTTCATTTCGAACACCTCCCGGCATTTCGGAGGCAGGATGCCTAATATATGATCCAACACTTCGCTGTCATTGTTTTCCCTGCAGTCCTCTTCCGGCACATTTGCCAGAGCCGTCGGCATGGCATCCGCTGAAACGATGTCCACATTCCGGCGCTTGCGTATGAACGAGATGCAATTGTTCTTGATGGAAGTTGTTATGTAAGCGACAAACTCTTCTTCGGGCAATTCGTCTTTCTTGCGGTTCCACACGCTGACAAACAAATCCTGAACAATGTCCTCACAGTCATCCTGAACAGGAACATATCCGTATGCCATTCGACACATCATAGGATAATATTTCTGGAATTTCACCTTAAAACGCTGTTTTCTGTTTGTATCCATCAGAACAATTGTCATCTCACTTCCTTACCGCGGTGCATACCATGACGCAACTTCACCGCCTGTCAGATTCTCATGCTTACGCCTGCCGTTACGAACCCCTTGTACCCAAGACCTACCTCAAGGAAACCTCCAATGCTGTTGTTGCCAACACGCAAGGCTATCGGATTGACATGAAAAGCAAAATTGGTTGACACTTCCGATCTTTGGAGAGTTGCTTTGCTGCCTTCGCTTGTCAGGCCTTTTTCCGAATAGCGCGACACATCCACGCCTACAGCCACCGAGCCATAAAGTTCGAACAAACCTTTCTTAAGGTATATCATTTCGGCTGCCGGCAGAACAAGGAAATCCATTTCGTTCTCCTTTATATAGGGAGCGGTCTCTCCATCCTTGGTTATCTTGCTGCTTAATTGCGTGAAACCGAAATCGAGACCAACTCTGAAGCGGTTGATACCGTAGCGATATCCGATGCCCAACACACCTGTTGAAGTTATATCCGAGCGAGTGGTTCCATTCAGGACATCGTCCAACCCCATTCCCCAGAAACTGACAGTGGTCAATGTCAGGCCATCGCTGCCACCCAAACGGAATTCATGATGTCCGTCGTTGTAATCAAACTCACCATTGCCTCTCTGCGCATTTGCCGCACAGCAGCCTGTAATCAGACAAACGGCCAGCATCAAAGAACGTGCAGAAAGAATGCCAACCGGCTTGCTGCTTGTATTTATGGTTTGCAAAGATAATGCAAATTCTTTGATTCTCATTGTTTTTTCTATTTTCAATTTACCTTGTTTTATTTTCGCGTCCTTCAGTCCGCTTTTCTGCACAGATAACGCAATGCCAGCCAAAAACCCCTATTTCCTTTCTGAATATTTAAAAAAGATGCAAAAACAGCATCACCTTCCCTAAAAAAAATCCGCACTCCCCTCCACGGGGAATGCGGATCGCCTCAATGAATAAATTCTATTATTAGTCTTCTGTAATCTGAACTGTTGCGCGGCGGTTGAAATCAACCGGTTCCAAGATGGCAACACCACCATAAGAGGCAGTCTTGATTCTTTCAGCGTTAACGCCCATCTTGATCAATTCGTTGGCTACACGCTGAGCACGTTTCTCAGAGAGAACCTTGTTGATGGCAGGAGTACCTGTTGCGCTATCAGCATAACCTGTAACGAGGATGTTGGAGTTGTTCTCGATAGCATACTTAGCCAGTGCCTGAACGTTGACAAGGTCTTTCAAAACTGCGATTTCTGTCTTACCCAAGTTGAAGAATACGGAAACCGGAGTAGTAATGAAGTCCTTGACAGACTTTGTTACAACAACCTCCTTGGTTTCGGTCTTAGGTTTCTGAGCCAATTCTGTCTTCAGGCGATCGATCTCAGAATTTGCATCACCCAACTGTGCGTTGAGGGCATCAATCTGTGACTGCGACAACTGCTTGATGGCATCTACATCTGGAACTCTGTTCCAACCGAGCGTCTTGCCCAGATTGACAGTAAGCCCTACCTCAGCATACAACTGGTTGTCTTTATCTACCCATCCACGTCCGTAGCCAACGTTGTGCCACAGCATGTCAGCACTACCGTCAATGTCTTCTTCGTAACGGTTCCATCCCAACTCTACGTTAAGCGCAACACGGTTGCTCAACTTGAATTGGTTCAAGAGACCTACGCCAATGTTCATTGTATAGAAATCATACGTCATGGAACGTGCAATACCTCCCCCTATGAAAGGAATAACATTCCATACACGATCAGGGTTGTAGCCACACAACATATTGCTTAAATTGAAAAGAGCCTGCTCGCTCAATGTCCAATATTCGTTGCTTTTTCCAACAATATTCTTGTTCTCCGTGTCAGGATTTACCGATTTAGCCCAAATGCCTTGCCACTTGGTGCGAAGTCCCAATCCGGGAGTAAACCACTTGCCCACTGCAAGAGAAAGGCCCAAGTTGGTACGCTCACTGGCAAACGGACTGTTTGACTTGCTGGTCAATCCCCATCCATGCTCTTGGTTTGAATACCATGTTGTCCCTTGCAATCCACCTTGAATAAACCAATTGCTCCAAAACGAATTGGTTGCTACGCTGTGCTTCACAGCAGGAACGTCTTCAGTCTGCGCCATTGAAGACACAGAAACAGTTGCGAAAACTAATAAAACAAATAATTTCTTCATGATTAAATTTTATAAAAAGTGATTTATATATCTTGCTATACCTAAATTTGTTTGCAAAGGTACATAAAAATTCCATACATTTAGGAAACGACAATAGAAATTTGCTTATTTTTTTTAATATTTTACCAAAATAAAACCATTATATACTAAAAAGTCGTCTTAGCCCAATTTCTTCTCTATGTCTGATTGAGGAAAAATGGTTAAAATTGTCTTTCCATCAGGAGTATAATTTACATTACTGCAAGCAAAAAGGCGGTTCTGAATATTCTCCATTTCTTCATTGCCCAGCACCTGACCGTAGGGGATGGCCGCATGGTGGGCAAGACAAAGTGCCAGAACATGGTGCATTTCCTCAGCAATACTGGTGCCAGATGTCCGGGTCTCCTTCACCATATCTTGCACCAACTTGACACCGTCCAGCCCTTCGACAAAGGCCGGCATACCGTTGAGTGCATAACTTCCATTGCCCAAATCAGACAAATCAAAGCCCAAATGCGCCATTGTGGGGAGAATATGGTCAAGCACCGCGCTTTCGACCGCGGAAAACCGGATGATTTCGGGAAACAAAAGCCTTTGCGTGTTTCCCAATTGGTTGTGCAACCGCTCCATGTACTCGTCATATAATATACGTACATGCGCGCGATGCTGGTCAATAATCATCAGTCCCGACTTGACAGCCGTCATGATATACTTTCCTTTATATTGATAGTGGACAGGCGACTTGTCAACAGCAATGTCGTTGGGCGCAACCGCAACTTCCTCATCAAAAAGATTCATTGCCTCCGGCAGAATGCTTTCCGTTTCTCCTTCCAGGCTGCTTCCATCAGCGGAGCCATACAACCGGCTCCATTCTTTGGGAGCTTTCGATTGCCCTGCAGAAGAGTGCTTGAAAGGATTGTATTGTGGGTCGTAATGCACTTTAGGCACGAAAGAAGTTGCATGAGACGGATTGAACACAGGAATGTCAGGGCATCCCTCCGTATCGAAATCGATGGCCGGGACATCATTGAACTTTCCAATCGACTCTTTTACGGAAGCCGCAAGTATCTGCCATATCGTTTGTTCGTTTTCAAACTTGATTTCAGTTTTTGTAGGATGGATATTCACATCAATGTCTTCGGCAGGCACATCAAAATAGATGAAATAAGGCACTTGCTCGCCAGCAGGCACCAGCCGTTCAAAAGCCGCGGCAACGGCTTTATGAAAATAGGGATGCTTCATGTAGCGCCCGTTCACGAAAAAATACTGGTGTGCTCCCTTTTTGCGGGCCGATTCGGGCTTTCCCACAAAGCCGGATATGTTGCAAACAGTAGTTTCCACGCCCAAAGACAGAAGATCCTGATTGATTTTCTTGCCGAAGACATCCACAATTCTTTGCCGAAGGCCGCAAGCACGAAGATTGAGCAATTCGGTTCCGTTGCTGTGCAGCGTGAAACCGATGCCGGGATTGACCAGCACAATGCGCTCAAAAGCCGTCAGGATGTGGTTCAGTTCCGTAGAATTGGACTTGAGAAACTTTCTTCTCGCCGGTACGTTGAAAAAAAGATTCTCCACAGAGAAACGGCTTCCCATCGCACAAGCCACTGGTTCCTGAGCCACAACCCTGCTGCCGGAAAGAGAAAGACGCGTGCCGATTTCTTCATCGCTCATACGCGTTTGCAATTCCACCTGTGCCACAGCCGCAATACTTGCCAAAGCCTCTCCACGAAATCCCATTGTATGCAAAGCGAAAAGGTCGTCAGCCTGCCTGATTTTAGAAGTAGCATGGCGCTCAAACGCCAGGCGCGCATCGGTTTCAGACATACCTTTCCCATCATCGACAACCTGTATCGATGTTCTCCCCGCATCTACAATCAGCACGTGAATGGTTTGTGCTCCTGCATCAATCGCATTCTCCACCAATTCCTTCACTACCGAGGCAGGGCGCTGTATCACCTCGCCGGCCGCTATCTGATTGGCTACGCTGTCAGGCAAAAGTTGTATGACATCTTTCATATTCTATCTATCATTGCCATCCATACCATCAACATGACCAGAAGGATGACCAACGTCATGACGATGTTGAACGTCCATGACCTCTTATTCAACTGTTCTCTTCGGCGACGGGTATGCGTGGCTGCTTCGAGAAAGGCTCCCTTCAGCCTCAACGCCCCTGCTTCTCCCGTCCCTTCTCTGTCTGGCGAAGTGCCTGCGGCTCCCAATTCTTTCTTGACCCGCTCTTCCATCTGTTTCAGTCTGTCCCTGCGCTCGTTCACATACAAATATTCATGACGGAAACCTTGCGGACGGCGCATATTGAAGAACCCCATGGCGTCTATTCCGGTTTGTCGGTTTCCACAATCGGCCCACCCGAAGGATTCAAGGAGACTCCATTGCCCTTCCCGTCCACCAAATCAGAGATTTTCTGCAATGGCGCACTGTGCCTCTTCTGTTTTTTCATCTCCATCCCCGCCGCTTTTCCCCGCCAAACAAAGATATCTTCCTTGCTCTTGGGACGAATGTCTTCAAACCATGCAAAGTTGTTCAGTCTCTGAACCGCCGGAGGAATCTGAATCAGGGGATACCAGGTACCTTCCACTTTGGGTGTCCATATCTTGTCCAGCTTTCGGTCTTTCATAAACATCCGCATCTCGTCTGTTTCCATGTAGTTCACAACCGACAGCGAACTGTCTTTCTCCAACGGATAGAAAGTGCACTGCACATTTCCCTTTGCCACCGTTCGGCAGATTTCTCCATTTTGGAAATATCCTTTCATTTCTTTGGAAGCAATCTGATTGTAATGGTCTTCTTTGTCCACCTGTTCCACAGACAACGCCTGCCCCACGATATGAACGCTGTCAACGGTAGAGTCGTTCATGTAGATGTCGATTCTTTCGCCCAACATCTGTCGATTGTCGCTCCAAGCAATCGGGTCCTTATACATCACCATCAATGAGTCTTTGGTATCGTAAACCAGCGAGTCGCACACAGCCTGCATGTCCCTGCGATAGATTCTCACCTTGTCGAAACAATGTATTTTCCTCCACACCGAGTCAGTGTCAATGTTGTAGGTGTACATCTTCATCGAGTCGGCATGCATGTAGAGCGTGTCCTTCTGAGAACAGTCAACCAACATGGCGCGCTTGGTGGCTATCGCCTTCCCTGTTTTTTCGTTGTACCAAAAATAGTCGCAGTACATCTGGTTTTTGTTCTCCCGGTCTTTATATACCACATTGCTGAATCCCTCGCTGATACCGGTCTTGTCGTTATGAAAAAGGCTGTCGGCCGTAATTTCCTTTTGCTTGTTCACCAACGTACTGCGTGCAAACAGTCTTGCACGTTCCTTGTTCGTGTCGTAATAGCCATCCTCCGTTTTGATGACCGTTTTGCCCGACGTGATGGTAGAAGGCCCCACGGCATGGGCTATTTTCGTATATGTGTCATAATACAAAGTATCGGTATTCATGAGAAACTTCTTGTTCTTCAGATGAACATCGTATTGAAACATGGATTGACGCGTGTCCGTGTGGTATTCGCCCCAATCGGAAGTGAGCACATTGTTTTTGTCGATCATCTTGCCACCTTCAAAAAAATAGCCCAAGTTGTACAGACGGTCATAGTCGAGACTGTCGGTGAAAAGTTTTGTGGCGCGATGTGTCAGCACCACGTTCCTGCGAACCCTCACCATCTGTTCATTGCCATCATAATGCGCATAGTCGCCGATTAAAGTCAGCGTGTCTCCCTGTCTCAGTTTCACATGTCCGAAAGCCTCGAACGAGTTGGACGTTTCAAAGAAATAAGCACTGTCGCAAGTGAGGATAGCCCCTTTGTGCCGGAAACTGACATTTCCTTTCAAGATTTGCGCGTCAGGCAACCGCCCGTACCGGTCGTAGCTCAATTGGTCGGCATGCAGCAGATACACACGCTGGTCGGAAGTACTCTGCTTCTTGCGAGGCTTTTGGCGCGATGCCACAAGGCTTAGTCCAAACAGGCACAGAATCACCATGAGGAAGATTCTATGCCCGTCAATAGGGTTCTTCATCTGTCGTTTCAACGTCATCTAACCCAACCTTGATATTCAAATTGACAGTTTTTATAACGGTCGTTCAAACGCACATACGTGGTTCTTATTTTGTTCTTTATCCAGTCATCCAGAAATTCGGTCTTGCGCTTGGCAAGCACCACTTCTTTCATTGTCTGGAAGTCTTCCGTGATGGTGGCCCTATGTCCTTCCACCCGATTCTTCAGTTTGATGATGGCACAGACGGTTTTTCCTTTATCATTGACCATCTGGAAAGCCTGTGACACCTGTCCCACCGCCAAAGTATCAACCACGCGCGCCACCTCCGTCGGCAAATCCTGCATACGGAATTTCGATGTGCGTGCAGCTTCATGCACGTTCACCATCAGTCCCTTGTTGTTTTTCGTGTCCTTATCGTCCGACAGAGCGGTGGCAGCATCATCAAAAGAAAACTTGCTGGCCGTGATGTCTCTGCTGACAGAGTCCAGCCGGTTTTCTGCCTGTTGGATGGCCTCCTGCGACACACGAGGCTTCAGAAGAATGTGGCGGCACTTGATCTTATCGCCTCTCTTGTCGATCAACTGGATGATGTGATAGCCAAATTCCGTTTCCACAATCTTTGAGATTTTCTTCGGGTCGGTCAGATTGAATGCCACACTGGCAAAAGCAGGATCCAGCATTCCCCTACCCGTGTAGTCAAGTTCGCCGCCCATCCGCGCCGTTCCAGGATCTTCAGAATAAAGGCGTGCAAGCGTGGCGAACGACGTCTCGCCACTATTCACGCGCTCCGTGTATTTGCGCAATTCGTCCTTCACCCTATTGATTTCCTCAACAGAAACTTTGGGAGTATTGGTCAGGATTTGCACCTCCACAGCCGTTGGCACGAACGGAATACTGTCTTCCGGCAGTTTTTTGAAATATTCGCGGACATCCGCCGGCGACACGGTCACACCTGCCACCAACTTGTCCTTCATTCTCTCAATCAGCATGTGGTCGCGGAAATCATCGTGCAGTTCCTGTCGGATCTGCGTCAGCGACTGCTTGCGGTATTCCTCCAGTTTCTCCCTGCTTCCGCCAGCAGCCTGCATCCACATACTGATTTGGCGTTCCACCGATTGTGCAATTTCCGACTCGGTCACCTCGATACTGTCGATGGCAGCCTGATGCAGGAACAATTTCTGCACAGCAATCCGCTCGGGAATGGCACAGTCGGGATCCCCCTTCCACCTGATGTCTTCAGCCTCACCTTGCAGCCGCAGCATCTCCACGTCCGACTTAAGGATTGGCTCGTCACCCACAATCCATACCACTTCGTCCACCACACTTTGCGGCTGGGCCTCCGCACCGACAGTCGTCACCGAGTCGTTTCCGGCATACGGAACGGCCGTTCCCGTCCCGCCATTGGCATGAATGCCCACCGCAGCCAGAAACAGAGTCGAGGCAGCCAGCCCCACATATTTTGATTTTCTCATCTTTACTTATGATTGTTTACGGTGTCAAGCACCTCTTTGTCCACCACCACACTGTAACGCTTGCGGAGATCGGCCACCCACTGCTTTTCCAATTGGTCTTGGTAGTCGGCCGTCACCAACCCGCGCACGTCTGTATAGTCCTGCGGTTTCTTTTTCAGCAGTTTGCCATAGACAGCATCAATGGGATAATCTTTCAGCGAAGTGACAGTAGTGTCTTTCTTGAACACCATTTTGTCGATGAAGGCATTGTCGCCTTTTTTAAAGATTCCTTTTTCCACACGGATGCGGACAACCGAATCGTTGTTGAACGTGGTGCGCAGTTTCTCCGCCCACTTGTCGAACGCCAGATCCTTCACACAGTCTTTCACAGCCTTCACATCCTTCTGGTCTTTCACATGATACGCCATTCCCTTGTATCGCGGTTCGTCCCAGTAATATTTCTTTTTGTTTGCCTTGTAGAAAGCCTCCAGTGCCGCCTCATCCTTGGCAGCCTTGTCCCAAACGGTACGGTTGCTGATTTCGTAAAGCAATAACCCTTCGTAATACTCTCTGATCAGATTCTTCAGCTCAGGGTCTTTCGCCGACATTTCGTCCGCATATTTCTCCATCAGTTGAGCGGAAGAAATGTTTTGCCGTTTGGCAATGGAGTCGATGGCCACATCGGCAATTCTTTCCTTCGCGCCACGAACTTCGATAAACCTTATGATGTCTCCCTTCAGCATTTCAAAGGGTTCCAGCTGCTTTCGGTCTTTCATCAATATGATATGGTATCCGGCGGGCGAAAGGAAAGGTTTGCTCATTTCATCTTTCTGCAAAGAAAAGGCCACATCTTCAAATTCTTTCAACGTTTGCCCCGGTGCCACCCACGGCAGCACACCGCCTTTGGCGGCAGAACCGGGATCCTGCGAGAACTTGCGTGCCATTTCAGAGAAATCGGCACCTGCTTTCAGCGCATTGTAGATAGAGTCAATGCGCAGTTTTGCCTTGTCCTTTTCCTCCTGCGTTGCTTTCTGCTTGAGCAGCAGCAGAATGTGGGCAGGCATCACCAATCCTTTGGAACCTATGTTTTTTTTGGTGTCCTCATACACTTTCAACGCCTCCCTCTCTATGGCTTCGTCGGTGACGAACACCGGGCGAATTTGCTGGTTGCGGTAGGTGGCGAACTCGTTTTTAAAAGAACTGAGCGTGTCCAGTTTGGCATCCAATGCCGCCTGTACCTTCAATTTGTAGTTCACAAACAAATCAACATATTCTGCCACCGTCTTCTTGTCGATAACGCCGTCAGCATTGTTCTTGTTGTAAGAGTATTCAAACTCAGAACGGTGCACAGGCTTTCCGTTCACCGTCATAATCACCGGATCGGCCGTCTGTGCAAAAGCCGCTCCTCCACTCAGGAGCATGAAAACGAATAGTATTCTGGATTTCATTGTTGTTTTTTAATGAATGATTTACTCTGGTCTTGAATAGTTGGGAGCCTCACTGGTTATCATGATGTCGTGCGGATGGCTCTCCATGATACCCGCATTGGTGATACGCGTAAACTTGGCATGATGTAGCTCACCGATGGTGGCAGCACCGCAATAGCCCATGCCCGAGCGCAAACCGCCCACCAGTTGATAAACCACTTCCTGCAACGTTCCTTTATAAGGTACACGACCGGCGATGCCCTCGGGCACCAGTTTCTTCACATCTTTCGTGTTGGCTTGGAAATAACGGTCCTTGCTGCCGTTTTCCATTGCCTCGAGACTGCCCATTCCGCGGTAGCTCTTGAATTTGCGCCCGTTGAAAATGATGGTATCGCCAGGACTTTCTTCTGTTCCGGCCACCAAAGAGCCTATCATCACGCAGCAGCCGCCGGCAGCCAGTGCCTTGACGACATCGCCCGAATAGCGCAATCCTCCATCAGCAATCAGTGGAACGCCCGTACCTGCCAAAGCCGTCGCCACATCATAGACGGCACTCAACTGAGGAACACCCACACCGGCCACCACGCGGGTGGTGCAGATAGAACCCGGCCCGATACCCACTTTCACGGCATCGGCCCCGTTGGCAACCAACATTCTGGCCGCTTCGCCCGTAGCCACATTGCCCACCACGATGTCCACGCTGGGGAACGCTTTCTTGGCTTCCACCAACTTTTCAATCACCGACTTGCTGTGCCCGTGAGCCGTGTCTATGACAATGGCATCGGCCCCTGCATCCACCAACGCCTGCATACGGTCAAGCGTGTCAACGGTGACACCAACTCCTGCCGCCACGCGCAAACGGCCTTTCTCATCTTTGCAAGCCATGGGCTTGTCTTTGGCTTTGGTAATGTCCTTATAGGTAATCAGCCCCACCAGTTTGTAGTCTTTATCTACAACGGGAAGCTTTTCTATCTTGTTTTCCTGCAAAATCTGCGCAGCGGCGGTCAGGTCGGTCTGCTGATGAGTGGTAACAAGGTTTTCGCAGGTCATCACCTCGTCTATTTTCTTGTCCAGACGACGCTCAAACCGAAGGTCGCGATTGGTGACAATGCCCACCAGATGGTTGGCATCATCCACTACGGGAATGCCGCCGATGTGGAATTCCGCCATCATGTCGAGTGCTTCGGCCACTGTACTGCCACGGCGAATGGTCACGGGATCGTAGATCATTCCGTTCTCGGCACGTTTCACAATAGCCACCTCGCGAGCCTGCGTTTCTATCGACATATTCTTGTGAACCACTCCTATTCCGCCTTCGCGCGCGATGGCAATCGCCATGGCACTTTCGGTAACGGTATCCATAGCCGCCGTAACGAAAGGAATGTTGAGATGGATATTCCTTGAGAATTGGGTTTTCAACTCTACTGTCTTGGGCAGTACTTCTGAATAAGCGGGGATGAGAAGGACGTCATCGAAAGTGAGGCCGTCCATTACAATTCTATCTGCAACAAATGATGCCATATCTACTTGAAAAATTTATTGCGTGCAAAAATAGTAATAAATTTCGACATAGATACATGTACTCCCCATTTTCTCCCTCAATTAATTCAATTTAACGCGGCAGTCGCTGAATAGGGGGATGCCACGCAGAGAACTGCAGGAAGAGGCGACTGAGGTGCCGGAGCGTCTGGACACGCGGACAACCGATGAACAGGACTGTCCGTCAGTGTTTGTCAACACGCTTTTCCCGTTTTTCACCGAAATATCCGAATGCAGCGACAAGAGTTCTTGACATAAATCAACAAAAGGCCATGTTTTTAATAATTACAGCATTACTTGTTGGTTGTGTGCGAAAACACTGTTACCTTTGCACCAGAATTCAATAGGATAGCAAAAGGTAAAAAGAAAAAGCAGGACAAGAATCCATAGAATTGAAATGCAGATTTTAGCTTTTAAGGTAAAGATTGTAAAGGACATATATTTAGGTAATAAGTTGATTCGATAATATTTTTATAGGTTTTTAGTTTAGGTTAGAAAGATTGTCAATAGGTTGAAGAGGACAGAAGGTAAAGAAGATTGAAGGAGGGATAACAAATACCCGCGAGGGTGAGTTGATGAAAGGAGAAAAGAATATAATAGGTAAAAGTTTTCATAAGGGACAATAGGTTATTAGCTCGTTTAAATTGAAGGTTGACGGCAATCTCTTGAAGATTGCCGTTATGCTTTTTATATCCCGGCATTTTTTCTTTGGCTCCATTGCCTTTTTTGATGGCAATTTATGGGCAGCCTGCCATCATTTGTGAATTTTAATCTTTATCTTTGCACGCATGATCTCGAAGAAAAGAACCGATGCCTTGCTGGCGATGATTCGCAAGAAGCAGGAAATGACGGGGCGGCAGAAATTCAACTTGATTGTATGGCTGGCCATTCCGTCGGTGCTGGCACAGGTCACATCGGTGCTGATGTTCTACATCGATGCTGCCATGGTAGGGGCTTTGGGCGCAGAAGCATCGGCATCCATCGGACTGGTGGAGAGCACCACTTGGCTGTTCGGTTCGCTGACGGGTGCTGCCGCCATGGGGTTCTCAGTGCAGGCCGCCCACTTCATCGGTGCGAACGACTTTGAACGGGCACGGCAAGTGTTTGTCCAGGGACTCATGGCGACAGGCATCCTCACCGTGTTCCTTACGGCTGTATGTCTGGCCATCGCCGACCCGCTGCCACATTGGCTGGGAGGTGGCAGCGACATCACCCGTAATGCCTCCCTCTATTTTGCCATCTACTCCATGGCGTTGCCCATCTTCCAGTTTGGCGTTCTTTCTTCCAGTATGCTGAAATCATCGGGCAACATGCGCGTGCCCAGTTTCATCAGCCTGCTGATGTGCCTCCTGGACGTGGTCTTCAATTTCCTGCTGATTTTTCCCACGCGCACCCTCACACTATGGGGCATCGACTTTCAGATGCCCGGAGCTGGCATGGGCGTGGCCGGTGCGGCATTGGGAACGGCACTGGCATATCTCGTCACGGGCATCCTGCTCATCCGGGCTGCCGTGTTCAAGTCGCCCGAAATATCGCTGCGCTACAGGCAACTGTCGCTGAAACCTCAGTGGGGCTATCTGCACAATGCCCTGAAAATTAGCGGTCCTATGGCGGCTCAGCACATCATGATGGGAGGAGCACAAATAGTGAGCACCATGATTGTGGCACCCTTGGGCAACTTTGCCATCGCCGCCAACACGTTTGCCATTACGGCGGAAAGCCTCTGCTACATGCCCGGCATAGGCATTGGAGAAGCGGCCACCACGCTGGTGGGACAAAGCAACGGGGCAGGACGATATGCGCTTTGCCGCAGCTTTGCCTACAAAACCGTGTTCTTGGGTATGGCGGTGATGGCCATGATGGGCATCGTGATGTATATTGCCGCACCCGACATGATTGGCATTATGTCGCCGGTAGAGGAAATACGCCGCTTGGGAACAAGCGCCTTGCGCATTGAGGCCTTTGCCGAACCGATGTTCGCTGCCGCCATCGTGTGCTACAGCATCTTTGTGGGGGCTGGCGACACGCTTATTCCCGCCTGTATGAATCTGGGCAGCATGTGGCTGGTGCGACTCACACTGGCAGCTTCGCTGGCACCGAAATATGGACTGAACGGTGTGTGGTTTGCCATGGCCGTAGAACTGACTTTCCGTGGCAGCATCTTCCTGGTGCGGCTGTTCAGGGGGAAATGGATGAAGATGAGGGGATTGCCAACCGATTAGTTTTTTGTCAGGCATGATGGCGAAAAATTTGGGCGGACGGAAGTTTTTTATCTTTGTTCAGAAATATTTTCATTTTTCGTGTAGTTTTTCAGAAGTTGGTGTTGTCTAACCGATAAACGAAAAACTTAATGAAGTTTGAAATGGAGACAACTGAAAAGAATTTTGCAAAATTGGTCAACGAGCAGAAAGCCACAATCTACACCGTGTGCTATATGTTCTCCAACGATGAAGACGAGGTGGCAGACCTCTTCCAAGAGGTTTTGGTAAACCTTTGGAAAGGTTTCGGCTCGTTCGAGGGGCGCAGCAACATCCGCACATGGGTGTATCGGGTGAGCCTGAACACTTGTATTTCACAAGACAGGAAGAAGAAACGGAGAAAGACGGTACCTCTTTCGATGAACATCAACCTGTTTGAAGACAAAGACGAGGACACGCGACAGGTGGATATGCTGCACAACCGTATCAGCAAACTGCAACCGTTCGACCGCGCCATCGTGCTCCTGTGGCTCGAAAATCTGAGCTACGAGGAAATCGGCACCATCGTGGGCATCACTGCCAAGAACGTCTCCGTGCGACTTTATAGGATTCGCGAGCAACTGAAACAAATGTCTAACAAGTAAAGAAACTGCACAAATGGAAAAAGCAATGTTCCAAGAACTGGAAGAGATGCGCAGCCAACTCTCCGTTCTCAACGAAAAGATAAACAAGGAAAAGGTGGTGAACGACCGTCTGTTACGCAAGGCAATGAAGAACAAGGCATCGTGGATTAGCAAGATGGTGACAATAGAAGCATTCATCATATTCCCGTTCGTCATGATAGATTTAATATTCTTGCACTATCAAAACATCGTTTCATGGTGGCTTGTCGGCTTCGCCGCACTCATGCTGGGAGGAAGTGTCGTTGCCGACTACATCATCAACAACAAGAAACTGAACATCATGTTTGACGGCAATTTGGTAACAGCCGCCAAACAGTTGGGAGAGATGAAACGTCTGCGTATCAAGCAATTGTACATAGGATTGCCTTTGGCGGTCATTTTTATCGTATGGTTTGCGTGGGAACAGATAAAACAGTCACCGGACGATTACAGACCCATGGTGGGAGGCCTCATAGCAGGAGGCATCGTAGGAGCTGCCATCGGACTATTCATCTTCCGCAAGATGCAGCAAACCAACGACGAGTTGATTCAACAGATAGAAGAACTGACCCAAGAGCCGGCATAACAAAACAGAAAATTCACACATGAAAAGGTATAAAAACAAACACATGAAAAAAAATTCAATAATCGCGCTATTGATTGCCATGGTGGCAATGAGCGCACAAGCACAATTGCTGTACAAGATTTCAGGCAAAGGACTGACAAAACCCTCGTACATTATCGGTACTTATCACTTGGCAGACGTGAAATTCGTGGATTCCATTCCCGGACTGAAAAAGGCGATGGACGAAACAACCCAAGTGTATGGGGAATTGGACATGTCTGACATGATGTCGCCTGAAAACTTGATGAAAATGCAGGCGGCCATGATGCTGCCGGAAGGGCAAACGCTCCAAGGATTGCTGAAAGCCGACCAATTGGAACGACTGAACGCCGGATTGAAAAAGATAATGGGAATGGATATGAGCAATCCCATGATAAGTGGTCAATTGGGCAAAATGAAACCGGCAGCACTGTCCACACAACTCTCCGTACTGCTGTTCATGCAAAAGCATCAGGGAACTTTCGACCCACAGAACCTTTTTGACCAATACTTCCAAAAGCAGGCTTTGGCAGCAGGGAAACAAGTGGGAGGACTGGAAACGATTGACACACAGATGAAAGTGCTGTTCGACATGCAGACTTTGGAACGACAGACGGAAACGCTGATGTGTTTCATTGACAACATGGACTACTACGAAAAGATGGCAGAAGAAATCAGCAAGGCTTTCTATTTGCAGAATATTGAGAGCATCGACAAGACAATGAACGAGAAATTGAACAACAGTTGCGACAACAGACCTGAGGAAACAGATGCGCTGATTGCCAACCGAAATGCCGACTGGTTTGCAAAAATGCCTGCCATCATGCAGGAAGCGCCCACTTTCTTCGCAGTTGGGGCAGGGCATCTGCCGGGCGAGAAGGGAGTGCTCGCTTTACTGAAAAAGGCAGGCTACAAGGTGGAAGGCATGAAATGACAAACGTTATCCTCAAAAAGCCATGCCCATTTGGATAGAGCATGGCTTTTTGAGGATAAAAACGCCACACGGCAAGAAAACTATCTCACAACAAACTTCTTGGCAATGGTTCCATTATCGGTAACCACTTGCAGCAGATAGACACCTCCTGCCAATGGCAATGCCACGACATTGGACGTGGGTACGGAGGACAGAACCTTGGCACCAGACAAACTGAACACCTCTACCCTAACAATGCGAAGGGCATCGTTTTCACGGAGCAGGGTGGCTTCCTTGCCATTGTCGGAGAATACAACCTGCACTTGCTCATTGGCTGTTTCAGACTCATGGATGCCTGTGGTCTCGGAAACAGTATAGATTTTTCCAAAGTTGATGTATTTTCCAACGGTTTCAAACGCACTCTGATCCTTTTGCGTTTCCATCATGATGATGTATCTCCCTGCTTTCACCGTTGGTTTATAGGATTTCTCCAGTGTTTTGGTTTCACCGGCTTTCATGTTGAGGTTGAACTCGATGTGAACGGCTTCGCCCCCTCTGCCTGTCATTTGGCGCAGGCGGATATAGAACTTGCGTTTCACGTCTTTAAGAGCCTTGAGCGTGACGCTGAAAGGAATTTTCACGCCTTTCTGCATTTCGGTGGGCAAGGTGAACGATTCACATTCCAATACCAAATCGGGGTTTTCCTGAACCTCCATCACGCAATCCTCGAATCTTCCCTCTACCGGTTTTTCGCCATTGTCGGTCACGTAATAGGTCTTGATTTTGTATTGTCCCGGATCTACGTCCAGTCTGCTATAGTATTTCACGTTGCGCAACTCGCCCTGCTTGAACGTTTCGTTGGTGAGAAGGAACGGATAGGACTTGGAAGCATCCTCAACATCCTCAAGTTTCATCAGCAATCCGGCATCACCTGCCGTACCGTAATTGCGCACGTCCTGCGTTACCAAAGCCTTTTCGCCCTGTTTCACATCATGATTATAACTCTGTGCACCAATCCATACAAGTTGATTGGTCTGGCGGATAATCGGAGAGGTGGCTTCTTCTTTCACCTCCAAGACCGCCTTTCCTACAGCATCGTCCTTGAACGGATGCGCCTCGTGTTTCTCCTCGAAAGCCGTTACTTCATACATTCCGGGCTGCATATCCACCGGCAGGTTGGCAATGATGGTGATTTCTTTTGAACTGTTGTCATAAACACGGTTGGTGACCTTTTTGTCACCGCCTACGACATACGACTGGGAAGGATTGTCAACCGAAGTGAACTTGAGCAGGATATTGTTGACATAGAAGTCATTGCTGTTGTTCTGCAAGTTCAAGTGGAAAGCACCACTGCCCTTTGCATAGAGATCGCCATCGGTTGTGATTTTCTCCAAAAGCGTGACATCGGGTTCGGGTGTATGGATTTCTGCCTTCATCTCGCCATTGGTCACCGTGGCATCGGCATAAGCCGGAAGGCAGTTGGGATGGCGGAGGATGGTGTATGCGTCAGCGTCTTTTGCCTTGATAGCCAATCGGGTACGGTATTGCCCGTCTGGAACGTTTTCCATTTTGCCCGGAATGTCTTTCATGGAGAGCTGGACAGCATCAATCAAGCCTTTGGTTGTGGGATCAACTCCCTTGATGTTCAATTCTTCTTCTTTCAGCACCTTCACGATTTCTCCATCCTTTTCCAACACGGCAGCCACTTTTCCTTCAAAGTTTTCCGTGTCGTCGTTTTCAATGAACGCCATGTAACCGTATTTTGTACCTGTGGTAGTTTCATACGGATAGACAGCCAGACGCGTGGAACCATAAACGGGCCATTCTTTCGTCTCGGCAGTGGCTGCTGCCGGCTTGATGCCTACAATAATTTCCTGTCCGAGATTGTAGCCGCCGCCATTGGCACCAATGCCCAATTCATAGGGGTTCATGGCATTCACCATGAAATAGCCATTGCTCTTTCCATACCATCCCCAGTTGATGTGGACGAAATCGTTGGTGTCGTACCCGTCGCACACAAACGCATGGCCTCCCATTCCATCCTCATTAGAGGCACTGTAGTAAACAGGACGGCGGGCATCGAGTTCGTTCTTGATCATCTGCATCCACTCTGGTGTGCTGTAGTAATCGCGCACTTTATAACTCATGCCTTCGTCATAGCCAAAGTATTTCACCAATGCGCCTGTCACCATCTGCGAATAAGCACCACTGCCACTGGGGGCATAGCTCATGTGGACAGACACACCCAACTGATAACAAAGTGTGGCTACAGCATCGTTCTGAGCCGCATCGGCATTGTCTTTTTCGAGCCGTGGCAACATTTTGCCCCAATCGTAGGTGGTAGCCCCGAAATCGGCCGTCAACTTTCCTACGTTCGACTCGTAGGTGCGTGTGCCGGTACCTTTTGCCGGATATTCGTAAAACTTCATAATTTGCGCCATCGCTGTGGCCACGCATCCCACATAATAGTTTGCTTCCTTGCCGCCAGCATCTTTGTAAACAGGGCATTTCCCGTTAAAAGGAGCATCCTGTCCCCACTCTATATTGCCCAGCAGCGGTTCCACGACAGGTGTACCGGTTTCGGGGGCAGATTGGCAGGATGGGGATTTCGTGGCAGAAGCGTTTTCAATGGCATCTGCATACAGTTGCATCCATGACACGATGTTGTCTGGTGCATTCTCCAAATCAAATGAACTTTCTGTCGAATAGGCCAGAATCTCTGCCACCGCATCATCGCCGGAAACAATAACGAATCCCTTGCCCTTGTCTGCGTTATATATATAATAAGGTGCATAACCGGCTCTGGCCGATTTTCTGATATTCAACTGTTTGGGGATTGCCAGCAGACTGGCCTTTGCATTTTTTCTCAATTGCACACTCAAGAAACGTTGCGCAATTTGTTGTGCTTCATCCTGTGATACTTTTCTTGCCCAAGAGGGTGCAGACAGCAGTAACATCAGGCACAATAAATAAGGTGATGTTTTTTTCATAATAATAAACAAGTTTTTAATCTTAGGTTTCACTTTATACTGGCTACTCTTTTTTGAAATTTCGCTGGTAGGGTAATAGGCTGTAATTGATTACTGGCGCAAAAATACAATATTATATTGAATCTGCATCATGCCTCTTGCATATTTTGGCCATATACATGCACTTTTAACATTTCAGGTGGCAGATGAAAAATTTTCCTTCACCGGCTGCCCACCGAATGGCTTCTCGTGTGGACAGCAACGGCCGCCTGCGGTTTGGCATGGTTTTCATCTGAGGGTCTTTGGGCGATCTGTGCGTTGGTTTTTCCATTACTTCCAACGACATGACAGGAGGGTCACTGAGATTGCTGTTCGCATTCTCGGTAGGCCTGATCCTTTCACGTGTACTCAAGTCCATCAAAACAAGATGGCTTTGGGGACGGACAATGTCATCATCGTTACACCGGCAGTCATGCCGCACATCGGTGGAGAGCAGTATCTGTGGATGAATGTCCCGCACAACACTCTCCGCCGTGTCATCGCCTTTCCTTTAATGGTTTATGCTGGAAGACAACCGATGCAATTACCTCCAAGGCATGCCATTTCTTAGGCGACAGTTCCTATCCGTTCCATAGGGTACACCATTCCTTTACCTGTCTTTACTGTGCATGGGTGAAAAACAGCCTGCCAACGTTCGGACAGTCACAGCCCGATGCCGTGGCATTGGTGGTGGGTTCTATGATATTGGCCTATTTATGCCTTAAGTTGTATGATATGCCCATGCGCAAATTCTTCACCAGAAAAAGGCCGGGCAGGCGATACAGGAAAAACAATTTACGGATGTCCGAATAAGGCATGACCTTTCTTTCCGCACCATATAAAGCGGGGGCACTTCAAAATGAAGTGCCCCCGCTTTATATCATACTTTCCGTTGCGTACTTTATTATTCCGCCATTTCTATCTGACGATAATACGCCAAGTCTTCAGCCCTGAAATCCTTGATAAAGTTATAATGGCCTGTTGTCTCCTCTTCCGCATGACGGATGAACACATGCGCACTTTTTGCAAAAAGTTCAGGAGCCTTGCTTGCATCGGCGAGAATGAGAAGCGACATGATGATGTCGGCAGTCATTTCGTACAAACGGCGCGCTACAAAATCCTGTTTCTCCTGATTGTTTTCTGCCTTGATGGCATCCACAGTTTCCTCATACATACCCACCAGTTTGGCAATGCGTGCCTGCAAGTCTTTCATATCAGTTCCCACTTCTTCCGCCAGCATCTCCCTGATGATTTCAAGGTAGGTACCGTTGGTTATGTAGCGGATGGCTGCCACCACCTGCAACTGCGTAGTGCCTTCATAGATAGAGAAGATGCGAGCATCGCGATACAACCGCTGGCTCTTGTACTCCATGATGAAGCCCGAACCACCATGGATGCTAATGGCATCGTAAGCGTTCTGGTTGGCATATTCCGAGTTCATGCCCTTTGCCAATGGTGTGAAGGCATCGGCCAAACGGGTGAATTTCTTCATCTCAGCACGCTCCTCCGGAGTAAGTTTCCGGTCGCGCTGTATATCCTCCAAGCATTTGTAGATATCCACATAGCGAGCTGTCTGATAGAGCAGTGAACGTCCGGCATCAAGTTTTGCCTTCATACGCGAAAGCATATCGTAAACAGCGGGGAATTCG
Source organism: Prevotella sp. (assembly GCA_022773395.1). Taxonomy (GTDB): domain Bacteria; phylum Bacteroidota; class Bacteroidia; order Bacteroidales; family Bacteroidaceae; genus Prevotella. The sequence goes on from JALFBL010000110.1 coordinate 40,032, forward strand.
ATAATTTTCTGTCCGAACTGAACTCGCTCCTTAGCGTATGCCAGTCCTTCGTTGTAGGCCTCTTGTGCCACGCCTACCGACTGTGCCGCAATGCCCAGGCGCGCACCGTTCATCAATGCCATCACGTATTTGATCAGCCCCATACGGGTGGTACCGCAAAGTTCTGCCTTGGCGTTCTTGTAAGTCAACTCACAAGTAGGCGAACCGTGAATACCCAGTTTGTGCTCGATGTGGCGGACACTCACGCCTCCCTGCCGCTTGTCATAGATAAACATAGACAAGCCGCGCCCGTCCTTCGTTCCTTCTTCAGAACGGGCAAGTACCAAGTGGAGATCGGAATCACCGTTCGTAATAAAGCGCTTCACCCCATTGAGCAACCAGCAGCCCTCTTCCTCAGAATAGGTGGCTTTCAGCATCACACGCTGAAGGTCGGAACCTGCATCCGGCTCTGTCAAGTCCATCGACATGGTTTCGCCCTCGCAAATACGGGGAATGAAACGCTGCCTTTGCTCCTCAGAACCAAACTCATACAGAGTGTCGATACACGACTGCAAACTCCAGATGTTCTGGAAACCGGCATCTGCAGCTGCAATCACCTCGCTTGCCATGGAAAAAGTGATGTTGGGAAGATTCAAGCCACCATAACGGCGAGGCATGGAGATACCCCACAGACCAGCCTTGCGGGTAGCCTCCAGATTTTCGAAAGTCTTCGAGGCATAAATCATCCGTCCGTTCTCCAAGTGCGGGCCTTCAAGGTCAACACTCTCCGAGTTCGGCTCGATTACATTGGCTGCAATGTCGCCCGTGATTTCCAAGATGCGCCTGTAGTTCTCAATCGCATCGTCATAATCTACGGGAGCATCGTCAAATTTATCCTTATCCTCGAAATTGCGTTCTCTCAACTCCACAATCCTCTTCATCAGAGGGTGATGGAGATGGAACTCCAATTCAGGATGGTCGCTATAATAATTTGCCATAATTTTATTCCTTTTCTTTTTACTTGCTGTTTTCCTTGTAATACTTAATCAATTTCGGCACCACATCTTCCACAGTGCCCACTATCACATAGTCGGCAATTTTGTTGATGGGAGCGTCCGGATCGTTGTTCACCGAGATAATGATGCCCGAATCCTGCATACCGGCAATGTGCTGGATTTGACCTGAGATTCCGCAAGCGATATATACTTTAGGGTGAACGGTAACGCCAGTCTGTCCTATCTGTCTGTCGTTGTCACAGAACCCCGCATCTACAGCCGCACGCGAAGCACCCACCTCACCATGCAGTTCCTTAGCCAATTGGAACAACAGCTCGAACGCTTCCTTGCTGCCCACACCGTAGCCACCTGCCACAACGATGGGTGCACCCTTCAAATTGTGCTTGGCAGCCTCCACGTGCCGGTCGATAACCTTTACCACATAATCTATTTCAGGAACATATTTGGCAACATCAGGATAAACCACCTCGCCTTTTGCCTCGCCTTCATAAACGGCTTTCTGCATCACACCACTGCGCACGGTGGCCATCTGTGGGCGATGGTCGGGATTAACAATCGTTGCCACGATATTGCCTCCGAACGCCGGACGGATTTGGTAGAGCAGGCTGTCATAGTGTGCACCGCTCTTCTTGTCATCGTAGTCACCGATTTCAAGTTCCGTGCAGTCGGCTGTCAAACCGCTGGTCAGCGAAGAACTGACACGCGGGCCGAGGTCACGTCCAATAACGGTGGCTCCCATCAGACAAATCTGCGGTTTTTCTTCCTTGAAGAGATTCACTAAGATGTCGGTGTGTGGTGCGGATGTGTATGGAAACAGTTTCTCCGCATCAAAAACAAACAGTTTATCTACACCATAAGGCAGGATTTGCTCTTCCACCTTGTTCTTGATACCCGTTCCTGCCACCACTGCATGCAATTCTACGTCCAGCTGGTTGGCAAGTTTACGTCCCTTGGTGAGCAATTCCTGAGATACTTCGGCAACGACTGTGCCTTCTACCTCGCAATATACAAATACGTTATTCATCGCCTTTATCCTATAATCTTTTCGTTCAACAACTCTTTCATCAAGCCATCTACGTCCGTATCGCTACAAGTAAGTGTCCTGCTCTCTTTAGCCTGGAACACAATGTTCTTTACCGCTTTCACCTTGGTGGGCGAACCGGCCAGTCCACACTGTTCGGGATCCCCATCTATGTCGGCTACCGACCATTGGTTCAAGGTGAGATAAGGACGCTCCTCATACAAATAGTTGTAGGTATCCTCATCCGAACGTTCCATAGGACAGGTTGCACGCTTGTACTTCATCACCAATTTTGCGTTGCAGGGACGGCAGGGAGCAGCACTTCCGTTCACCGTAATCACGCAAGGCAGCGGTGCTTCTACCGTTTCCACACCTCCGTCGATATGGCGACGTATCGTCAACTTGCCCTCTTCGCACTTGAGGATGTCCTCTGTATAAGTCACCTGGTTCAGTCCCAACTTCTGCGCCACCTGTGGCCCCACCTGTGCCGTGTCGCCATCGATTGCCTGGCGTCCACCAATCACAATATCCACATCGCCTATCTTTTTGATGGCAGCGGCCAGTGCATACGATGTGGCCAAGGTATCGGCACCGGCAAACAGCCGGTCGGTGAGCAACCAGCCCGTGTCCGCTCCACGGTACAGCCCCTCTCGGATAATCTCACCTGCACGGGGAGGACCCATCGTCAAGATACCAACGGTAGAACCCGGATTCTGGTCTTTCAGGCGCAGTGCCTGCTCCAAAGCGTTCAAATCTTCAGGATTGAAAATTGCGGGTAAGGCTGCACGGTTGACAGTACCTTCTGCGGTCATCGCATCTTTACCCACATTTCTTGTGTCAGGTACTTGCTTGGCAAGTACAACGATTTTCAATTTCATAAATGTAATATAATAATGTATAAACCCTTGTCATGGGCATCCTATTGAGCCATAACTGCCAATGCCTTTTCTTTATTTCCGATAGAGAAGGGCATCTGACAAAGGGCGTTAATCGGTTGCAAAGTTACTCTTTTTTCATTTTACTGCAAAAGAAAACATTTGAAATGTGCACATTCTTTCCCAAAATGTGCACATTTATTCTTTTTTGTGCAATAAAATTTTCACAAAACAATAAGACGGGAAACGCTTTTTTTCATTAAAATTCCACGTATGGTTCCAACTTCCTGATGATTTCGGGCGAAAATTCTTTCAACAGTGCCAATTCTTTCAGGCTCTTCAGATTGCCATGCAACCGACGGTAATCCACTATCGCTTTTGCCCGGTAAAAACCGAAATACGGGTGTCTTCTCAACTGGCTTACGGTGAGTTTGTTCACATTCAGTTTCTGAACATTGGGTGTCCCGATTTTGAAATAAGCAACCGCTTCTTCCGGGAAACCGTCAATCTCTTTCAACTGCGCCACCTGGTAATAGCCGCCCAGCCGCTTCCCGTAATTCAGAATGGCACGGGCATACACACTGCCAATGCCGGGCACCTTCTTCAACATCATAGTGTCGGCCTGGTTGAGTGCAATCTGTTCTCCCACCTTCAACTTCACCGGATACCTCAACGTGTCCCTTTCGTATCGGTTTTCGCCCGTTTCCGCCATACGCACTCTTCCCGGTTCATACAGCGAAGACGCCGGACCATAGTCTGCCGAGATGCGAATGTAAGGTTCCAGTCTCCGATATTGCTTAACCGTCAGCCCATAGAGTCGTGCAAAATCTTGTGGCTGCCGATAGATCCCGCCTTTCTGCCGATAGCGGTAGATGTTTCTGATTTGCCACGCAGGCAAACCCAACCGGGCCAATTGTACACTGTCGGCCGTATTTGGGTCGAAAGGAAACAGTTCCGCATTTTCTCCTTCCGCACGTTCGCCATCTGTATAATAATAGGCATAATCGCTTTGCCTTTCCGCTTTCCCGAGCGTATGTTTTTCGTTCATCAAACTGTCTTCCAGCCCCACCGCCGTTTCTTTCTGGCCCTCGCCTACCCACATGAATATTCCCGTGGCTGCCACGATGACACAGAGCAGCACCAACAACACCTGTCGGTCAGATTTCTGGAAATAGAAAAATTCTTTGATGTCCATGGGCGACTGCTTACTGTTCCGGATATTGCTGGTAGATGACCAGTCCGAACTCGGCCGTCACGGCATAGATCCATTCCATGATACCTGCCAGCTGATGCTCGTATGTCACCCACTCCTTGTGCTTCAGGAAGAAATAAAATTCCAGGGGCAGTCCTCCTTGCGTGGCTTCCAGGTGGCGCACCATGCAGGTCATGTCGGCATTCACGTCATCATGGTTCTCCAAGTATCTTTCAACATACAGTCTGAACAATTCCATGTTCACGTGCTCGCCTTCCAATTCTTTTTCCCCGAACAATTTCCCGCCCATCAGCCTTTGCCTCATCGCCTCGTCCATTCTCCCCACACTGCGGAAGTCGAAAAATATTTTTCGGCAAACTCTTCTGCCTTCGCTTTCCTGCATACCTTTCCAGTTTTGGAACGAATCATTTACAAGCATTTGCGGGGTTACGGTCACAATTGTGTTGTCGAAGTTCCTCACCTTCACCGTGGTCAGCGAAATGCTTTCCACCACACCGTTCGCCCCAGCCTTGTCAACGGTAATCCAGTCGCCCTTCTGCACCATTTCATTGCTTGTCAGGCGGATTCCGGCCACCAATCCCTCAATCGTATCCTTGAACACCAACATGAGTATGGCCGATGTTGCTCCCAATCCAGCAAAGAGAGCCATGGGATTCTTGCCCATGACAATGGCAATAACAACAATGGCCGCAATAAAAATCATCACTATTTTCAGCACACCGAAGAAAGTGCGAAGGTACTGTTGGCGAGTAGAACTTTCGTCTGGTTCCAAGTCGTTGAACGAATTGATAAAGACAACGGCCAGTCTTACCGACATCACCGTGATGTAGATAGCAGTGGCACGGGCAAGCCACTCGCGCACAACAGGATACTGATAGAACACCAAAGGCAGCAACTGCCAAATGACGACGGCAGGCACAATGTGGCTGGCGGACACAAGCACTTTGCGGTTTAACAGCACATCGTCCCACTTTGCAGCCGTCCTGGATGTCACCTTCATCACTACCGGCACTACCAATTTCCTGCACAGCAATCCTGCCACTGCTGCAAGGCCAACCGCCACTATCACCAAAAGCACGTGTCGCAAAACGGGAACCATGTGCCCCGTCACGCCCAACAAACCGATAAACTCTTCTACATAAATCTTGATACTGTCCATTGTTATTCCCTTTCTGTTTTGAAAACATTTCGTTCCGCCATGCCGTCCTTTATGGTTCGCACAATGCCTCGCACACCTTATCTTGGAAGCTGCGCCCGATGCCCGAACGGCGAACGCCCATGTGGATAATGGAGAAACAGAGCAGATGACCATTTGCCGCTGTACAATAGCCAGCCAGCGAACTTATTCCGGTTACGGTTCCTGTCTTGGCTTTCACATTGCCTTGAGCCGTTCCCTTACCCATTCGTTTTCTCAATGTTCCGTCCACCCCTGCTATCGGCAAGGAGGGCAGCAGATGCACGAAAATGTTGTTATTGCGATAGGCATAGCGCAGGAACTGCACTTCCAATTCGGGCGATACGTAATTATACAGCGACAGTCCACTGCCGTCAGCAATGTAATAGTCCTTGGGCTGCAAACCGAATTTTGTCACCAGTCGGTTCACCAGCTTCCGCGCATCTCTGGCCTTGGCACTAAAATTGCCCGTACTGGCCGCCAGTTGGTAGAACATGGCTTCGGCAAACAGGTTGTCGCTGTTCTTCATCATGCGCATCAGCACTTGATCCATGGTATGTGTCCGCACGCAAATTTCATAGGCATGGGCAGGGGTTGCACCTTTCAGCGTGTCGCCGTCGAGCACAATGCCCACATGCTTCAGTTCCTGGGAAAAACGTTGCAGAAACGCGTCCTTCCTGTTGATGAGCAATGGCGACAGTACGGGATTATCGTCGTCCCAGCACCATCCTTCACCCCAAAGATCCCGGTCTTTCATCGTCAGGTCTGCCAATACATTTCCTCTGATGGTGTCGATGCCCATTTTTTTCAGACTTTCCACAAATGCCTTCATGTCGTCACCATTGAAAAGCGGATCCATTCCTCCTTTGCAATAAACGTTTCCCTGCAACACACCGCTGTCTATTCTCCCACTGTAAAGCAACTGTGTCTTGAACAAGTAGGATCCCCCCAGTTTGTCGAGTGCTGCCACCGCATTGACGATTTTCATCGTACTGGCGGGGCGCATCAACTGCCGGTCGTTGTAGCGGTAGATAGCCGAATCGGCGGTCAGATCGTAGATGCAGATACCCACCGTCGAAGTTGTGAACACGCTGCTTTTGAGCAGTCGGCCGATGCGCTCCCTGATGTTGTGCGGCCATGCCAAACGCGAATCCACATCCTGCACATACAACTCTAACGTATCAACCGCCGTAGTGTCTTCTTCCCTCAGCAACCTGTCGTCATCGTCTATGTCTTCCTGAGCCGCCACAGTTGTGGCGGCAAAGAACACACATAAAAAGAGATAGAGTCTTGTCATTTTATTCCTCATCCGTTTGTTGGTCTGTGCCCGCACGTTTCTGTCTTTTCCTGATTTCCTCCATGAACAAATTCTCGTTCATGGGCTGCACCGCCGTTTCATGCCCTGCTCCATAGACTATGAGCACATAACGGACAAGAAGCCACTTCCGGTCAATCATCCGGACATGGATGATGTCGTTCACGGGTATGGATACAGGACGTGCAAAACGCCCCTTGTCAATCACGATTCTGTCGCCTTCAAACCGATATTCGGTGTGCAGCAGCCGTTCCATCACCACCACCATTCCTGCGGCAAGAGCCAGCCCGAGCAAGGCACTTGCCGCCGAACGGTGCAACAGCACGTACATGGACACGCCCACCAAAATGGCGAGCATCACGACAGAGGCAGGAGCAATGCGGTGCCGGAAAGTGCGGTTCATCCTTTATTTTTGGGCAAAGGTAAGCAAAATTGAGCATTTTCTTTGTACGTTTCACAGGAAATGACTAATTTTGTAAAACTTTTTAAGCATCGTTTATGGACAAGTTGAAAGCACAGGGGCACGTTGCCATCCTGACGGCAAACGTCATTTTCGGACTGGGTGTGCCAGCCACCAAAGCACTGCTCACCCATTGGGTAACACCCATGGGCTATATGGCTTCGCGCTGTTTCTTTGCCGCTGCCATTTTCTGGCTGATTTCCCTTTTCACCCGGAAAGAGCACGTAGAGCGCAAGGATCTTTTCGTCATTATGGCAGGCGGACTGCTGGGCTTCGTCATTTCCCAAACACTCACCGCCATTGCCCTCAACTATACCACTCCCGTTTATTTTTCCCTGGTGGCAGCCCTCACGCCCGTGGCCGTTATGCTGCTGGCAGCCATGCTCTTGAATGAACACATCACGGGTCTGAAATCTTTCGGTGTGTCATTGGGTATCGTGGGCGCATTGCTCATGCTCTACATGAGCCAGACATCCGGCACGGGCAAGAACGACCTTTTAGGCATTACACTGGCAGTGCTCAGCGTGCTCACATGGGCCGTCTATCTGATTGTCACGCGCAAGGTGTCGGCCAAATACAGTCCTGTCACCCAAATGAAATGGGTGTTCTTGGTATCGGCTGTAGTCACTGTCCCCATTGCCCTGTTCGGGCCAGAGCAGCCGCTATACTCTTCCCATTGGCAGTGGGAGGGAATTGTGGAGATGGCATTCATCGTATTGTTCTGCACAGTGGTGGGGTTCTTCCTCATTCCGTTTGCCATGAAGTATCTGAAAGCCACTACCGTGAGCATCTACACCAACATACAACCGGTAGTAGCCTCGCTCGTGGCCATCGCCATTGGACAAGACACGCTGACGTGGGACATGCCCGTGGCTGGCATTCTGGTGCTCCTTGGAGCCTATATCGTAACCATGAAAAAGTCGGAATGACGTTTCTCCGGCCGGAAAGAAGCACACCGCAGTGTGCCCATTATCAACAAATATCCATGATTTTATGACTTACAAATACGATTTCCTGATTATCGGCGCAGGTGTTGCCGGCATGAGCTATGCCCTGAAAGTGGCAAAAGCCCGCAAGGGCAAGGTGTGCATCGTCTGCAAAACCACACTCAACGAAGCGAACACCTATTTTGCCCAAGGAGGCATTGCTTCGGTCACCAATCTGCTTACCGACAATTTCAAGAAGCACATCAACGATACCATGGTGGCTGGCGACATGGTCAGCAACCCGAAGGCCGTGGAGCAAGTGGTGAGAAACGCTCCCTCTCAAATCAAAGAATTGGTGGAATGGGGCGTACAGTTCGACAAGAAGGAAAGCGGGGAATACGACCTGCACCGGGAGGGCGGCCACTCGGAATTCCGCATCTTGCACCATGCAGACGACACGGGTGCAGAAATCCAGCGCGGACTGACGGCGGCCCTGCGCAGCCATCCCGACATTGACATCAAGGAGAATCATTTTGCCGTGGAAATCATCACGCAACACCATTTAGGTGCACTGGTTACGCGGCGCACGCCGAACATAGAGTGTTTCGGTGCCTACATTCTGAATCCTGACACGCAAAAGGTGGACACGTATCTGAGCAAGGTGACGCTGATGTGCACGGGCGGATGCGGAGCGGTTTATCAAACCACCACCAACCCCATCATCGCCACCGGCGACGGCGAGGCCATGGTCTATCGTGCCAAGGGAACGGTGGCCGACATGGAATTTGTACAGTTTCATCCCACCGCACTCTATTCGCCCGGTGAAACGCATCCCGCCTATCTCATTACCGAGGCCATGCGTGGCTACGGTGCCATTCTACGCCTGCCCGACGGCACTTCGTTCATGGAAAAATACGACGAGCGGCTGAGCCTCGCTCCCCGCGACATCGTGGCGCGCGCTATCGACAAGGAAATGAAAATACACGGGCTGAACCACGTGTGCCTGGACGTGACGCACAAAGATGCGGAAGAGACCAAGCACCACTTCCCCAACATCTACCAGAAATGCCTTACGCTGGGCATCGATATCACGAACGACTACATACCGGTGCGCCCCGCAGCCCACTACATGTGCGGAGGCATCAAGGTGGATATGGACGGCCGTTCAAGCATTGGCCGCCTGTATGCCATCGGTGAATGTGCGTGCACCGGACTGCATGGCGGCAACCGGCTGGCATCCAACTCGCTCATTGAGGCGGTGGTCTATGCCGACGCAGCTGCCAGGCACTCGCTGCAGCACGTGGCGGAATACGCCTTTAACGAGAATGTGCCCGAATGGAACGACGAGGGAACGATGACAAACGAGGAGAAGGTGCTGATAACGCAAAGCGTGAAAGAGGTGGGTGAAATCATGAGTAACTATGTGGGAATCGTGCGCAGCGATTTACGTCTGAAACGCGCCTGGAACCGACTGGACATGCTGTACGAGGAAACCGAAGACCTGTTCAAAAGGGTGAAGGCCAGCCGCGACATTTGCGAACTCCGCAACATGATCAATGTGGGCTATCTCATCACCCGCTGGGCCATTGAGCGGAAAGAATGCAGGGGCCTGCATTTCACCACCGACTATCCCTTCCACGCCTACGACAAAAGCGAATTGTAGACTTTTTCACCAAACAGTTTACAGTTCACCTGCAAACATGCAACATTTCATTGCATGGAATCTTCCCGTTGTACAAAAGAGAAAAGACATTTCATCTTGACACCTTCTAAAAACGCCGCCACTCTTTCCAGACAACACTTCTACCTTTACACAAGAATCCAACAAGCATTAAAACTGTTAAATTTCACGCGCCGTTTTTTGTCTGGAACTTCTTCGAAAGAGAAAACCAACGGTTGGGGCGCAACGCATCATCCACCGGATGCCGTAGGAACATCCATTGCCATCCCCATCTCTTCAAAATCATAAAACACAGACAATCAACAGATTGAAAACTTCTCTTTTTTTTGCAATATTCATCACGATGCAAGTTCTTTTTCAAAAATCGCCCATTTTATTTCCGGCCTATGCCACAGAGCATATTCCACCCAATGGCAAGTGGTGACAAAACCGACTTGAGCACCTCGGTGGTTTATCAGAATCCGGTCAGGACAATGGTGGCCGGACAAGATCCTGTTGACGTGAAATAGCCCAATGGGGTGAAATAAAAATCGGAGCAACCTTGACAGATTGCTCCGATTTTTTATGAACTGGCTTAAAGCGATATTCATGAGCATCGGAAAGAATCAGTTGGCCATTTCCGACAGGAACTTGATGCGCACCAAGCGCAACTCGTCTTCGGAATACTCGCCATCCAATTCCTTCATGGCCGCTTCTATACTGTCTGTTTCGCTTTCCCTGAAATAATCGTAGATGTCATCTACATGATCCTCGTCCATCACTTCTTCCAAGAAATAGTCGATGTTCAGTTTTGTTCCGCTATAAACAATGGCCTCTACTTCGTCCAACAGTTCTTCAAATTCCAGTCCCTGAGCATTGGCAATGTCGTCGAGAGCCACCTGACGGTCGATGCTCTGTATGATTTTCACTTTCAAGGCACTCTTCTTTGCCACGGTGCGCACACGCAAATCCTCCGGACGCTCAATATCGTTTTCCTTGCAGTGCTTCCTAATCAGTTCAACAAACTCCTTTCCAAACTTGTGCGCCTTGCCGGCACCCACTCCCTGAATGTTCTGCAGTTCGTCTATCGTTACAGGATAGACGGTGGACATCTGTTCCAAAGAACCGTCCATGAATACGACATAAGGAGGAAGTCCCATTTTTTTGGCCATTCTCTTGCGCAAGTCTTTCAACATGGCATACAGTTCAGGATCGAGCGCACAGCCTTGTCCTTCCATCATCTCATCATCGTCAGCATCCGTAAAATCGCAATCCTCCACAATGAGGAACGACGAAGGATTCTTCATAAATTTCTTTCCGTCTGCCGTCAGCTTCAACAACCCGTAATTCTCCACCTCTTTTTTCAAGAAGCCGGCTATGAGTGCCTGACGGACAACCGGACTCCACCACTTTTCGTTCACCCCTTCGCCCGAACCGAACTCTTCGAGCTGGTCGTGCTTGTGAGCCATAATATCCTCGGTAGGATTCCCTTTCACAAAATCAATGATATAATCGGAGCGGAAGTCTTCTTTCAGCACTTGCACGGCTTTCAACACCGTCAGCAAGGCATCCCTTGCCTCAATCTTTGTTTTTGGATGCAGACAGTTGTCACAGTTGTCGCAATTGTCCTTGGGATACTCTTCTCCGAAATAGTGCAGCAGCATCTTTCTCCGACATACCGAGGACTCGGCGTAGGCAGCCGTTTCCTGCAGTAACTGCCGGCCAATGTCCTGCTCGGCCACAGGCTTTCCTTCCATGAACTTCTCCAATTTCTGGAGATCCTTGTAAGAATAGAAAGCCACACACTGCCCTTCGCCACCATCGCGGCCGGCACGTCCGGTTTCCTGATAGTAGCCCTCAAGACTCTTGGGAATATCGTAATGGATGACGAAACGCACATCGGGTTTGTCGATTCCCATGCCGAAAGCAATGGTGGCCACAATCACATCGATGCGCTCCATGAGGAAAGCGTCTTGCGTGGCACTTCGTGTAGCGCTGTCGAGTCCGGCATGGTAAGGAGCCGCCTTGATTTCGTTGGCACAAAGCACGGCGGCCAACTCTTCCACTTTCTTCCTGCTCAAACAATAGATGATGCCACTCTTGCCCGCATTCTGCCTGATGAACTTGACTATCTGCTTGTCGATGTCTTTGGTTTTGGGACGAATTTCATAATATAAGTTCGGACGGTTGAAAGAACTTCTAAATTCGGCAGCATCCGTAATGCCCAAACTTTTCTTGATGTCGGTGCGCACCTTTGCGGTGGCAGTGGCGGTCAGTGCAATGATGGGAGCCTCTCCGATTTCGTTGACAATGGGGCGTATGCGGCGGTATTCCGGACGGAAATCGTGCCCCCACTCCGAAATACAATGCGCCTCGTCAATGGCGTAGAAACTGATTTTGCAGGTTCTCAGGAAGTCGATGTATTCTTCTTTGGTCAACGACTCCGGTGCCACGTAGAGCAATTTGGTCTTACCCGCAGAGATGTCAGACTTCACCAAGTCGATTGCCGCTTTGTTAAGCGATGAATTCAGATAATGCGCCACACCATCTTCCTCGCTCATCCCATTGATGACATCCACCTGGTTTTTCATTAAGGCTATCAATGGAGAAATGACGATGGCGGTACCTTCCATGATAAGAGAAGGCAGTTGGTAGCAAAGCGACTTTCCGCCTCCCGTAGGCATGAGCACAAACGTGTGCTTGCCCTCGAGCAGATTGCGGATAATCGCCTCCTGGTCTCCTTTGAACTTGTCGAAGCCGAAATAATTTTTCAGCACTTCCGAAAGATTTATTTCATTTGCCATATAACAAACAAACTGTTTTTATGGTATGTTTTATCAAATGTGTATTTATTCACAGGTGCAACAGGCATGAGACCTTTGTGTTTGCCCTATCAGGCACTTTCCAATTTCTGCAAATGCGCCTTGTCCAGCTGTGCTTTCGCATAGTCGAGTGTCACAGTAAACGTTTTAGTTCTCTTGGAGGGAATCTCAAACATGGCATCCATCATTACGCTCTCTACAATGGAACGCAAACCGCGTGCACCGAGTTTGTAGTCCACAGCCCTGTCCACAATCAGGTTGAGCGTTTCTTCCGGGAAATTCAGTTCAATTCCGTCCATCTCGAAGAGTTTGGCATACTGCTTGATGATGGAGTTCTTTGGTTCTGTCAGTATGCGATGCAGCGCCTCACGGTCGAGGGGGTTGAGATAGGTAAGCACTGGCAGACGGCCGATGATTTCGGGAATCAGTCCGAACGACTTCAAATCCTGTGGCAGGATATACTGCATCATGTCACCCTTTTGGATGTTGCGCACATTCTGCACGCTGTTGTAACCCACAACATGGGTGTTGAGCCTTTGCGCAATTTTCCGTTCAATTCCGTCGAATGCCCCACCACAGATAAACAGGATGTTCTTCGTATCTACGTGGATGTAATCCTGGTCGGGATGCTTGCGCCCACCTTTTGGCGGAACATTCACCACGCTCCCTTCAAGCAATTTGAGCAATCCTTGCTGGACACCCTCACCGCTCACATCGCGCGTGATGCTGGGATTGTCGCTCTTGCGGGCTATCTTGTCGATTTCATCTATGAAAACAATTCCACGCTCAGCAGCCTCCACATTGTAATCGGCAGCCTGAAGCAAACGGGAGAGAATGCTCTCCACATCCTCGCCCACATAGCCAGCTTCGGTGAACACCGTGGCATCAACAATCGAAAACGGCACTTCCAACAATCTGGCAATGGTACGGGCCAAGAGCGTTTTTCCAGTCCCTGTGCTTCCCACCATTATGATATTGCTCTTTTCAATCTCCACTCCGTCGTTATCGGCTGGCTGCTGAAGCCGCTTATAATGGTTATATACCGAAACAGAAAGATAACGTTTCGCATCCTCTTGCCCTATGACATACTGGTCGAGATGTTTTTTGATTTCAAGCGGCTTGGGAATCTTCTTCATTTTGAACGGAGCACTCCCCTTTCTTTCGCCGATATCCGACATGCCCGATGACTGCACGATTTCATAAGCCTGCCGGGCACAGTTCTCGCAGATAAAACCATTGATGCCGGTAATCAGCAAATTCACTTCATTTTCGCTTCTTCCACAGAAGCTGCACACTTTTTTAGGCATCTTTATTCCTTCCGTTTCAACACTTCGTCAATCATTCCATATTCCTTCGCCTCTTCGGCATTCATCCAATAGTTTCTATCGGAGTCGGCCCATACTTTTTCGTAGGGTGTATGCGAATGGTCGGCAATAATTGTGTATAATTCTTTCTTGAATTTCATGATTTCCTTCGCCTCGATTTCAATGTCGGAAGCCTGTCCCTGAACACCGCCAAGGGGCTGGTGAATCATCACGCGACTATGAGTAAGCGCAGAACGCTTGCCTTCCTGACCGCTGACGAGCAGAACTGCGGCCATGGAGGCTGCCATTCCGGTACAGATGGTGGCCACCTCGCTGGAAATAAATTGCATGGTGTCGTAGATTCCCAAGCCTGCGGTTACGCTTCCACCGGGACTGTTGATGTAGATGGAAATGTCCTTTCCGCTATCCACAGAATCCAAATAAAGCAACTGGGCCTGCAAAGTATTGGCCGTGTAGTCGTCAATCTCTGTGCCGAGGAAGATGATGCGATCCATCATCAATCTCGAGAACACGTCCATTTGGGTAACGTTCAACTGCCGTTCCTCCAAAATATACGGGTTGAGATAACGCGCCTGACTGGCTACCACTTCATCGAGCACCATACCATTCATTCCTAAATGTTTGGTGGCATATTTTCTAAAATCGTTCATTTTCTATCTTAATATTATCTGAAAAACAAATAAGGCTATCGACCTTTTTTTATCTTTGCGAGATACAAAGATACGAAAAAAAGTCGACAACCTTATGGTGTGTAGTTATTTTTTACGAAATAAACGTTTTTTAACCTCGGCTCGCTCTCTGTCAAGACAGCTGTAGAAAACCAGAGATCTTACGCTTGCTCGCCGCCTATCAGTTTGTTGAATTCGTCGAGTGTCGCGGACTTCTCATTCAACTTGACAACCTTCTTCAAGACCTCAACGAGCTTGCGGTCCACGCTTCGGTCTATCAAGCCGTCAACGTATTCCTTTTTCTTGAGCATGTCAGCCGCATAGTTTTCCAAATACTCCTCAGGAACGTTGTTCATACCATATTGGGCAAACTGTGCGCGGGCTGCCTCCTTGGCAGCACCTTTCACATCGGCATCTTCAACCTTGATACCGTTTGCGGCCACCAACTGCTCCTTGATCAAGTGCCATTTCAATTCTTTGAGGCTCATGTCGAAATTCTTGTTGACAAAGTCTTCGCCCTTATCCTTGTTGTTGTTCAACATGATGCGCTTAAGCAAATCCTCAGGAAAATTCAAGTCGCCCACTTTCTCTTCACAATATTTACGGAGATCCTGGATGAATTTGAAATCGCTGTCATTAACGAACTGGGCTTTCAACCCATCGGCAATCTTCTCGCGGAAATCTTTTTCGTCCTTCACGTTGCCTTCTCCATACACTCGGTCGAAGAGTTCCCGGTTAACTTCAGACTTGACATAGCGTGAAATTTCCGTGATCTGATAACTGAAATCTGCTGTAACGCCGGCAGCCTCTTCCTTGCTGATTTTCAAGAGCGAGGATATTTCCACATCGCTTTCAGGATAAGCCTTCCTGGGATTGATGGTAAGAATGTCGCCAAGTTTTGCGCCTTCGAATAGTTTTTTCTGATCGTCCGCCTTAATATAAGAGGGAAGCAGTACTGCACCTTCTACAATGATACCGCCTTCTTTGGTATTTCCGTTTTCGTCCAACTCACGAAGGTCTCCCTTCAGCATATCGTTGTCCTGATAATTGTCCACCTTATCATAGTGCCCTGCACGTGAAGCGAACATTTCCACCTGCCGGTCAATCAGTTGGTCATCTACAGTGATGTTGTAAAAATCCACTTCATCCTTGTTGGTCAGCTCAATTTTGAATTCAGGAGCCACAGCAATATCAAACACAAAGGTATAGGGTGCTTTGCCCTCAACATCTACAGGTGCCTGTTTCTCTGACGGCAATGGTTCTCCCAGCATCTGAATTTTGTTATCATTCACATACTTGTAGATTTCCTCTCCCAAAGCCTTGTTGATGACGTCAACTTTAACAGCCATGCCATACTGGCGTTTGATCATGCCCATGGGCACCATACCCGGACGGAATCCCGGCACATTTGCCTTCTTGCGATAGTCCTTCAGTGTCTTCTCGACATTCTCTTTGTAGTCAGCCTCCTCAACCGTCAATGTCATCAAGCCATTGATTTTGTCAGGATTTTCAAATGTTACTTTCATCTCTGATATTTATGTTTTTAAATATTATTTTGCGAATTGAAATGCAAAGGTAGCAAGTTTTTCCGTAATCATTATATATAATATGGAAAAATACATTTTTTTAACTTGAAAGCAGTCTTTCGCCACACCCATTTTTACAATATGGAAATCTAACTTTTACTGCCCTTCCATTTCCTGTTCTTTGCGTCTTCGCTCTTCGTCTATCAGCTGAAAATCTTTTTTGCGCAGCACAAAGCTGTTGCCAAGGTATTTCTCGCGCACTATTTTGTTTTCAGCCAATTCTTCGGGACTACCCTTGAACAGGATTTTTCCGTCAAAAAGAAGGTAGGCACGGTCGGTAATAGAAAGGGTTTCCCCTGCGTTATGGTCGGTGATGAGGATACCGATATTGCGGTACTTCAACTGCCAGACAACGTGCTGGATGTCTTCAACGGCAATGGGATCGACACCGGCAAAAGGTTCATCGAGCATGATGAATTTGGGTGAAATTGCCAGACAACGGGCAATTTCGGTTCTTCTTCGCTCTCCACCGGACAATTGGTCACCCTTGTTCTTGCGCACTTTCTCCAAACGAAACTCATGAACAAGGCTTTCGAGTTTATCCAATTGGTATTGCCGAGTGGTATTCGTCATCTCCAACACAGCCATGATATTGTCTTCCACGCTCAGTTTCCTGAACACGCTGGCTTCCTGCGGAAGATAGCCGATTCCGGCACGGGCCCGCTTGTAAACAGGAAAAGACGTGATTTCCTCGTCATCGATATAGATATGACCGGCATTGGGAATGATCAGACCGGTGGTCATATAGAATGAAGTGGTTTTACCGGCACCGTTAGGTCCCATCAAACCAACAATTTCCCCTTGCCGCACGCTGATGGAGACATCGTTCACCACAGTCCGCTTTCCATAGCGTTTCACCAGTCCTTCTGCCCTTAGAACAGAATTTCCAGTTACCTTAGCACCCGATGTTGGAGAACAGCCAATCGATTCCGGCTTTTCACTTTCAGCAGCATCGGTCATTGCAGCCGAAAGCAACCATTGACTTTCCATCGTCTCTGGATTTTCTTCCAAATGACTATCCATATCCTTCATATCGTCCATCTGTCCACTGTTTTAGGTGGCAAAGGTAGTACAAAAAAAATGATTATCAGTGCATGGAACGTGAAAAACACTAAAATAGCGGGCATTAACGTTGAAGAAAAATAAAACTTCGGGCTTTCTGGCAGTTTTATTTCTATTTTCTTTACCTTTGCAAAGAATTATCTCGGGAATACAATTATGCTGATATATAGATGGCTCAATAGTTTTGGTAAGTACCTGCTGCTGATGGGAAGGGCGTTTTCCAGACCCGAACGCATGCGCATGTTTCTGAAAAGATATGTAAGGGAAATGCATTCTCTGGGGGTGGATTCCATCGGCATTGTACTGCTCATCTCTTTTTTCATCGGTGCCGTAATCTGTATCCAGATGAAATTGAACATACAAAGCCCGTGGATGCCACGGTGGGTTTCAGGTTATACCACTCGCGAAATCATGCTTCTCGAGTTTTCTTCGTCCATCATGTGCCTGATTCTGGCAGGAAAAGTGGGGTCGAACATCGCGTCGGAACTGGGCACCATGCGCGTGACACAGCAAATAGATGCTTTGGAAATTATGGGTGTAAACTCTGCCCAGTATCTGATTCTGCCAAAGATTGCCGCAATGGTTTCCATGATGCCGTTTTTGGTCATATTTTCATCGGCAATGGGAATTGTGGGCGCATACGCCACAGCATTCATAGGAAAAGTGCTAAGTCCTGATGATCTGACATTGGGATTGCAGCACGATTTTTCCGCCTGGTATCTCTGGATGAGTATCATCAAGAGTTCATTCTTTGCCTTTATCATTGCCACCGTAGCTTCCTATTTCGGCTATTCGGTAGAAGGAGGCTCACAGGAAGTGGGCAAGGCAAGTACGCAGGCCGTGGTGTCGAGCAGTGTGCTGATATTGTTTTCCGATGTTTTCCTCACGCAACTGCTGTCGTGACATTCGGGAGTGCCTTGGCAAGACAGAGAAATTCCGTACAATCCTCTATTACATAACAACAAACTCATCCTCAACAAACATTTGAATCCCACAATGATTGAAGTCAAGCATCTATACAAATCCTTTGCGGACAAAGAAGTTCTGAAAGACATTAATGCTGTTTTTGAAAACGGGAAGACCAACTTGATCATCGGCCAAAGCGGATCGGGAAAAACAGTCCTGATGAAGAATCTCGTGGGACTTCTCGATCCGACACAAGGGAAAGTGCTCTACGACGGGAGAGACTTTGTGGGAATGACGAAACAGGAGAAGGTGGCCATGCGTCGCGAAATGGGCATGATTTTCCAAGGTGCGGCACTGTTCGATGCACTGACCGTACTAGAAAACGTCATGTTTCCCCTTGACATGTTCTCGAACATGAACTACAACGAAAGGGTGAAGCGTGCCCGTGAATGTCTCAGCCGCGTGAATCTCATTGATGCCCAAAAGAAATATCCAGGTGAAATTTCGGGAGGTATGCAGAAACGCGTGGCGATAGCCCGAGCCATTGTGCTGAATCCGAAATATCTGTTTTGCGACGAACCCAATTCAGGATTGGATCCCAAGACATCACTGGTCATCGACGAACTACTGTCTGGAATCACAAAAGATTACAACATGACCACCATCATCAACACCCACGACATGAACTCTGTGATGGGCATTGGCGAAAACATCATTTTCATTTACAAGGGAAACAAGGAGTGGCAAGGCACAAAAAATGAGGTAATGACCGCCACGAATCAGAAACTGAACGACCTTGTTTTCGCCTCAGACCTTTTCAGAAAAGTAAAGGAGGTGGAGGAAGACACTCATTTCAGATGATCTTCCACCAACGCAATCCAGAAATTTGCCCAAATGGGCAGAATAGCCCGATCGGTTTCATAATTGTCCTCCCCCTAGTGTGCGGCATGTACCCCGCCAATGACATAATCCGCACATTCAGTACCCTTTCTTTCCATCCATGGCACTTAATGTTGCCGCAACAGGTAGATATGTCATTTTGTTTCTGCAAGAATCCACTGCTGAAAAATCAAGCGTAATGTTAAAGCGAAAAAAAGCGCATATATTCCCCTATTTCATATACCATTTCTCATTTTTTCTAATCATTGGAACAACGATCTCCTCCGTACTGTTATCGCCAAAAGACAATAAGAGGAAAGCACTGGCTGTGGACGAGAGGGAATCGTTGACGCAATTAACGATTCGCACTTCTCGAAGACCTCCGTGCTCCTCTTTCTGCGTGCCCACGAACATCTTCGCATTGGCCACCAACTGCTCGCGATAACTGTCGGGAATACTGTCAGGAAAATCCAGTCCCCGAACAAATGCATCATAGTTGCCTGTGAGAAGCCATTCATAATATTGCTTGGCAGCATTGGCAGCGGCAAAATCAACTTTCTGTTCCGTCTTTGAACAAGAAAGAAGCAAAGTTGCCGCCATGCACACCGCAAGAAGAAGTCTCTGCATTACTTTTGGCGAATGAATACGTGGATCGGACAGCCATGCATCGGCCAATTCTCGCGGATTTTATTCTCCAGAAAACGGCGGTAAGGCTCTTTTACATACTGTGGCAGATTGGCAAAGAACACGAACGAGGGTATCTGCGTATTGGGGAGCTGCATACAGTATTTGATCTTGATATATTTTCCTTTGATGGATGGCGGTGGAGTGGCCTCGATAAGAGGAAGCATCACCTCATTGAGTTTGCTCGTTCCCACCTTCGACTTGCGGTTGAGGAAAACTTCCTTGGCTGTTTCAAGCACCTTGTAAATGCGCTGCTTGGTGAGGGCAGAGGCAAAAATGATGGGAAAATCAGTAAACGGGGCCATGCGTTCGCGAATGGCATTTTCGAAAGTACTGATTACCTGCTGCGTTTTATCTTCCACCAAATCCCACTTGTTCACAACGACAACCAGCGACTTGTTGTTTTTCTGAATCAACTGGAAAATATTCATGTCCTGTGCCTCAATACCTCTTGTGGCATCTATCATCAAAATACACACATCGGAATTTTCAATGGCCCGAATACTGCGCATCACGCTATAAAATTCCAGATCTTCATTTACCTTGTTCTTGCGACGGATCCCGGCTGTATCAACCAAATAGAAGTCAAAGCCAAACTTATCGTATTTTGTATAAATACTGTCGCGAGTAGTGCCGGCAATCTCTGTGACAATATGTCTGTCCTCACCGATAAAGGCATTGATAAGGCTGCTTTTTCCTGCATTAGGACGCCCCACAACAGCAAAACGTGGCGTATCATCATCCACCTCTTCCTCGTCTTTGAGGTTTTTCATTTTCTCAAGCAGCAAATCCAACAAGTCGCCTGTTCCGCTGCCCGTCGCAGCACTGACACATTGCGGCTCGCCCAATCCTAACTTGTAAAACTCCGCAGCATCATAACGCTGGGCATTGTTGTCCACTTTATTGGCAACGAGGATGACGGGCAAGTTGGAACGGCGCAAAATCCTTACTACATCCTCGTCCCAGTCGGTAAGCCCGCTGAGCACATCCACCAAAAAAAGAACGATGTCCGCCTCTTCCGTCGCCACAATCACCTGTTTTCGTATTTCCTCTTCAAAAATATCGTCGCTCTTCACAACCCAGCCACCTGTATCGACCACAGAAAACTCTTTTCCATTCCACTCGCATTTTCCGTACTGACGGTCGCGCGTAGTACCTGCCTCATCGCTTACAATGGCGCGGCGAGACTTGGTCAATCTGTTAAACAGCGTGGACTTGCCCACATTGGGACGTCCCACGATTGCCACTAAATTTGCCATATTCTATTTGTTTCTTTATTGTTAATATTATTGGACGACGTTAAACAGGAAACGCTCTCCTTTAGCAGTGGTAAATGTTCCGCTGAAACCATCGCCTCTGTGTTGAAAATCTCCTTCGAAAGTGCCCGTATGATTCCCCTTGGGCGTATATTCTTACATCACCAACCGGTTGTATCCTCCAAGATGCCCTTCGTTCTTCACCATCACCAACCGGAAATGGGTGTTGGGACGGTCGTTATAGAAATAATATCCTGCCGTTTCGCCTTCGGAAGTGTTCGGATTTACAAACAGCGTGATTTTGAACGAGCCAATGCTTCCCGTACACTTCACCAAATCCCGCGGCGAAAGACATTCGGTAGAGTCCTTTTTCTGAACGCCGGCATCATGCTGTGCGAACGCCGGCAAGCATAATATTGACAAAAACAAGGCCGTCAATAAACATACGGATATTCTTTTGTACATATATAATTGAACTTTTTGACGGTTAAGTTGGGCACGGACTTGCCCGATTATTCCAAATTGTAGCCAAAATTGGCCAGTTCTTTCTTATTGCTGCGCCAGTCTTTATCCACCTTGACAAACACTTCAAGATAAACGCTCTTGCCGAAAAAACGTTCGAGTGCCTTGCGCGCTTCGGTACTCACTTTTTTCAGTGCTACGCCCTGGTGTCCAATGATGATACCCTTCTGGCTATCACGCTCCACATAAATCACAGCATTGATATGGATATTTTTTCCGGTTTCCTTGAACGCTTCCACATTCACTTCTACGGAATAGGGAACTTCCTTGTCATAGTAGAGCAGTATTTTCTCACGGATTATCTCGCTTACGAAAAACTTTGCGGGTTTGTCGGTCAATTGATCCTTGTCAAAATAGGGAGGGCTGTCGGGCAACAATTCCTTGATGCGCTTCAACAAGATATCCACCCCGAATTTGTTTTTTGCAGAAATGGGCAGAATTTCGGCGTTGGGCAAGAGCCCGTGCCATTTCTCCACGATGGAACCCAAATCTTTTTGATTGCTCTCGTCTATCTTGTTGATCAACAACAATACCGGAGTCTTCATATTTTGCACCTTTTGCAGGAAGTCAAGATTCTTTTCCGGTTTTTCCACCACATCGGTCACATACAGCAGCACGTCTGCATCAGCAAGTGCCGACTCAGAAAATGCCAGCATCGACTCTTGCAACCGATAGTTGGGTTTCAACACTCCTGGCGTATCAGAGAATACGATTTGCATGTCATCGGTGTTCACTATACCCATTATACGGTGGCGCGTAGTCTGCGCCTTGAAAGTGGCAATGCTGATACGCTCCCCCACCAACTGATTCATGAGGGTTGACTTGCCCACATTGGGATTGCCCACTATATTTACAAATCCTGCTTTGTGCATATTAAAAGATGTTTGTTTCGACCAGATGCTCTATCGAATAGTTTGTAAAATAGACAAAAAAACGCACCATATTACTAAAATAGGATGCGTTTCTTAGTATGTTGATCGATTGTTATTGTTTCTTAGCATGTGCCACAGCTGCCCCCGTCATAAGCCCACTTGCAATAAGAGGCTCCATGAACAAACCCAGCGCCAAATGCAGTAAGAATCAAGTTATCGCCCTTTTTGAGCAGATGCTCGTTTTCCCAAATTGCCAAGGGAATGGTTGCCGAACTGGTATTTCCAAAGTGTTCGATGTTCACCAAGACCTTTTCCATCGGGAGTTCTAACCGTTTTGCCACCGCTTCGATGATCCGGACATTTGCCTGATGGGGGATCACGAACCGAATGTCATCGGGCTTCAAGCCATTGCGTTCAGCAATCAATGCACAGTCATCACTCATATTGGTCACCGCATAGCGGAACACAGTACGCCCCTCTTGGTAGATATAGTGCAATCGATGGTCGACAGTAAAATGGGAAGATGGGGACACAGAGCCTCCCGCCTTCATGTGCAAGAACGGAAGCCCTTTGCCATCAGTCCGCAGATAGGAATCCATCACACCGATATTCTGCTCTGTTGTAGCTTCGAGCAACACAGCGCCTGCTCCATCTCCAAAAAGCGGACAAGTGCTTCGATCGGTATAATCGGTCACCGAAGACATTTTGTCTGCACCGATAACGATAATCTTCTTGTAACGGCCACTTTGAATCATTGCCGCTGCACACTCCAACGTGTAGAGAAATCCGCAACAGGCAGCCCAATAGTCAAACGCGAAAGCATTCTTCAATCCAAGCTTGCCCAATACGATGCTGGCTGTTGACGGGAACTGATAGTCAGCAGTAGAGGTGGTGACGATTAACGCATCAATTGTATCAGGGTCAACACCCGTCTTCTGCATCAGTTCTTTGGCAGCCTTACGCGCCATATAACTGGTTCCCAATCCTTCTTCGGCCAAAATCCGACGTTCCTTGATGCCGACACGCGTCATAATCCACTCATCATTGGTATCAACCATTCTCGACAATTCCTCATTGTTGAGGACATAATCGGGCACGTATCCGCCAATACCGGTGATTATTGCGTTGATTTTATCCATTATTCAGCGACTTCGTCCATTACAATCGCGATCTTGCCTCTATAATATCCGCAAGTAGGACAAACCGTGTGGTATACGTGATATGCACCGCAGTTAGGACAGATTGCCAACGTGGGAACTACTGCCTTGTCATGAGTTCTTCTCTTGAGTTTACGAGTCTTCGACTGTCTTCTTTTAGGATGTGCCATTTTGTTCTAATCTTTAATTATTGTTTTTAATTTTTCCAATTCACTCCATCGGGGATCTACAGGCTTGGTGGACTCCTCATCACTGCTTCGGTCAGTTGACAGCCCTTCCAGAGCTTCTATCATAGCAGGGTTGCACTTGCCGGGTGCATGCACATGCTTGATGGGTATAGCCAAGGCTATAAATTCATAGATAATCCATGACGTATCGAGTATACCTTCATTCTCGTCAACAATCACGACATCATCTTCTTCCGAGTATTCGTTTCCCAATCTCACCAAAAGGCGGTCTTTCGCCTCTATCCGTTGCTCCATGTCGTCAAGACACAAATCACAAGGGACTGCCACCGTTCCTTCTGTACGGAATTCCAGTTCATACAAGTCGGCGGTTTTGCGCACAGACACGTTCACGTGCAAATCTCCGCTCCTTACTTCAGGAGCGTCAATGGCTTCGAAATAGTCATCAACAAGGTGATATTCCAAGACTCTAACGCCTTCGTCCAATCCCTTCAAATCAATTTTAAAGCTTTCCAAACTGCACATCGGTACTGTTTTGCAAACAATATGGTCAATCGGCACAGAACTTTCCGCTCCAGACACAATCCGGACATCAAGCATCTGCACGCTTTGGGCTGCAAAGGTACGAATATTTTTTCATATAAGCCACAAACATTTATTTTTTTTCAATATTTACACATAGATTGAGACTAAACATATGGTCTTTTAAAGGAACATTTATACATTATGGAACTGTCCGCTTCACTTTTTCAGTTCTATTCTGAACGTGGTTCCCTTTCCTATTTCCGAACTCTTCACATAAATCTTTCCTTCGTGATATTCTTCCACAATGCGCTTTGCCAGGGAAAGACCCAGTCCCCATCCCCTTTTTTTTGTGGTGTAGCCTGGTTTAAAAACATTTCTTATTTCTTTTTTCTTGATGCCCTTACCCGTATCCGAAACTTCAATGACCACACGCTCAGGCTCTTCCTGCATGGTAAGCATGACAGTTCCAGCACCTCCCATGGCATCCACGGCATTCTTGCAAAGATTTTCCACCACCCACTCGAAAAGCGAAGCATTGACCTTGGCAACGACTTCCGTCCGGGGAAACCTGCAAATCATCTCCACCTTATTGGAAGTTCGCCGGTCCATGTACTCCACCACATGACGCAAAACTTCATTCATGCTGGAAGGAACCGGCTCTGGAAGGGAACCTATCTTTGAAAAACGCTCGGCAATCAATTCCAAACGCTTCACGTCCTTATCCATTTCGGGAATGAGCATGTCCTCAGGGTAAGTTTCTTTCAACATTTCAGTCCATGCCATCAAACTACTGATAGGTGTTCCCAACTGATGGGCAGTTTCTTTCGACAGCCCCACCCATACTTTGTTTTGTTCAGCCCGCTTAGAAGTAAGTAATGCAAAAATGGCAACCACTACAAAAATCAACACCACGCCCAATTGAACATAAGGGTAATACTCCAGCCTCTTGAGCATGAGGGAATCGTCGTAACAGACCTCCATATAGTCTCCCATTGTCTTTTCATCAAGCATGATTCGTATGTACCCTCCAGATCTTTTCATTTTTTCAGCAAGCACAGCGGCATATTTCAAACTGTCCTCATAGTTCTTTCCTTCCAACTCCACATTACGGAAGACTTGTGCATTCCCTTTCGAGTCAGTAACAACCACAGGAATTGTGTTATTCTTGTTGATTACCTGCAAGACCAAGTTCAGGTTGGTATTTTCGTCAGCAATACTAAGATCCTTCATCGCTTCAGCCCAGACCTCCATTTTGTTACGTTCCTCTGCCTGTAAATCACGGGTCAAGAAGTGGGAAACGACCAACGAGGCTACCGCAATCACGATAGCCGCCAAAACCAGAATGATTTTTACCTGTCGTATTCTGTCTGTCCACTGCATAGATATCTATTTAACGAAAAACATGAGTGGATATTGCATTTTCAGGAAAGTGTAATCTTGGCACAGCTGATATAAGAACCGGAATCTTCTGAAGCGGAGTTCCGGGGAAAGGCCGCCGTCCCCTCCAGTCCAGCGGCTGGGGGCGGCCTTTCAGGCACCCGCGGCACTCCCCGGCACGGAGCAGGGAGGGGGGGGGAAAAAGCGACTCCGCGGGTCCCCGGAACGCTCGTTCCGGGGACCCGCGGAGGGAAAGGGGGCGGTCACCTACTCTCCCGCATTGCATTGCAGTACCATCGGCGCAGGCGGGCTTAACTTCTCTGTTCGGGATGGGAAGAGGTGGGAC